>DDFA01000072.1 GCA_002336975.1 Phyllobacteriaceae bacterium UBA1940
ACCTGCGACGGCTTCTTCTACCGCGGCAAGGACGTCATGGTGATCGGCGGCGGCAATTCGGCGGTCGAGGAAGCGCTCTATCTGTCGAACCTCGCCAAGACGGTGACGGTGGTGCACCGCAGGGACGAATTCCGCGCCGAGCGCATCCTGCAGGAACGGCTGTTGGGCAAGGACAACGTCAAGGTGATGTGGGACAGCGCGGTCGAGGAAATCACCGGCGAACGGCCGAAAGCGCCGCTGCCGCCCTCGGTCACCGGCATCCGCGTCAAGAACACCAAGACCGGCTCGGTCAGCGATTTTTCAATCGACGGCGTGTTCGTGGCGATTGGCCATGCGCCGGCGGTGGAACTTTTCGCCGGCAAGCTGAAGCAGAAGCCGAACGGCTATCTGTGGACGGCGCCCGATTCGACCCGCACCGATATTGCCGGCGTCTTCGCCGCCGGCGACGTCACCGACGACATCTATCGCCAGGCGGTGACGGCGGCCGGCATGGGCTGCATGGCGGCGCTGGAAGCGGAAAAATACCTGGCGGAGCTGGACGCTCACAAAGAAGCCGCCGAATAAACAAGGAATGCCGGCAACGACCGGCAAAGGGGAACATGGCGAACATGCCGCTCGACTGGGACAAGCTGCGCGTCTTTCACGCGGCCGCGGAAGCCGGCTCGTTCACGCACGCCGCGGAAACGCTGAAACTGTCGCAATCGGCGATTTCGCGGCAGGTGAGCGCGCTCGAACACGATGTCGGCGTGCCGCTGTTTCACCGGCATGCGCGCGGGCTGGTGCTGACCGAACAAGGCGAGATCCTGTTCCGCACGGCGCATGACGTGCTGGTCAAGCTCGAATCGGTCAAGTCGAGGCTGACCGAGACCAAGGACCGGCCGTCGGGCCTGCTGCGGGTGACGACCACCGTTGGCCTGGGCGCCGGCTGGCTGACCGAGCGGGTGCCGGAATTCCTGGCGCTCTATCCCGACATCCAGCTGCAGCTCATCCTCGCCAATGAAGAGCTCGACCTGACGATGCGGCAGGCAGACTGCGCCATCCGCCTGCGCCAGCCGCAGCAGCCGGACCTGATCCAGCGTCGCATCTTCACAGTGCATTTTCATATCTACGCCGCGCCGTCCTACCTGGCCAAACACGGCACGCCGGCGACGCTGTCCGACCTCGACGATCACCGCATCGTCACCTTTGGCGATCCGATCCCGGTGCATATCAGCGACGTCAACTGGCTGGAGACGGCGGCCCGCCCCGACGGCGCGCGGCGCACCAATGTGCTGCAGATCAACGACATCCTGGCGATCAAGCGGGCGGTGGAAGGCGGAGCGGGCATCGCCATGCTGCCCGACTACGTCGCCGGCAAGGACGCCGGGCTTGTGCCGATCCTGACCGACACCGAGGCGCCGTCGTTCGACACCTATTTCTGCTATCCCGACGCGATGAAGCATCAGGTCAAGCTGCAGGTGTTCCGCGACTTCCTGATCTCGAAGGCGAGAAGCTGGGCGTATTAGAGCGCCGCGCGTTCAATTGGACGCGCAAAGGACGCTCCAACACTTTGAATCTGCTGCATCGTGCTTTCGAAAAGCGATTCCGATTTTCGGGTCGATGCAGGAGACCGCGCCGCGCGGGTCAGACAATCCGCTCCATCATCACCAGGTCGGTCGGGATTTCCGCGCCGCCGGCGTCGCGGCGCAGGCGAAGCGCCGGCAGCACCGTGTGGGTGATGCGAAATCCGAGCTTGTCGCGGTAGAACGGGCCGGCGGTCTGGGTGCCGAGATGGATCGCGTGGACGCCCTCGTCGCGCATGAAGTCGATGAGCGCCTCGCCAAGCCATTTGCCGAAGCCGGCCGGCAGTCCCCGATCGAGCGTCATCGTCGCCAGATAGGCGAAGCGCCGCCCGTCGCGCCGGTGGATCGAGCCGCAGGCGCCGCCGCGCAGGCGGCCGTCGCCATCGTGCAGTTCAAGCGCAAATTGCGGCCGGATTTTCGGATCGGCCTCGTCCACCGCCTCGACATAGAGGGTGCGGCCGGCCCCGCCGTTCATCTGCCGGCTGCACCAGACCGTGCCGTCGGGGCCGGCCGGCATGTCGATCGGGGTGACGTCGAACCCCGCCCGTCGCAGCGGGCCGGTCAGGGCGGCGCCAAAGGTCGTCAGCGCCACGATCCGCCCGATCAGCCCGCCTTCGCCCTCCAGCGCGGCGGCGAGGCGATCGATGTAGCCCGGCGCATCGGCGAGAAACGGACTGGCCGACGGGTCGGCGACATCGGGGTAGTCGATCCTGATGGCGGGGTTGAAGCTGAACTCCTTCTCCCGCTCGATGAACATGGCGAACAGGTTCGCGGCCGCTTCGTCGAGTTCGGCCTGGCCGGCGGAGCGCAAGGTCTTGCGCGTCAGGCGATGTTCGCTCGGCATGTTCGGGGCTCCGGATACAGGCGTGAGGACAGGTTGTCATAATCGCCATGCGCCGCTGGTCCAAGTCTCGCAGGTCAAACTTTCGGCACAGAACAAGGGCGGGATTGGTCCACAGAGCCGAAAAACAGTGCAATTGCATCATCCATGCAAATCTGCATGGCTGGGATGCGTCCATCCTGCTTGTTAACCGAGCAAATGACCATCATATCACGATCATCTCCTGAGCGCGTTCTCCTCCCATTAGCGCTCACGAGTGTTCCCCTCTGGAGGTTTGCTGGAAACAGCACTTCCAATCGACTAGGCCGGGTCAATGATCCGGCCTTTTTTCGTTTCAGGGGATCAGGCTGGCAACAGGACGGCGCGGCTGGCCGCCACGCCGTCAAACGGACGCTACAGGTCCGATTCCAACTCGCTCAGGCCGCCTTGCCGTGCGCGCTCAGCACCTCATCGGCGATGCGCCCGGTCAGTTCCGCCATGTGGTCGAACTGCGCCCGGTAGGAGGCGACGCCCGAGGAGGCGGAGCGCAACTCGACGATCATGTCGCCCAGTTCGGACTGGGGGATGATCGCCTCGACCACGTCCCATCCATCCCAGCCGTCGCGCGCGTCGTAGCCGAGGATCTGGCCGCGCCGCTGCGGGATCATCGCGGTGATCCGCGCGGTGGCGTCGTTGGGGGTGGCGATCTCGACCTTCATCACCGGCTCCAGCAGCACAGGCGAGCAGGCGGCGAGGCCTTCCTTCATGGCGATGCGGGCCGCCATCTGGAACGCCATGTCGGAACTGTCGACATTGTGGTAGGAGCCGTCCGACAGGTTGACAGCGATGTCGACCACCGGAAATCCGAACGCGCCGGATTTGAGGAAGTCGCGCACGCCAGTCTCCACCGACGGGATGTAGGTTTTCGGCACCACGCCGCCGGTGATGGTGTCGGTGAACTCGAAACCGGCGCCGCGCGGCAGCGGCTTGATCTCGATGACGACGTCGCCGAACTGGCCGTGACCGCCGGACTGTTTCTTGTGACGGCCGCGCTGCTGCGCCGATTTGCGGATGGTCTCGCGGTAGGGCACCTGCGGCCGGTGCGATTCCAGCGGGATCTGATAGCGGCCCTCGAGCCGCTCCATCGCCACGCGCAAATGCATCTCGCCCTGTCCGGACAGCATGGTTTCGGACGTGTCCTGGTTCTGGGCGATGGCGAGCGAGGGATCCTCGTCGGCGAGCCTCGACAAGGCCGCCGACAGTTTGACCTCGTCCTTGCGCTCCTTTGGCCGCAGCGCCACGGTGAAGACGGGTTCCAGCCAGGCGGGCAGCGGATCGGCGTCGGCGATCGACCTGTCGGTCGAGATCAGGTCGCCGGTGCGGATGTCGTCAAGCCGGCCAAGCGCCACGACGTCGCCCGGATCGGCCTTTGGCTGTTTCGACTGGTCCTTGCCGGTGAGGCGATAGACGCCGCTGACCTTGCCGCTGCGCCCATCGGCGGCGAGAACCTCGGCGCCGTCGGAGATGGAGCCTGCCAGCACGCGCGCCACCGACAGCTTGCCGCCGTGCGGCGTGTGCACCGTCTTCATCACGCGCAGCGCCGAAACGCCGTCGGCGAGGCCGAGGCGGGCGCGGGTGTCGGAGACGTCCGGGGCGTCGTGGCGGATGGTCTTGAGCAGCCGCAGCACGCCGTTGCCATGTTCGGCCGAGCCGATCAGCACGGGGATCACCGACCCGTCGCGCAGGTCCGCGGCGAGATCGTCGAAGACCTCGTCGCGCGGCGGCGGCCTGTCCTCGAGCAATTGCTCCATCAGGTCGTCGTCATGGTCGGCGAGGCGTTCGAGCATCGAGAACCTGGCCTCGATCTCGCGGGCGCGCTCGTCGTCGGGGATCGCGGCGACCTCGCTTTCGGCCTGCTCGCGCCAGACATAGGCCCGTTCCAGCGCCAGGTCGATGGCGCCGACGGTCTGGCCGTTCTTGCGCAGAGGAATCTGGCGCAGCAACAGCGGGGTGCGGCTGGCCGGCTGCAGCAGCTTCAGGGTGTCGCGCACGCCGGCGTCGATCTTGTCCACCTTGTTGAGGAACAGGATGCGCGGCACGCCGATCTCGTCGAGCTGGCGCAGGATCAGCTGCAGGGCGGGAATCTTCTTCTCGTCGGCCTCGGCCACCACGATCGCGGCGTCGCAGGCGGCGAGGATCGGCATCGCCTCGTAGCCGAACTCGATCGAGCCGGGACAATCGACGAAACAGATCGTCTCACCCATGAAATCGACCGTGGCGAAGCTCGCCTCGACGCTCATCTGGTGAGCGCGGGCCTCTGGAGAATTGTCGCCGACGGTGTTTTTGGCGGCAACCGAACCTTGTTTGGAGATTATGCCCGTACGGGCGAGAATGGCTTCGAAAAGGGTGGTCTTTCCGCTCGCGAAGGGACCGATGATGGCGATGCATTTCGGTCCCTTGCGCCTGTCTCCGGCGCGCTTGCCCATGCTGTCCTCCTCTCATTCGTTTCCGATGAGCGGCGGCCGCAAGCAAGTCGGCCTCAGGCCGTCGCATGGCCGGTCCGGCATAGCGGCCGGCGCAGGCCATGGAGCATCGAACCACGGGACGGGTCGGGGGGCAAGTGCGACACTGTGTGGCGACCGCCGCCAATGCGGAAAAGCGCGCCTGGCCGGCGGCAACCGCAAAAGAAGATCGCCCGGAAGCCGGGCGATCGATCATTGCAAGACGACGCCGATGCCGGCGACCGTCGCGTCAACCGGACGTCAATCGCACATCGGCTGCTCGGGGCCGCCGCAGCCCGGGTTTTCGCCGCCGCCGCCGCCGCCGCCGCCCAGACGGCTGGTCGCGTCATCCAGATTGAAATAGTCGAACAGTCTGGTCGCCGGATCGTCCTCGCGGTGGCGGGCCTGGAGCGACTTGCCAGCCTGGCCGAAGTAGAAGCGCAGACCGGCGCGAACCGTCGTCGCGTCGCTGCTGAAAGCGCCGTTGGCATAGAGCGACATCCGCTGGCCGGCGACTGGCAGCAGCGCCTCGGTCCCCACGCGCAGCGACGTGGCGCCGAACTGGTGATTGACGCCGACGTCGACGCGATAGTTTTCCATAAAATAGTAGGCGGCGCGGAAGTCAGCGTTCAGCTCGTTGATGCTGCCGGCCGGACCCCTGACCGAGTCGCCGCCGATGAAGGCCTCAAGGCTGACCGGTCCGAGATAGGCTTCGGCTTCGACGCCGTAGCGCCATGCGTCGAGGTCGAAAAAGCCGAGCCCGATCCTGTTGTAATGTCCATAGGCGCCGATCAGGCCCTTGTCCGGGTTGCGCCAGAACAGATGCGCGCCGATGCCGGTCAGTTCGGCGGAGAACGGGCCCGGATCGATGCCCAGCCTGGCGTAACCGCCGTCGATTTGCAGACCGAAGGATTGTCCCAGCGGCGCCGAAATCGAGCCGATGACATACCCGCCTTCCGTCTTGTCGGGGAACGGCACGTCGTAGTTCTGGAACGCGTAGCCGATGTCGAGCTTGCCGTTGAAGGCCGACACCGCCGGCTTGGCGCCTTCGAACTTCTCCTCGAACGTCGCCGGATCGGCGGCGTAGGCCCAGCTGCTCAAGACCAGGAGAACAGCCGTACTCGTGCAGAACTTCAGACCGGATTTCATTGCGGAGGCCCCTCTCTCCAGACAGATGTCTTTCTTATTTAGATAGCTCCCTTAGAATTGAGTTGTGTCGCGCGCAACTGGAGCATGCGCGGTGGCAGCGAAATTTGCTTCAACGAACATTCCCCAACGTCTTTGTGTTGCAATTTTGGCACAAAAGCCTTGCCAATGCGCAGCGCCGGAGCGACTAGGTTTGGACGATGGCCGACAACAATATCGCCAGGTTCGCGGACATGCTGGGGCAGGCGCAATGGCTGGCCCCGGAGCGGCTCGCCTCGCTTCAGGTGACGCTGCTCGACCGCCTTGTCCGCCATGCGGCCGCCGAGACCGGCGCATACGGGACGAGACTGCGTCCAGTTCTGGCGGATGACGGCCAGATCGACTGGACGAGGTGGGAGGAAATTCCGGTCCTGACCCGCCAGGAAATCCAGGGCGCGCAAGGCGAATATGTCGCGCGGTCGACGCCGCCCGCCGCCGGGCGCATCGTTCAGCGCTCGACGTCGGGATCCACCGGGCGCTCGATGCTTTTCCCGGTGAATTCGGCGCTGGTGGACGTTTCCGGCGCGGCCGTCGAACGGCTGCACGACTGGACCGGGATCGATCGCGATGCGACCTATGCATGCATCTCCGTGAGCAGCGGGCCGAGATCGTTTCCGGTGGAGGGCGAAATCCGGGACCGCTGGTCATGGAAAGGCGGCGCCGGCCGTTTTGCAGTGATGTCGATCGAGGCGACGGTGGAAGCCCAGCTCGACTTTCTGGACCAGATACAGCCAGCCTATGTCCGCACCTATCCGACCAACGCGGCGGCGCTCGCGAAGTTGGGCAGGGGGCGACCGTGGGCCAGGTCGCTGCGGCGCTTCTTTGTCGTCGGCGAGCCCCTGACCGACGATCACATCGACACGATCAAGGCCAATGTCGGGGTCAACGTCTCGGCGTTCTACGGCAGCGAAGAGGCCGGACATATCGCGGCGCAGTGCCCGCATTCGGGCGACTATCACATCGGGTCGGAGCTCATTCACGTCGAATTGTTGCGCGAGGACGGCAGCCCTTGCGAGTCGGGCGAGGAGGGCAGGGTCGTCGTCACCCCCTTCTACGCCTATGCGATGCCGCTCGTCCGCTACGATCAGGGCGACCTTGCCGTGCTCAGCGAGCGTCCGTGCGGCTGCGGGCGGTCGCTGCCAACCATCAGGCGCATACTTGGCCGCAGTCGCGACATGTTCGTGACGCCAGACGGCAAGCGTATCTGGCCGCGTCTCTCCGAGACGCAAATGCTCGAGTTCGTTCCAGCCGTCCAGAGGCAGGTCGTCCAGCACTCCACGCAACGGGTCGAGCTTCGATATGTGCATGACGGCAGCGAGCGCGAAGTCGACCTCGGCGGACTGCGCGAACTGTTCAAGCGGCGCTACTGGCCGAGCCTCGAGGTCGAGGTCACCAGATGCGACGCCCTCGTCCGCTCGCCCGGCGGCAAATACCGCGAATTCATCTGCCTGATCGACCAGTAGGGCCGGCGGTCGCCCGATCCGGTCGAGAACATCGGCGGGCGGCGCGCCGTCTGACGTCTATTCCATGATCCGCTTGGCGACCCGCGTCGCGAGCCTTGTCGGCCGGGCGCGGTCGAATGTCGGCAGATACATGCCGGAATAGACTTTTCGGACCATCAGGGTGCGCAGGTCGGTGTTCTCAAGCAGCTTGACCGCGGTGTCGGTCGCCGACTTGCGGATGATCGTGCCGGGAAAGTCCCTGCCGCCGAAGGTGACCGTGACCGGCGCGCCGACGGGGGCGGGCAGCCGTCCGGCGAAGCGGATGCCGTCGATCGAGATGTCGATCGACATCGTGTCCTTGACCAGGTCGCCGACACGGATCCTGACCGGCTCGACGCAGGGCAGCCGCTCGCTCAGGCGATAGCGCGGCTGCTCGACGCAGCAGGCGATGGCGGTCATCAGCATGACCATGTTGTACCAGGTCCAGAACAGCGCCACCGCACTGGATTCGAGCAGGGTGGTGTTGCGGTTCATGAACATCAGCAGCACGCCGCCGACATTGAGGACGAGGATCGTCGAGATGATCGCGATCAGCTTCCACTGGACGATGACCTTGCTGCGGTCGCCGCCCTTGGCAGTGACCGCAAATTTGTGACCTTTCGGCCGGAACAGGCCGACAAAGACCGAGCCGAGGATTTCGCGCGCCGCCAGAAGCTGCGACACGTCGGTGAGCACCGGCAGCACGCGGCCGCCTGAAATCCATGCGATGACCGCTACCTGCGAGACGTAATAGGGCAGGAAGTGCGACAGGCCATCCTCGAAGCTGGCGTCGACAGCCTGGATGTCGAACACAAGATAAAGGATCGGGATGAACAGGCAGGCGATGCGGAACATGTATCCGACCGACCAGTAGAGGAAACTGTCGACCAGTGAGATGCGGTCCGCAATCGAAAGGCCATTGCCGAATTTGAGCGGGCCGTCTGGCCCGCGAATGATCTGCATGAAGCCGAGACACCAGCGGCCGCGCTGGGTGACGTATTCGCGCAGACCCTCGGGCGCGAGGCCCAGCGATAACCGCTCGTTCAGGTAAACGGTGCGATAGCCCATACGCTTGAAACGTATCGTCAGGAGATAGTCTTCAGTGACCGAGTCGGTGGGGAAACCACCCAGCCGGTCAAGCGCCGCGACGCGGACAACTGATGATGTGCCGCAGCAGATTGATTGACCCCAAGCGTCTTTCGACGGCTGAATGACGTCAAAAAAGAGACGCTGTTCATCAGGCCAGAGGTCGCCGGCGCGCAGGTTGGACTGGATCGGGTCCTGGTTGATGAAATGCTGCGGCGTCTGGACGATGCCGACGTCATGCGCATGGAAGAGGCTCATCGTGCGCGACAGGAAATTGGCATTGGGCACAAAGTCGGCGTCGAGGACCGAGACGAATTCCGGCCGTTCCGGCAGGGTCGCCATATGGCGCAGGGCGTGGTTGATATTGCCGGCCTTGGCGCCCTTGTTGTCGGGACGGTCGAGATAGTTGCAGCCGAGACGGTCGGCGAGTTCGCGCAGCCAGGCGCGCCGTCCGTCGTCGAGCACCCAGACACGGTAGTTGGGGTAGTTCATGCCCGTCGCGCCCATGATCGTGCGCTCGAGAATGGTTTCCTCTTCATTGTAGGTGCAGATGAAGACGTCGACCAGCGGATGGCGTTCCATCGCCATCAGCGCCGGCAGATGCGCGTCGACCTCTGGGGTGCGGTTGGTGGTGCGGCTAAGCGTGACATAGGCGATCGTGCCGCTGATCATGGCGCCGATCTCGAGCGTCAGGAACAGCACGCCCAGCGCCAGATCGAGGTAATCGCCGTGAACGGGCAAGGTCTCGGTCACGCGCCAGAACGCGTAGCGGACCGTCAGGCCGAGCACCAGAACCACGGGAATGACGCGGGCGCCGGAGTTGCGGTCGAGCCAGGGGAGCAGCGCAAGCAACAGCCCGGCCACGACCACGCCCCACGACAGGCCTTCGGCCGCAACCGTCAGGAAGGGGTTGAATTCGGTCAACATCGTCGCCGCCGGACTGTCAGCTGGCCTTGAACACGACGCGTCCGGTGCGGCCGACCGGGCAGGCGCCGCCGAGAGCTTTGGTCTCGATCGAGACGCCGACCCGGTAGGCTTCCTTCTGCAGCGCCGACGGGTTGATGGCGAAGTTGGAGCTTGCCGCGGCAATGCCGCTTAGTTGCACGACGGTGCCTGGCAGTTCGACCGGCGAACCGTCGAGCAGGAAACGCACCTTGAGACCGAGCGACAGGTAGTTGTAGACGCTCTCGCTGACCGCCGCGGTGACGATCAGTTTCGAGCAGTCGACCAGCGAGAGAAGATGCTGGCCGGCGACGACCTGTTCGCCAGGCGCCGTGAGCACCTCCCACACTCGGCCGCTAACCGGCGCGTCGAGCGGCGCGTATCTCAGAGGACCGATCTGCTCCAATTCCTGCGCCAGCTCTTCGCGGGCGCTCTTCAGGCGGGTCGCCATGCGCGTTTCGTCGCCCTGCAACTGGATGATCATTTCGCCAAGGTCGTCGACCCGTTGCGCCGAGCGCGGCGCGTCATTGTAGTCGTCGCCTAGAAAACGGCCGGCGTTGAGGGCGTCGCGCTCGGCGATCAGCACCGCCTTGGCGGCGATATGTTCGTCAAGCGTGGCGTTGGCGGACACCAGCCGCAGGTTCATGGCGCCGGCGTCGGCCCTGGACTTGCCGTCCTTGCCGGAAAGGGTTGACAGGCGTCCCAGATCGGCCGCCACCATGTCGCGCTCGGCGCGGTAGTGCCGGATGCGGGCCTCCGCCTCGTCGAGCCGCGCGGCGAGGCGGCGGGNNGCGAGCCGATAGGTCCCGACGCGGTTGGCGACTTCGGCGCGAGCGGCCTGCAGGCCGGCGATCCGCTGGCGCACGCCCGCCAGGTCGGCCTCGTGGGTGGCGATCATCTCGGTCGCATGGTCCACCGCGTTGGTGTCGACACGCGGGTTTTCGATGGCGACCAGGGGATTTCCGGATTCGATCGTGTTACCGACCGAAAGGGCGCCGATCTGCCCGCCGACGACGCCGTTGATCGGCGACCGTACGGTGACGATGGTGGCGTTTACGACCGCCTGGACGCTCGAGGTCTCGAACAGACGCTTGACCGGCATCCAGCCGACGACGATGACGACAGCCAGGCCGATCAGCGATTTGATCACTTTCGAATAGGCGTTCGGTGGCTGCTTGCGGCGGTCTTCGGATTTGGCGCGCCGATCAGCGGCGGGGTGCAGTTCAACCTGCGGCTCTGCCGTCTCGGCGGGCGCCGGATCGACCGGCGCCGTCGCCGGCCGGTCGCGCGCGATCTCGTCGTGCAGGCGCTTCTGCAATCCGGCCGCGTCGCCCGACGGGCGTGACGCGGCATTGCGATCGCCGTCGTCGGCAACGAGCCTGGCGGGTGCTGATTTATCAACCGATTTCCGAACTGCCATTTTGAACTCCTGTCCACGGCCGAACGAAAAACAGGCGCGGACAGGTCGACACTACGAGCTGCGACTGAATAAAATTGGTTGAAAATCCCGACGACGCGAGGCGACTTGCTGCGATGGCTAACAGCCGGTGAAACGGTTCGGTCAAATCCGAGTTACCTCGGCCAGGCGGGCCGTCGGACCGCCTGACCCGGGCGCTATCGCTGCAACACGTTGACGATCTCGGTCATGTTGGTGCGTACCCGCAGGATGTAGGAATCCATCGTCGACAGGTGGGTTGCAAACAGCCCGTCCTCGGCGCTGTTGGCGATCAGGATCGGCTGGGTGCGCAGGGCGGATTTGAAATTGTCCTCCATCTGCTTCCAGAGCTGGTCGAGATTGCGCTCGCGCACGACATCCTCGAAGTCGGCATGGGCGCCGGCCAGCAGCCCGTAATAGGCGTAGAGCTGGCCATAGGCGAACCAGAACCGGTCGTCGGCGCGCGGATCGAAGAAGCCGTAATTATAGTTCTCGGCGCGCTCGCGCAGGATGGCCGAGGTGCCGCCGAGCGCGCTGGCGATGCGGTCAAGATACTGGATCAGATTGTCGGCGCGGGCGTCGAAGACGGCGTCGCAGCGTTCAAGGCTGGCGTTGAACGAGCGCAGGTCGGAAATGATGCGGCGGTAGTAGGACGGGGTCGGCGTCTTGGGGCCGGGCGGGTTGATGCCGATATACCAGGTGTATTCGTCGAACTGGGCGTTGCCGCGCGCATCCTGCAGGTTGGCGTCGATGCGAGAGGTGCCGCGCAGCCGGCCCATATTGTCGGCCAACTCGATGGTGGTGCGTCGGATGGCTTCGTGGATGCCGCGCTGGAACGATGCCTTGTTGTCCATCCAGGGCGTGCGGTCCCACGAAATGCCGAACAGGCCGAGCTTGTAGACCAGCATCGACGAAATCCAGCGGTTCTGGTTGACGTTGAAATCGGTCAGATCGGCGGCGACCGTGGCGATCAGCGAGGTGCCGCAGGTCCGGTTCTCGCCGGTGGCGGGGGCCTGGACGCTCGAAGACGGCGCGCCGCTGGCCTGGGCGTTGTCGGACGTAGCGGGCGCGGCGGGCGCGGCAGGCGCGGGAGCGGCGGAAACCTGGAGTTCGCCGGCCGAGCGGTTGCGGTTTTCGTGATTGTAGGCGTCGACGTAGTTGGGGTCGAAATTGGTCCACACCTGCGTCGTGTAGACGAAGAACAGATAGAGCGTCGCGACCAGCGCGATGCCGGCGCCGAAGACCAGCTTTATGATCCAGCCCTTTACCCGGTACCAGCGGCCGAACCACATGAACGGCCACAGCAGGACGCCGACCACAAAGCCGATGCCCTTGCCGATCCACTGGAACAGTCTGGTGAAGAAGGCGACGATCGGATCAAGCATCTGGTTGTCCCCGGCGGTTCAACGCCTAGTCTTTGAGCCCATAGAGGCGAGCGCGAAATGCAGCCTTGTCTTTCAGATATGTGGTTTTCAGCGTCTCGACAACATGTTCGCGCCAGCGCTTCGACCAGCCTTCATATTGTTTGTAGAAGGTCTCCTTGTTGAAGACGTAGAGCGAGACGAAATCGTCGGGCACGAAGTCGGCGATCAGCGCGTTGGTCAGCCAGGCGTCGGGATGGTCGGGTTTGGCGCGCACGACGAGGAAGCGAAGCTCCGGCGCCAGGTCCTCAAGCTTGATGCGGCCGGTCTGCGCGACTTCGCGCTTGGCGGCGTTGAGAAACGGGAACACGCCGTCGCGGTTGATCAGGTCGGCGTTCTGGTGAATCCAGGTTTGCAGCCAGATGCGGTCGACCTTGTCGAAATCCAGGTTCGGCTGCTGTTTGTGGATCAGCGCCGCGATCGCCATCTCGGCGCGGTGTTCGAGATAGTCGGAAGTCTCCAGCCAGGATGCGCGCGGCAGGTCGAGCCGGCCGGTCTGCGCCAGGAAGCGGAAGACGCGGTCGGCGTCGCGGATGCCGAGATAGGAGACCTGCCAGGGGCGGGAGCGGCGGAAACCGGGCGCGGCGGGGTCGGAGATCACCGTGGTGGCGTCGGCGTCGATGAAGACGTAGATGCCGCCGAAATGGCTGGTCCAGAACGCGTCGTGGCGGAAAATGACCTGATCGGGCACCAGCTTGTTTTCGCGGATGTCACCGGTGATCCTGGCCAGCTCGACCATGCGCTCCAGCATCGCATTGTCGCGCCAGGCGTCCGGCTCGAGCTTGAGCCGGTCGACCAGCGTGCCGAGCTCGTTGGCCTTGCCGAGCGTGTCTTCGGCCGACAGGACGCGGAATTCGACCTGGTTGATCGACAGCAGGTCCTCGATGTCGTTGACCTTGGCGACCGAGTCCTCAATCTCGCCATAGATGACGTCCTTGATCGTCAGCGCGTCGATCGCCCGGCGATTGGCGGCGTAGAACTGGTACATCAGCTGCGAGGTGTTGGAGAACGCGGTGTGGACCACTGGCAGGTCGGCCTGCGCCGGGCTCAGGATGATGAAGCGGCGATTGACCTCGTTGGGATCGAGATAGAGCGGATCCTTCAGCTCCTCGGCGATCTGCGGCGAAAAGCCGGTGCGGTCGATCTCAAAACTCTTCAGCTTTGTGGGTTTGAAGCCGAAGGCGGCCAGCGCCTTGTTGTAGCGGTCAACCAGATGTGGCTCGTCGACCGTCAGCAGCCGGCCGTAGATCAGATCGTTTTCCTGCAGAAGGTCCATGCAACTTCCCTGTTGCGCCACAAACCCGCTCCCACCGGCGCAACGTCCAGTCGCAGCAACTGAACCTGAATCTAGTCCGCCCGGGCCATGCTCTCAAGTCGCGGCAGAGCCAAATACCTGAATGATTGTTGCCGCGGGACATTGCGTTCCGCGCCCAGAGTGGCAATCTGCCGGCCGGGGAGATTTGCCGTGCTGAAATTCTTGAAGTGGCTTGCAATCGTTATCGGCGTCGCCGCGATCCTGGTGGTCGTGGCGCGGTTCGTTTTTCCGTTGCCGGACCGCTCGAAGATCACGCCCAGCTCCGCCATGGCGCTGGCGGCCGACACGGGCTGGGGCAGGTTCCTGAAAACGGCGGCGGAAACCAATCCCGGAAAATCCGGCGTCATGCCGCTGAAAACCGGGCACGAGGCGCTGGCGGCGCGCCTGCTCCTGGCGAAACGCGCCGAGCGGTCGATCGACCTGCAATATTACATCTGGCACGACGACACCTCGGGCAGGCTGCTGCTGAAGGCGTTGCACGACGCCGCCAAGCGCGGGGTGAGGGTCAGGCTGCTGGTGGACGACAACGGGGTGCCAGGGCTGGACGACCTTTTCTCCGCGCTCGATGCGGTGAAGAATCTCGATGTGCGCATCTTCAATCCGTCGCGGATCAGAACGCCGAAACTGCTCGGCTATACGTTCGACTTCTTCCGCATGAACCGGCGGATGCACAACAAGGCGTTCATCGTAGACGGCGCGGCGGCGATTATCGGCGGGCGCAACATCGGTGACGAATATTTCGCCATCGGCGACGACAACTATTTCCTCGATCTCGACGCTCTGGCAGCGGGAGCGATCGTGCCGGAGACGGCGGCGAACTTCGACCGATATTGGAACAGCGAATCGGTCTATCCAATCGACCTTGTGACGGGCGGACCGGCGCCCGCTCTGCCCGACTGGCTGATGCGCGACGACGCCATCGAAGCGCCCGACTGGGTCGCCAAGCTGCCGGAGATCGAGGCGAAGGTGGGCGAAGCGGTCGGCGCCGGCGCCTCCCAGCTCGAATGGACCGATGTGAAACTTGTCAGCGACGATCCCTCAAAAGGGCTTGGCAAAGCGTCCGGCGACCAGCTGATGGTCAACCAGATCGGCAAGGCGATCGGCCCGATCACCAAGTCGCTGGACCTGATTTCGGCCTATTTCATTCCCGGCAAACGCGGCGTCGAGTTCTTCACAGATGTTCAGAAATCCGGCGCCAAGGTTGAAATCCTGACAAATTCGCTGATGGCGACCGACGTGGCGATGGTTCACGCCGGCTACACCAAATACCGGCGCGACCTGCTGGAAGCGGGCATATCGCTCTATGAACTCAAGCCGCAGCCCGGGGTGCCGGAGGGTCAGGACGAACTGAGCCTGCTCGGGTCGTCGGGCTCCAGTCTTCACGCCAAATCGCTCAGCATCGACGAGGACCGCATCTTCATCGGCTCGTTCAATTTCGACCCACGCTCGGTCAACCTGAACTGCGAAATGGGCTTCCTGATCGACAGCCCGGCGATGGCCCGGCAGATGCACACCGCCTTTGGCGACCAGATCGCCAGGGGGTCGTACCAGGTGGTGCTGCGCGACGACAAGATGCGCTGGATCGAGAAGGCGGCCGACGGTTCGGAAATCGTCCATGACGACGAGCCGGGCGTGACATGGGTGTCGCGGCTGATGGTGACGCTGCTCGGCCTGCTGCCGATAGAATGGATGTTGTGAGCGGGCAAGCGCTCCGGCATTTGCGCCGGAACGGACATGGCTTCAGCTTGTCGGCGGAAATGTGCCGGATATGGCAATGCAATAGTTCAATGCGATGCTTGGTTGACGAATGTCGATCGGAACATTGTTGCCGACAGCTCCTGTAGGATACATGAAGGCGTTGTTTGTGTTGGAATAGAGCTTGTATTGGGCGTTGCCTTCATTGGCCATAACGTTGCCTTGAGGCGAATCCTGCGTGCCAGTCCCTGTATCGGCGAAAATCTGGTGAGCGTGGGCCGGAAGATTTCTGTGAAGAATGTAACATTGTTCGCTGCCAAATTGTTCGCCGATTGAATAGTATGTCGGACTATTGCTCTGACCATAACAAATAGGTGCACGTCCACGGAGATCTGGAAGACGAAATGTCTTCACGCCGTCGCCGCCATACGTCGTTCCTATCAATTGGAAGAGCGCATTGTTTGAACTTATATTTAATGTTTGCCCATCGCAGAGCGCCCAGCCTGTTGGGGCGAAGTCGAAAGCGAAAAGGCAAATCTGGCCAAGATACGGTTGCATTGCACGCTCCAAATGTTGATCGCGCCACGACCTTAATATCAATATCGACGAATCGCTATTGGTTGTATTTTCGGGTCCGTGGATTGACTTTGACGCGACTAAATCCAAGCATTGATGCGGCCGCCCTCTGGACGCAATGTTCTATTCTGGCGTAGGCAGTCGCGATATTTAGGATGAGTTTTCGCCTTTGCTGATCTCAATCAGAAAGCTTGTTCAGGACGATCCGACCTATCGGGTCGTGTACGAGCGCGCTCGAGCATCCCGTCAGCGGGTCACCACGGTCTACGACCTGTCATCGCGCTGCAACCTGTTCTGCGAAGGGTGTTTGTATTTCAACCGCGACGGCGGGCACCCAGGCAATGCCGACAGCACGACCGGCGAATTCGATGCGTTGTTTGCCGCCGAGAAATTGCGTGGCGTCAACTATCCGGTGTTCGGCGGGGCCGAGCCAACCTTGCAGCCGGCGCTGATAAGGCAGGCGGCGCGCCATTGGAATGACGGCATGATCCACACCAATGGCACTCGCCGCATCGATGCCGCCATACCGTTCAGAATTCTCGTGTCGCTGTGGGGCGGACCGGAACTGAGCAGGGCGTGGCGCGGCGGCGACAACTATGAAAAGGCCATGCGCCAATCCGTTGGCGACCAGCGGATTCTCATGAACTACACGGTGAACGCTCAAAACATCGATGATATCCATCGGGTTGTCTCGGATTGCGCAAAGCGTGGGCTCAAGATCACCTTCCAGGGGTTCAGTCCAACTGCCGACTACACCAACTATCTGAAAGGCGACGGCGACGGCCGTCACGATTTTATCCAAAGCGACTCCAAAGACATCAATCTTGCGATGACGCCAGACAAATGTGCAGCGTCAATCGTCGCGATCGGCCGGGCAATCGATCAGTTTCCGGAGACGGTGGTGTTCACCAAGGCGCTTGCCCGATGGACCTTTGAAGGCCTGGCGCGGTCAGTGAAAGGGTTGCCGGACAATGCGGCGCCGAAAGAATGCATTGCGGCAACCGACGCGCGGCACCGTCACTACTTTGTCGACGGACAGCAGGCTGGCGAAAAGTCGTGCGGTCACGGCCAGGTCGACTGCCGCACCTGCAAGACGTACACATTCATCTTTCCCAGTTTTTTCGGATATCTGTCTCAATCAAAAGGGATACGGTCGGCAGGCGAAGACTATCTCAAGGGTCATGCCGTTTTCGACTACGTCTACAACGGGCACAACCGTCCGGATTGGCGCGGCATTGACAGGCATGCCGAGAGTTCGGCGTCTTCCAAATTGGCGTGATCCAGGCACCCCATGTCATTTGTGTCGATTGATTTTGTTCTATTTGCCGCCGTTCTATACCCGCTCTTCAGTCTGATCCTCTACCGCGCCCCGGTGCTCTCGATCACCATTGCGAGCCTGTTCTTCTATTCCTGGATCAATATCTACTACCTGTTTCTAATCCTGCTTTCGGCCGCGATAGACTATGGCGCCGCACTCTTGATCGAGCGCAGCAAATCGATGGGGACGCGAAAGATCTGGCTCGCCATTTCGGTTTGTCTCAACCTGGCCATCCTGATATTTTTCAAATACTGGAATTTTTTCCTTCCAGACGTCGATGACAGCGAGTCCGTCTCTTTCGAGACCTATGCAGTGCCTTTGGGCCTGTCGTTCTACACACTTCAATCCATCGGCTATACGGTCGACGTCTATAAGAACAAGACGAAGGCGGAACCGAATTTCGTCGTCTATCTGTTGTTCGTCAGCTTTTTTCCACAACTCGTCGCCGGCCCGATCGAACGGTCGAAACGGCTGCTGCCGCAACTCAGGCGCATGCGCGACCCCGACACACGGATGTTCCTGTCGGGACTTTTGCTGTTCCTGTGGGGCGCAACGATCAAGCTTTGCGTGGCCGATAATTTCAGTCCCTTCGTCAACGCGGCGCTGACGCCGGAAAAGGCGGGCATGGCGA
The DNA here is from genome assembly GCA_002336975.1 of Phyllobacteriaceae bacterium UBA1940. Classification (GTDB taxonomy): domain Bacteria; phylum Pseudomonadota; class Alphaproteobacteria; order Rhizobiales; family Rhizobiaceae; genus Mesorhizobium_A. The sequence continues at coordinate 17,969 of DDFA01000072.1, forward strand.
CCTGGGTCGCCTGTCTTCTTGGCATGTTTTACGTCTATTGCGATTTTCACGCCTACACGCTGATGGCCCGCGGGCTCGCGCGCGGGCTCGGCGTGGAACTGTCGCATAACTTCCGGCAGCCGTTTTTTGCCCGGTCGCTTTCGGGTTTTTGGCGACGTTGGCACATTACTTTGACGACGTGGATTATCGACTACGTCCATTTGCCGATCGCGAGGCGGTTTCCTGACGAGCCTTTTCGGTCCGTAAGCGCAATTTTCGCCATGGTGCTCGTGGGCCTCTGGCACGGCGCCTCATGGAACTTCATCCTGTTTGGCCTGCTGCACGGCGTCGCACTGCGGTTCTGGTTCCTGGTCGATGGGGCGACAGATGTGTTCAAATCCCGCGGCTTGCGCGAGATGGCGCGATCGGGATGCCTGCTGATCTTTCTGGCGATCAGCGCCCCCTTGTTTCTCGTCGCCTCGCTGGACGATTGCCTGTTGGTCCTCAAGGGCATGTTCTCGCTGGAGCTAGGACTTTCCCAATTGCTGAGCGTACCGGGGAAGATCGGGCTGTTCTGCGGCGTCGTGGTTGCGACTCTCGTGTTGGCCGACGACTATTTCACCGGCCGGAATTCGCGCTATTCGGTTGAGGCAACCGCTGGCGCCATCGGCAAGCGGTCAATCCTCTACGGCCTCGGCATGATCTCGCTGATCGTCGTATTCGCAAACTTCAGAGGTCAGAACTTTGTCTATTTCCAATTCTAGCAAGATTGTCGGGATCCTGCTGTCCGCGCTTGTCTTTGCATATTGCGTCGATGAGACAGTCTCGGCGCTGATCGATGTTGCGGAGGCGCCGGATACGAGGCTCGAGGAATACGCCAAAATATCCAACGAGATCGACGTGGTGGCGCTCGGAAGCTCGCATGGCACCGGCCTGTTCTTTCCATTGCTCGGTTTGCACGGATATTCGTTCAACGGGAACGGCATGAATCTGTATGAGAGCAATCTCAAGCTCAAGGCGCTCGTCGCGCACGAGCCGCAGATCCGGCGTGTTCTGCTGCCCTTTGGCGAGGGGGAGTTCAGCTTCGACCGAAACACGAAATCCGAAAGCGCCGAACGGGAGCAATTAGCGTATGCGCCCTGGCCGACAGCCGATACGCTGCGGGAATTTCCCGAAACGTGGCGGATCGTTTACGCGAAGACAATCAATGCTGTGACAGCAAGGCTTCACGCCAATGCGAGGGTGAGGTCATACCTCTCGGGCGCCACGGCGGACCTGTCGCCGTGTGCTTCAGACGACCGGATCGAGTCGCCGGACGAATATGGCTTCAGGCACGGCTATTTTCGTATTCCGGCCGAAGAGCGCTGCTTGCGGGAAACGGTCGAGAGAACGACCTTGTCCAGACGATTGCAACTGGAAGCTCGGACGATGCCACTCGCCGACGTCAGGCGAGACAATATCGGTATTGTGGCTGAAATGGCCGATCTTCTTGCCAAGCGGAACGGCGGACAACTGGTGCTGGTGCGAATGCCCGTGACGCGGGAATACCACCAGTCGGCAGTGAAACCCTACTATGACGCAGACGCCGAAATTGCCGAAAGACTGGCCGGCAGAGTCCCCAATATCATCTATGTCGATCTGCGCGGCTTGTTTTGGGACACCGCCTACCTGAACAACAACCAGGTCTTTTTCGACAACGATCATCTGACTCTGGCCGGCGCACAAATCGCCTCGGGCGTCCTGGCCGCGAAGATCGGTCGCGGGGCGACGGCTGGACAGTCCAGGCCGTAACCGGCGACGCCACCCTTTTCGCTGCGTGCGGCCGCCACCAGCGAGGGCCGGATATAGCCTACCAAAGCCCCTTCTTTTTCAGGTCTTCCATTTCCTTCACGGCGCGCTCGCGCAGGCGGGCGTCGTGCAGCAGTTTTTCGACCGCCGAATCGTCGGCGCGGTCGGAGTAGCGGAACTCGGAATCGGCGTAGCGGTTGATCTCCTGCATGATCATCGTCATGTCGAAGGGGCCGCGCAGTTCCTCCACCATCGCCTTCTTCTCATCGTAGGGCTTGTGCATGAAGGTTTCGGGCTTTTCGAACCATTCGTCGGGAAGCTCGATGTCCATGGCGCGCATCTTGATGGCGTCGGTGACGTTCTTGACGGCGCGGCCGGTGAAGCGCGGCTCGGCCTCCTTGATCATGTGCAGATATTCGCCGACGTCGGCCAGGGTCTTGGGCGCGCCGTTCTCCTTCATGAAACGGTCGTAGACCTTCATCAGACCGTCTTCATGCGGCTTCGAGTGGCTTTCATAGGCGGTGTCGACGGCGTGCTTGATCTCCTGGGCGGCGTAGAGGTCGTGGTCGCCGAGCGGGATTTTGTGATTCTTTCCAGCAAGAAGCACGAAAATGTCGATGTAGTCCTCGCGGGTCTGGGGGCCGTCGACCAGCCACCGCGCCCCGGCGCGCTGGCGCAGCGCGTCGTCGACATTTTCGGGATAGTTGGAGAACATGCCGAACGAGCAATTGCCTCGGATGACGGTGTTTGTGCCCGAAAACGCCGCCATCAGGACGCCGGTGATCTCGTGCTGGCCGGCCGACGCCCGGTCGTCGGACCGCTTTGCAGCCACCTGGTCGATGTCGTCGACGGTGCCGAAACCGATCAGTTTCGGATTCAGCACATTGTCGATGAACGCCTTGCAGTTCTGACCCGACTTGCCCTGGTAGGACGAGATCTGGTCGACGCCGAAATTTTCGTAGTGGAACGGATAGGAGGCGATCTGGCAGTAGCCGTTGACCATGCCGGCGATCATCTGGATCAGGGTGGTCTTGCCGGTGCCGGGCGCGCCGTCGCCGATGAAGGTGAAGAGGAAGCCGCCGAGCTCGACAAACGGGTTGAGCTGCCGTTCGAAATCGTAGGCGACCAGCATCTTGGCCAGCTTCAGCGACTGGTATTTGGCGATGTGGTTGCCGACGACCTCGTCGGGCTTCTTGAAGCTCATCACCAGCGGCTTTGATTTTTGACCCGGCGCGACGTCGAAACCGTCGAGGGTGAAATCGTCGGCCTCGATGCGGATATGGGCGTCCTCGAACGCGCCCAGTCCGTCAAAGCGCCCCTTGCGCTCCAGCAGGCCGTCGACGGCGACGCGGGCGAAGGTCTTGGCGCGGATCATCATCTCGCGGTCGTCGCTGGAGCCGGCAATGGCGGCGTCAAGGCCGGCGACCATCGACTTCACGGCGTCCTGGGCGGTGTCGAACAGGAAGTCGGGCCCGGCGACGTCGTTGGGCGCCTCGCCGTCGGCCTCGATGGTCTGGGTCAGATAGGAGGCGAGCGAAAAGGCGGCGACATAGGCGGACGCGTTGAGCAGTCTCCGGTAGTGGTCGGCGTCGGCGCCTTCCAGCGGGGCGCGCGCGTTCTTGGCCTGCAGCGATTCCAGCTCGTTGCCACGGGCGAAAACGTCGGACACCGCCAGCGCCACCGCAATGCCGCGCCGGGCGCGGTAGAGCAGGGTGTGCTGCAGGATCGACAGCATCTGGTCGTCGGGGCGCACGGCCGCCACCGTCTTTGACAGCTCGACCTCGCGGGTGCGTTGCAGGCCGCCGGTTGAAACCGTCGAGACAAAGCGGCGGCCGGTGCCGGCGATGGTCGTGGAGCCCTGGCCCTTCGACGCCTCCATCACCACGACGCGGGTGACAAAGGACTGCGCGGTCGGCAGATGTTTTGCGATGTCCTTTTCGTCGATCGTCGTCAGGCCGGTATCCATTGATTGCTCCGTTATTCGTCGGTCGTCAGTCGTCGGTCGATTTTCGCAGCCTTACGACCGACGACCCACGACCGACTCATACATCCGAAATCACCCGGTCTTTCGACAGGATGTGCACCTTGTAGCCCGCAAAGATTTTTTGCGCCTCGCCGGCCGCGTAGAGCGCCTGATAGGCCTCGTGCGGCACCAAGGCGTGTTTCTCATAACCCGATACGCCCATCCGCGCGGCTTCGAGGTCGTCGGTGTTGATGTAGAATTCCTGGGTTGCGGGTTCCGACGAGAACAGGCCCTTGCGGCCCGGCTTCTCATTCTTGGAGAACACTTCCTGGATGGTCCAGGTGAGCAGCCAGGCGTTTTCGGCCTTGCGCACCTTGTTCAGCACCTCCGTGACGGTCGAATTGTGCTCGGTGATGCCCGCCGAATAGAACGGCCCGAGCACGAAGCGGCGCAACTGCTTGGGGTGCAGCGTGGCGAAATCCTTGTCGAGATTGCCGGCGATGGTGGCCGGCGACAGCGAGTAGGCGGAATTCTTCTCGGCAAAATCGTCGAAGCTGTGGGCCAGGTCCGGGTTGAGCAGGCCGTCGACGGGCAGGGGGATGTCGACCTTCGGGTTCATCTGGCCGTCGCGGGTGACCAGCTGGTCGACCATGTTGGGCGAGGAATCCTCCAGCGCGGCCATGTAGACCAGCGGCAGGTTTGCCAGCCCGTCGAAGGCGCCCCAATGGACAAAATAGTAGGGCCGCATCGTCTTGGCGTTGACCGACACCTTCACCGTCCTGGGCAGGACGAAGGGGGGGAACACCTGGCCGCCATTGACGCTTTCCAGATAGAGCCGCTCGGCCATGGTGCGCTGCAGTTCGGTCGGCATCGCCTTGTGGCGCAGGATGAAGTCGGCCATGTCGGCGCGCAGCGCGTCGGGCGCCGGAATGGCGGCCAGGCGCTTGGGTGCGGTGCGGCGGTCGTTTTCCAGCTCCAGCACGTTCTGGAACACCGGAAATCCGCTTTCGGCGCGGTTGATCTTAAAGCTGTCGGTGAAGCCGAGGCGATTGCGCCAGGCGGTGAAGGAGCCTTCAAGCCGCACGATGTATTCGGCGACGACGCCGGCAATCACGTCATGGCGGTAGAGCGGCGAGGAATCGTCGCGCAGAAAGATGTCGAGGCCGGCCAGGGCCGCGGCGATGGCGTCGAAATAGCGGACAGCGGGATTGTCGGGGGCTGTCATGGCGAAGCGAGCCCCTTGCCGGGAGGGTCGATCCGGAAGCGACGCGAAACGGATCGGGGTGGGGGCGGCGAAATCAGCTCCGGCTCGCGATATTGCACGTCGACTTTACCCCCACCTCGTTTCGCGATCATCGCTTCGCGATTTGATCGCTCACCGACCCTCCCCGCAAGGGGAGGGTGACGAGCGTCAGGCCCGCACGTAGTCCGCCGAATTGTGCTTGCGCATCACCTCGTCGAAGCGGCGGGCGAAGGCTTCGTCGGCGAGCTTCTTGCGGCGCTGGATGTCGGCGGTGGTGACCATGTTCTTTTCGTGCAGTTCGAGCAGGTCGCCGATGTGTTTCTGCGCGGCGGCGCCGATGCCGGCCATCGTCTCTTCCGCCGTGTTGTCGACCTGGGAGCCGAGCGTGTTGATCTTGTGGGCGACGTCCTGCTGGGCGGCGGTCTTCAGCGAATCCTCCAGCGCCTTGTAGAGGACGATGCGCTGTTCGGTGTCGATGGTCAGCTTGTTGATCAGCGTCGACTGCGCGGCGATCTGGTTGTTGAGCGAATCGACAAAGGTCTGGAACATCGAGGTGTAGCGTTCCAGCGTCTGGCTCTCGGCCAGCAGTTCCTGCTCCTTGGCCTGCTTCTCATTGTATTCGGTCGCCAGCTTGGAGCGTTCGCCCTCGAGCTTGGTGCGCTCCTGCTGGCTGGTGGATGCGGCGATCCTGTTCTCGATGTCGAGCAGCAGCGGGTTGAGTTCCTCGATGCGCTTCTGGGTGGCGGTCAGGTTCTCCATCGCCACCTTGCGGCGCTCGATCACCTGGCCGAGCGACGCCTCGGAGGTCGAATAGCGCTGGTCCAGCACCGCCTTCTGCGCCTTGAGGATGCCAACGATGGTGTCGGACTTGGCCAGCAGTTCCTGAAGATTGCCGGCCAGGCTCATATTGCGGACGCGTTCGGTGCGCATGCGCTGCTTGCGCTGCTGCGAAAATATGCCGACGAAGTTTTCCCAGCCGGTATAGCTCTTCATGCTCTCGAATTCGGCGCCGAAGACGTTGGTCGCGTCTTCAAGGCCGATGATCAGGTCGGCGATGTTGCCTTCCATGGTCTTCTGCTGCTTGAGCACGTCTTCGATGCGGGCGTTTTCGATGTCGAAATCGGCCTGGCCGATCTTGGCGTCGGTGCGGGCGAGCTTATCAAGCACCTGGCCGGACTGCTCGATCTTGGAGCGCATCTCCTCGACGACGCGTTTGGTCTTCTCGATCTCGCTGTCGAAATTCTGCATCGTCGCCATGAATGTCCTCCAGATTGCGGGCCGCGTCAGCGCGCTGAATATAGGCAGCGGAAATATTGAATGAAAGACAGGCGGCGCAACCAGTTGCGGTAACGAAAAAGCCCGTCCGGTCGGGGACGGGCTTCGTCAGATGGTTCGCCGGGGCGATCAATAGTAGGGCGAGACGCACTCGCGGCGATAGCCCGAGCGGGAGATGTAGGTGTTGTCTCGCTCGCGGTAACGGTTGCCGTAGCGGTCGTAGCACCAGTCGACATGGTCCTGCCAGTCGGAATTGCGGTAGCCCGGCTGGCTGGCGATAATCGCGCCAAGCAGGAAGGCCGCCGGCGGGAACCAGAATCCCTCGTAGTAGCGGTAGCCGTGGCGTCTTTCGCGATAGCCGCGATGGCCGTTGAAATAGGCCATGTCGCCGCGTCGCTCGAAACGGTTCTGCTGGCGCATCTCGCGCCGTTCGCCGCGTTCGGCGCGACGCATGTCGCCATCGCGGCGGCGCTCGATGCGTCCGGCGTCGGTTTGCGGCTGGCGATACTGCCGGTCGCCTTCGCCGCGCCGCGGCTGCCGCGGGTCGTCGAGTTGCATCTGGCGCTGGCCGTCGCCATCGCGGAGGCGGCGTTCGCCTTCGCCGCGACGATGCCGCCGCAGTTGCTCTTCCTCTTCCGAGGTCTTGCGATACTGGACCTGCTCGACCGACGAGCGAAGTCCGTTATTTGCAGGCGAAACCGGTGCTGCAAATGTCGGGGTGACGGACGTGGCCGCCAGGGCAAGCGCCAGCGATCCGCTGATGAACGTCGAAAACTTCATTGTCGCCTCATTCCGGACGCCTGGGAGCGCGCCCGCATAGTGTTCAGCGGCAGGAACTGTCGCTGGGTGGGCCAACAATCACGGCAAATTGTGACGTTTCCTTGGTGGCGCGGGCGCGATCTCGCAGAACGCCGGACGGGTTGCTGCAGGTCGGCGAAACAGCCGGGTTCAGTTGGCCCGTGCGGCGGCGCGAGGCGTCCCGGGGGCCTCGACAAGCGGCTCGCTCATCAGTTCCTCCATGAACACGCTCATGAATTGCGGCCGGCCTTCAACCCCGGCCTTGGCGTAGATGCTGGTCGACTGCGCCCGCACGGTGCCGGCGGCTGTGCCGCGGATGATGCCGATCGCCTCATTGTCGAAACCCTTGAGGATCAGCATCCCGACCTCCTTCTCGGCGTCGGTGAGCTTCCACTCGCCGAAAAAGCCATCGATGACGCCCGCCATCTCGCCCCTGGCGGCGCGCAGGGTGATGGTCATGGCGGTCTGACTTTCCAGGATGCGCCGCAATTCGAACAGGAACAGGACGGTTGCGACCATCAAAGAGAATGCGGCGAGCGCCTCGAATGCGAGATGCGGTCCGGATCCGTCGGTCAGCGATTCGAAATCGCGCACGACGTCGACGACGAAGAAGACGACGCACAGCACGTTGACGACGATGAGGGCGGCGAGCCCATAGGCGCGCCGCCGTCCCAGAGCATCCATCGGAGCCGCCGGTTTCATCGCGGTGACGCGCTGCTCCCGACGCGTTTGCGACCATCGATCATGGCGCGCACGAGCGGCACGCCGCTCAGTTTCGATTCGAGCACCACGCCGCCGACATGCAGCGCGACCGAGATCGCCAGCCAGACGAAGGCGGCCTCATGCAGTTCTTCGACCCATTCGACGCCGAAGAAGGCGATGGAGCCCATCATCAGGCCGGTGGCGCAGATGACGAGGACCGTGCCCCAGATGTTGTAGACCATAAGCGCGCCCAGGGGATTGTGCGAGAGATGAACGGTCTTCTTTCCCGCCAGCGTGTCGCGAATGTGGCGAACTGCCGCCATCGGGTTCGGCGCGAATGCGGCAAAGCGCGCATGGCGCGGCCCGATCACGCCCCACACCAGCCTGACCAGCACCAGGGCCAGCGCGGCATAGCCGATGAACTCGTGCAGCCGGCTTTCCGGATCGAGAATGAAGCCGTTGGTGACGATCGCGGCGGCCAGCAGCCAGTGCACCAGCCGCACGAGCGGGTCCCAGACGGGAATTTCGAGGACGCCGGCGGCGCCGACGTCCTGTCCAGCTTCGGCGTCCATGGCGGATCAGTCCGACTTGACGTCGGTGACGGCGCCGGTCGCGGCGTCGACGTAGATTTCCAGCTTCTTGCCGTCCTTGATGGCGTAGACTTCCAGCTTGCCGTCCTCGGTGTCGGTCTTGCGCACCTCATAGCCCATCTTGACCAGAGAGCCGGTGATTTCCGCGGGCGTCTTGCCGAGCATCGTGTCCCTGGCGACATCGGCGGCGAAGGCGGGCGCGGCGATCAGCAGCGCCGAAAGCGCGATGATGAATTTGTTCATGGGGTCGTTCCTCTTGGGTGGTTGGACGTCGCCGCGGCAGTGGCGAGCGACGTTTGCCACACAAGAAAAGCCCGAAGCGGGGCGCGGCGGAATTGCAGCCCGGCTTATCGGCGGCGCATAAGCTGGCGCTTATGACGGCAGGTGCGACGAGACGGCCGGCCGGATCAGCCGCGGGCGAATCCGAACATGTCGTCGGGATCGATGCGCCCCATTTCCTCTTCCCAGTGGCGGCGGCACAGCGACACATAGGCGTCCTTGCCGATCGCCACCTGCTCGCCCTGGCGGGCGACCTTGCCGTCGGGGCCAAGGCGAACCACCATGGTCGCCTTGCGGCCGCAGCGGCAGATGGTGCGCACCTCGCGCATCTCGTCGGCGATCGCCAGCAGGGCCTTCGACCCCGAAAACAGCTTGCCCTGGAAATCGGTGCGTAGCCCGTAGCACATGACCGGAATGCCGAGCCGGTCCGCGACGCGGGCCAGTTGCCAGACCTGGTCTTCCTCGAGAAACTGCGCCTCGTCGACGAAGACGCAGTGGATGGTGTGGTGCTCGTGCGCCTCGGCGACCTGGGCGAACAGGTCGTCGCCGTCGCGAAACATTTCGGCGTCGGTTTCGAGGCCAATGCGCGAGGAAATGTAACCGCCGTCCGGTTTCCGATAATGGCCGGCGACCAGCAGCATCGTGCGCATGCCGCGCTCGCGGTAGTTGTAGGACGCCTGCAACAGCATGGTCGACTTGCCGGCGTTCATCGTGGCGTAGTGGAAATAGAGCTTGGCCATCGTGTTGAGATAGCGCCGGCGGTGCGGCGTGGGGAGAGGCGGGGGCTTGCGTCCACCGAAAATTGCCCGGTGCGACGCCGCCGATGTCGCAGGCTGGACAAATCGCGCCGCTCCGTGCCGCCGGAATGGCTTGAAAGCATGGGTAAATGATGTTTGTTTCGGCCCATCAGACGAAAACGTCAATTGCTCCACGCCCCGGCAGGGAACGCCGGCGGGAGCCCGAACGGGAGAATGGATCATGACCTATCTGAAGACTGTCGCGCTGGCGATGGGCGTGTGCGCCGCGGCGCTGACGACGGCTGGAGCCGCCGAGCCGGACAGCTGCAAGGCGGTGCGCTTCGCCGACGTCGGCTGGACCGACATCGCCGCCACGACCGCGACCGCGTCGTTTGTGCTCAAGGCGCTCGGCTACGAGCCGACGACCCAGATACTGTCGGTGCCCGTCACCTATACGTCGCTGGCCAACAAGGACATCGACGTGTTCCTCGGCAACTGGATGCCGACGATGGAAGCCGACATCAAGCCGCACCTGGAGGCCAAGACGGTCGAGACGCTGGTGACCAATCTGGAGGGCGCGAAATACACGCTCGCGGTGCCGAAATACACCTATGACGCCGGCCTCAAGAGCTTCGCCGACATCGCCAAGTTCAAGGACAAGCTCGGCAACAAGATTTATGGCATCGAGGCCGGCAATGACGGCAACCGCCTGATCCAGGGCATGATCGACGACAACAAGTTCGACCTCAAGGGTTTCGAACTGGTCGAGTCCTCGGAAGCGGGCATGCTGGCGGCGGTGCAGAAGGCGGCCGGCTCGAAACAGGACGTCGTGTTCCTCGGCTGGGAGCCGCATCCGATGAACGCCAATATCGACATGGCCTATCTTGACGGCGGCGACGACGTGTTCGGTCCGAACTATGGCGGCGCCATCGTGGCGACCAATGTGCGCGCCGGTTACACGACCGAATGCCCCAATGTCGGGACGCTGCTGAAGAACCTGATCTTCTCGCTGAAGATGGAAAACGAGATCATGGGCGAAATCCTGAATGACGGAAAGTCGGCGGACGCGGCCGCCGCCGACTGGCTGAAAAAGAATCCGGCGACGATCGAGCCGTGGCTGGCGGGCGTCACCACTTTCGACGGCAAGCCCGGCCTCGACGCGGTGAAGGCGGCGCTGTAGCCGGCATTTTGGCGAGGGGGTCTGTCGCCCCCTCATCCGGCCCTTGGGGCCATCTTCTCCCCGAGGGGGTGAAGAAACCCGGCGGCGAAGCCGAGCGGGGTGAGGAGGAGGCGATACGTCGCGCCGCCTCCAGGGGGAAAAGATGGACCCGATCAGCGAATGGTTCGCGAGCGCGAAGATCCCCGTGGGGCAATGGGGCAAGGCGTTCTTTGACTTTCTGACCAGAAATTTCGAATGGTTCTTCGACGCCATCGCCCGCGGGCTGACCTGGTTTCTCGACGGCGCGATCGGGATGCTGCTCTGGTTTCCGCCGATCGTGGTGATCGCGGCCGTCGTGGCGTTCGCCTGGTATCTGCAGCGCTCGTGGAAGATATGCCTTTTCGTGCTGCTGGGGCTGTTGTTCATCCTCAACCAGAATCTTTGGAAAGAGACCATCGAAACACTGGTCCTGGTGGTGGGGGCGGCGTCGGCGTCGATGGCGATCGGCGTGCCGATCGGCATCTGGGCGGCGCACAGCCCGCGCGCATGGGCGTGGCTGAACCCGGTGCTGGACCTGATGCAGACGATGCCGACATTCGTCTATCTGATCCCGGTGCTGATCCTCTTCGGGCTGGGCCTGGCGCCTGGCCTGCTGGTGACGGTGATCTTCGCCGCCCCGGCGCCGATCCGGCTGACCTATCTCGGCATCACTTCGGTGCCCAAGCCGATGCTGGAGGCCGGCGCGGCGTTCGGCGCGACCAAACGCCAGCTTCTCTACAAGGTGGAACTGCCGGCGGCGTTGCCGACGATCATGGCCGGCCTGACCCAGTGCATCATGCTGTGCCTGTCGATGGTTGTGATCGCGGCGCTGATCGGCGCCAACGGGCTGGGCAAGCCGGTGGTGCGGGCGTTGAACACGGTCAATATCCCGCTCGGCGTCGAGGCCGGCCTGGCGATCGTGGTGCTGGCGATCATCCTGGAACGGATGAGCCGGGTCCGCGTGGGAGGCGGCAAATGAGCGTCGCCGTCGAATTCAAGAATGTCGACATCATGTTCGGAGACAATCCGGCGCAGGCGCTGGCGATGCTCGACAAGGGCGCCGACCGCGCCGAAATCCTCGAGAAAACCGGGCAGGTGCTTGGCGCGGCAGGCGCCAACCTCCAGGTCAACGAGGGCGAGATTTCGGTGCTGATGGGGCTGTCGGGGTCGGGCAAGTCGACGCTGCTGCGCGCCGTCAACCGGCTCAACGTCGTGTCGCGTGGCGAAGTGCGGGTAAAGGACGGCGACCGAATGGTCGACATCGTTACTTGCGACGAGCCGACATTGCGGCACATGCGCCAGAAGAACGTCGCCATGGTGTTCCAGCAGTTCGCGCTGCTGCCCTGGCGCACCGTCGCCGAAAATGTCGGCTTCGGGCTCGAACTGGCCGGAGTGCCCGAGGCCGAACGCAAGGAGCGCGTCGCCCGCCAGCTCAAACTGGTCAATCTCGACCAGTGGGCCGGCAAATACGCGCATGAACTGTCGGGCGGCATGCAGCAGCGCGTCGGCCTGGCGCGGGCGTTCGCCACCGAAGCGCCGATCCTGCTGATGGACGAGCCGTTTTCGGCGCTCGATCCGCTGATCCGCACCAAGCTGCAGGACGAGCTGCTGGAACTGCAGGCGCGGATGAAGAAGACCATCATCTTCGTCAGCCACGACCTGGAAGAGGCGCTGAAGATCGGCAACCGGATCACCATCATGGAGGGTGGCCGGATCGTGCAGTCGGGCGCGCCGGAAGACATCGTGCTGAAGCCGGCCAACGCCTATGTGCGCGAGTTCATCTCCAATGTGAACCCGCTGTCGGTGCTGACCGCTTGGAACGTCATGCGCTCCAAGCACGAGCTGGAAAACGGCGGCAAGGGCTGGATCTGGCTCGACCGACGCAAGACGACACGGTTCAAGCTCGACAAGGACGGGTTCGTGGTGGCGGCGGAGCGCGACGGCAAGCCGGCGGTGTGGGTATCGTGCGACGACATCGAGAGCATGCCCGACGACGCGCCGCATGTGTTCTGGGCGAAACCGGCCACCAGCCTCAAGACGGTGATGCTCGCCATCCACCGCTCGCAGGCCTCGCCGGTGGCGCTGTTTGACGAACAGTCGCGCTTTGTCGGCGCGATCGGGGTCAGGGACGTGCTGAGCGCGGTGCTGCGCCGGTAGCGGCGCGACGTCGTCCTACAACTGACTTTCCACCGGCAGCCAGCGGACGATGCGCGCCAGCAGCCGCCGGGCGATGCCGGCATTGGGTTCGCGGCCGGTGCGGACAATGCGTTCGCCCTCGGCGCGATGCCAATGGATCAGGTTGCGCCTGATCGACAGCCGGTAGCTGACGTCGGGGTCGCGCTCGGCGGCGAAATGCTCGCGGAGCTTGCGCACCAGGCGGGCGTCTTCGAACACCACGCCCATCTCGGCGTTGAGCGAAATCGAGCGCGGATCGAAGTTCATCGAGCCGACGAAACCGATGCGGTCGTCGACGGTGAACGATTTGGTGTGCAGGCTGGCGCCTTTGGAGCCGAGCAGCGTCATCCTGCGCCGCCGGTTCGACGGCTGGAATTCGTAGAGCTCGACGCCGGCGCGCAGCAGCTTCTTGCGGTAGTTGGCGTAGGCGCCGTGCACGGCGGCGACGTCGGTGGCGGCCAGGGAATTGGTGAGCACGACGACGCTGGCGCCGCGCCTGACGATGCTGGCCAGGACCGCCGTGCCCCTGCGACCCGGGATGAAATAGGGCGAGACGATTTCGAGCCGCTCGCGGGCGGAGATCATTTTCGGCTGCAGTTCGCGCATCAGCCAGCTGCGCCCAAGCCGACCCTTCACCTTGTCCGGAGGATCGGACAGAACCTGGGCGCGTTCGCACCAGGCGAGGCCGCCGCGCGCGGCGAGGAATTCGTCGAGCGAAGCCGCGCCCTGGGTCAGCGGCCTGTCGTCGCTCGATCCCGCGACCGCCGATTGTGGCGGGCCGGCGACGACGCCGGGGTTGAGCTCGGTGACCGGGCGCGAGGCGCGGTGGGTCCAGAACCGTTCGAACACGGCATTGGTGTCGGCGACCGCGCGGCCGCGAATGACGACGTCGAGATCGCGGAAATTGGTGGAGGCGGCGCCGAAATATTCATCGGCGATGTTGCGGCCGCCGACGATCGCGACCCGGCTGTCGGCGATCCAGGCCTTGGCGTGCATGCGCCGTGTCATGGCGAAGACGCGCAGCACCATTTCCAGCCAGCGGAACAGGCTGCCATTGCGCAGGCCGCTCGGATTGAACAGCCTGACCTCGATGTTGGGATGGGAGTCGAGGGCGAGATAGTGGTCGTCGCTCGCCTGCTGATTGATGTCGTCGATCAGGACGCGCACCTTGACGCCGCGCCCGGCGGCGTCGAGGACCTCGCGCGCCAGCAATCTGCCGCTGCCGTCGTCGCGCCACATGTAATACATCAAATCAAGCGACTGCGTCGCCTCGCGCGCCGCGAGGATGCGCACGGCCAGCGCATCGGCGTTGTCGTCGACAATCAGCAGCCCGCTTCCGGCTTGCGCCGGGAGCGTATCGTCGGGGATGGCGGGGGCGTCCATCGCCTCGGCTCACGCGGCGTCGAGGTCCGCCTGCGCCTGGCGCTGACCGCCGAGCTTCAGCCGCGCCTTGAGCGGCAGATGGTCGGAGGCGACACGCGACAGCTCGGACTGGTGAACCTCGAGCGACGAGATCAGGCTGGCGGGGCGCGACAGGATGCGGTCGAGCGCCAGCAGCGGATATCGAGACGGAAAGCTTGGCAGCGCCGCGCCGAGTGGGCCGAAATGCGGCAGCATGGGCAGCAGCGAGGAACGGGTGCGCACCCGCCATTCGTTCAGGTCGCCGAGAATGATGGTCGGACGTATGACGGAGGTGGCGGCTTCGACCAGCGTCGTGGCCTGGGCCGAACGCGAGCGCCGCAGCAGGCCGAAATGGGCGGCGATGACGCGCAGCGGCACGCCCTTGACCTCGAGGTCGACGATCAGGGCGCCGCGCGGCTCCAGTCCCGGCAGGCGGATCGGCTTCACGTCATGCACGGCGCCGGCGCGGATCAGGATCATATTGCCGTGCCAGCCGTGGCTGCGCGAATTCTGCGGGGTGTGGACGGGCAGCAGCCCGGTCATCTCAGACAGCGCCGCCAGGTCAAGCAGCCCGACCCGTTCGCCCAGCCGCTCATCGATCTCCTGCAGCGCGACGATATCGGCGTCGAGTTCGGCGATGACGGCGGCGGTACGCGCCGGATCGAAACGCCCGTCGACGCCGACGCACTTGTGCACGTTGTACGAGGCGATGGTCGTACACGCCTCGCCATCGTCAAGCTGGAAGGCGCGAGGCGCCTGCCGACGCAGCGCGGCGGCGAGCGAACGCGGCAGATTTTGCTTCTTGTCAATCATTCGCACCCGTCGGATCGCCCTGTATTGCAACAACGAACGCCCTTCCAACCGGTTCCGACGTAGCACGTCGGACGCAGCGATGCGACCGTCGCGTCGCCGGACCTGGATACGACTTGTGGCTAGACGCCGGCCAAGAGCGCGTCGACGGTGTAGCGCATCGCCCGGGTTGCCTCCTCGGGAGATTTGAGTTGATCCCGTCGCAGATGAATCCAGACGTCGAAACTAAGCGCCGCGAACAGCGCGCAAAATCGAGTGCGGTCGTCGACCACGGATGGCGGCAGGAACTCGTTCATCAGTTCCATGTCGGAGACGACCGCGCAACGGTGCACCTCCTGGAGAAACGGCGACTGGAACTGGCGGGCGTTCGATTGGAGTTTGAACGGCATCACCAGTTCGAAAACCCTGGCGCGCCGTTCGATCATTTCCGACAGCATGGCCCGCCAGTCTGTCGAGGCGTAGGGCCTGTCGACGAGCGGGGCGACTTCGGCCTCAATCTGCTCGATGACCTCCTGATAGAGGCGATCCATATCCTCGAACTGGCGGAAGACAGTCCGCAATCCGACATTGGCCTCCTGCGCGACGCGTTCGGCGCTCGGCAGCATCTCGCCCTGGCGGATCAGGTTGATCAACGCCGCGACGATGCACTGGCGGCTGCGTTCCGAACGCAAACGGCGGCCGTCGGCCGCGCACTCAGCCTCCGCGGGCTGATTCAGTTTCGCGGCCGCTGACAACATGTGGACCACGATCTTTCTCCCTGTTCGGTTCGTTCAAGTAATAGTGAGCGGGTCTCCGGTAAGGTAGTGTTCCAAGCAGGAAAATCCACTTGGCCTGTCGGTCGAGGCGGGCGAGGCGGGACGACCGGCAACCGCCGGCCGTCCCGCGCCAAGAAATTACCTGCCCGAATAGTCGCCGGACGCGTTGATTTCGAAACCTTCCGTCGCCGACTGGCTGACGATGCCGCGATCATGCATGATCGCCGGCTGGGTCGACTGAATTTCGGTCGACTGGGCGTTGGAGTAGATCGGGGGAGCTTCCTGTGCGACGGCTGCGCCAGCGAGAGCGAAGAGGGCGACGGAAGCGGTGAGGATCCTGTTCATTTCATTGTCCTTCAAAAAATTGGGTCAATCCTGGGAGGATGTGCGCGATTGCGCAGGCGTGGTCGGCTGGGCGGTTACTTGCCCGAATAGTCGCCGGACGCGTTGATGTTGAACCCGTCGGTCGCCGACGGGCTGACGATGCCGCGATCGTGCATGATCGCGGGCTGGGTCGACTGCTGTTCGGTTGCCCGGGAGGCGCTGTAAAGGGCGGGAGCTTCCTGGGCGGAGGCTGCGCCAGCAAGCGCGAGAAGTGCGACCGAAGCGGTGATTAACTTGTTCATTTCATTTGCCTTTCAATTCCGGCGGCGGAGCGTGTTTGCGTCGTCTCCCTTCGCCTGACGGTGAAATAGGCAGCGATAGTGCCAATAACAAGTGGCATTTCCAGTGTCACAATCACGAACCCGTGAGCCCGCTCTGCAAACGCCGTAAAGCGGGCCTGGGGTTTGACGCGCCGGGCTTTTTGTGTCGCTTTCCGAAAAAGATGCGCCTGTTTTGGAACGGCGCAAACGCGCGGCGCGCGCTTTGATCGCGCCAACGCTTCGGGGGATTCAATGAGCGGCTACAAATCAGACATCGAGATTGCCCGTGCGGCGAAGAAGAAACCGATCATGGAGGTCGGCAAGAAGCTCGGCATTCCCGAAAAGGACCTTTTGCCCTACGGCCACGACAAGGCGAAAATATCCGCCGAGTTCATCGCCTCGAAGCGCAAGGCCAAGGACGGCAAGCTGATCCTGGTCACGGCGATCAATCCGACGCCGGCGGGTGAGGGCAAGACGACGACCACGGTGGGGCTCGGCGACGGGCTGAACCGGATCGGCAAGAAGGCGATCACCTGCATCCGCGAGGCCTCGCTTGGCCCCAATTTCGGCGTCAAGGGCGGCGCGGCTGGCGGCGGCTACGCTCAGGTGGTGCCGATGGAGGACATGAACCTTCATTTCACCGGCGACTTCCACGCCATCACCACGGCGCACAATCTTTTGTCGGCGCTGATCGACAACCACATCTACTGGGGCAACGAGTTGGGCATCGACACCCGCCGCGTGGTGTGGCGGCGCGTCATGGACATGAACGACCGGGCGCTGCGCGAGATCATCTGTTCGCTGGGCGGCGTCGCCAATGGTTTTCCACGCGAGGCGGGCTTCGACATCACGGTGGCGTCGGAAGTAATGGCGATCCTGTGCCTGGCGTCGGACCTGAAGGACCTGCAAAAACGCATCGGCGACATCATCGTCGCCTATCGCCGCGACAAGAGCCCGGTCTATGCGCGCGACCTGAAGGCCGACGGCGCGATGGCGGTGGTGCTGAAGGACGCGATGCAGCCGAACCTGGTGCAGACGCTGGAGAACAATCCCGCCTTCGTGCATGGCGGGCCGTTCGCCAATATCGCGCATGGCTGCAATTCGGTGGTGGCGACGACGACGGCGCTGAAGCTCGCCGACTACGTGGTCACCGAGGCCGGCTTCGGCGCCGATCTCGGCGCGGAAAAATTCTTCGACATCAAGTGCCGCAAGGCCGGCCTGAAGCCGGCGGCCGCCGTCATCGTCGCGACGGTGCGCGCCATGAAGATGAACGGCGGGGTGAAGAAGGAAGACCTTGGCCCGGAAAACGTCGAGGCGGTGATGAAGGGCTGCGCCAATCTCGGGCGCCATATCGAGAACGTCAAACAGTTCGGCGTGCCGGTTGTGGTGGCGATGAACCATTTCGTCTCCGACACAGACGCCGAGATCCAGGCGATGAAGGATTATGTCGCCAGCCAGGGCTCGGAGGCGATCCTGTGCAAGCACTGGGCGCACGGCTCGAAGGGCATCGAGGAACTGGCGCACAAGGTGGTGCAGCTGGCCGACAGCGGCGCGTCGCAGTTCTCGCCGCTCTACCCCGACGAGATGCCGCTGTTCGAGAAGATCAACACCATCGTCAAGCGCATCTATCGCGGCTCGGAGGCGATCGCCGACAAGAGCGTGCGCGACCAGTTGAAGGCCTGGGAGGACGCCGGCTACGGCAATCTGCCGGTGTGCATGGCCAAGACGCAATATTCGTTCTCGACCGACCCGAACCTGCGCGGCGCGCCGACCGGCCACGCCGTGCCGGTGCGCGAGGTCAGGCTGTCGGCGGGCGCGGGTTTCGTCGTCGCCATCTGCGGCGAGATCATGACCATGCCCGGCCTGCCGCGAAATCCGTCGTCGGAGAAGATTTATCTCAACGACGATGGGTTCATCGAGGGACTGTTCTAGTCTTGGCCAGGTGTTCCTGCTTCAGAATTTCGGCGAGCCGCTGAAAGCTGGTTTCCCAGCCGGCGGCCGTCG
Organism: Phyllobacteriaceae bacterium UBA1940; assembly: GCA_002336975.1. Taxonomy (GTDB): domain Bacteria; phylum Pseudomonadota; class Alphaproteobacteria; order Rhizobiales; family Rhizobiaceae; genus Mesorhizobium_A. Next base: position 36,310 of record DDFA01000072.1, read on the forward strand.
CTGCGCAGACCTCTGCTGACTGGAACCCCGTCTGGGCCAACACGACGCGTGTGGCGCCGGGAACGGGCGTCAGTTCGTAGGTCACGATCATGGGGTCAACTGGCGCACCAGCCGGTTTCCAGCTGTGTACCAGCCGGAGCGGGGCGGATATCTCGATAAATTCGCCTTCAAGGCCATATGGCCCCATTTTCCCCAAGCCGGAAGCCTGCCATTTGCCGCCCGGGCGTACGTCGCCACGCCATACACGCGTGTCAAACACTCCGGGTCGCACCCACCATGAGGTGATTTCGTCAGACGCCAGCGACTGAAATACGCGTGCCGGGTCGGCAGGCAGGTCGGCAACAGCGTCGACTCGGCCCCTGACCGGATCGGCGCGTGCTTCAATCGTCATTTCGCTGTTCGGGATTGTATTGGCCATCGGTAATCGCTCCTTGCAATTGTGTGACGCAGGTAGCAAACCGATCTAGTACGTTTTCGTAAATACGGAAAGAAAAGGTAGTATGCGAGCGCGCGATGACGAAGCATGAAAACTTTGGCGGACCAGCCGTTTCGATCCTGACCGAAGGGCTGGACATGCGCCATATCAGGCTTTGTCCTGCGATCGGCTTCGACCGCATCGTCGGCGGCCGCTACAAGATGCATATTCTGTGCATCCTGCATCGTGGGCCGCTGCGCTATGGCGAAATTGGCCGGTCGCTGCTTCATGGCGGGATGGGCCAGCCAATCACGCCGCGTATTCTGAGCCGCGAACTGAAAGAGCTGGAAAAGCGAGGGTTGATCAATCGCAAGGCTTTTCCGGTTGTGCCGAAACACGTCGAATACAGTCTGACCGGTCGGGGTCGCGAATTGCTGCCGATCCTGCGCGAGATCGTGCGCTGGGGAGCGACCGGCGCTCATGAAGAAATTCTGGGCGTTTGACCACCGTCCCAACTCCACGAAAGACCGCTTGCGAATGGCGTGCTTGGCCGCTATTGAAATCGCCATGAAGACACGCTCGATCAAGTCGAACTGGTGGTGGCTGGCCTAGAAGCGGCCTGCCGACGCGCGTGCGTTATCAAATGGGTGGCCGCAACGGAGAAACCGGGCGGCCTTTTTTCTTTCCCGCGCCCGGACTGCCTGGCGGGTAAACGGAGAAGAGGACCATGAGCACTGAATTGCTGGCCGACGGCGCGGAACGCTATGTCACCGAGGGCGGCGTCGCCGTCACCCGTCGACGCAGCCCCACGCCCTATGCCGGGGCGATCGAGACCTATATCGACGGGCTGAACTCGCGCCGCGGCGCGGTGTTTTCCTCCAACTACGAATATCCGGGCCGCTATACGCGCTGGGACACCGCCATCATCGACCCGCCGCTCGTGATCTCGTCGATCGGGCGCAAGATGCGCATCGAGGCGCTGAACAAGCGCGGCGAGGCGCTGCTGGCGATCATCGATCCGGTGGCGGCGACGCTCGCCGAAGTGGCCGGCGTCGAACGGTCCGGCGGGCTGATCGAACTGACGATCGCGGAGCCTGGCCGGGTCTTCGCCGAGGAGGAACGCAGCCGCGTGCCGTCGGTGTTCTCGGTGGTGCGCGCCGTCGTTGCGCTATTCAAATCGGGCGAGGACGCCAATATCGGCCTCTACGGGGCGTTCGGCTACGATCTCGCCTTCCAGTTCGACCCGGTGGAGCAGAAGCTCGACCGGTCGCGCGGGCAGCGCGACATGGTGCTGTTCCTGCCCGACGAAATCCTGGTGGTCGACCACTATTCGGCGCAGGCCTGGCACGACCGCTACGACTTCGCCGCCGCTGGCGTCACCACCGAGGGGGTGGCGCGCGACAGCCGGCCGGAACCGTTCCGCACCGCCGACCGAATTCCGCCGCGCGGCGACCATGAGCCAGGCGAATACGCAAAACTCGTCGACCGGGCGAAGGAGAGTTTTCGTCGCGGCGACCTGTTCGAGGTGGTGCCCGGACAGATGTTCTTCGAACGCTGCGAGACGACGCCGTCGGAAATCTGCCGCCGGCTCAAGGCGATCAATCCGTCGCCCTATTCGTTCTTCATCAATCTCGGCGACAATGAATATCTGATCGGCGCGTCGCCGGAGATGTTCGTGCGCGTCAATGGCAGGCGGGTCGAGACCTGCCCGATCTCGGGCACGATCCGGCGCGGCGACGACGCGATTTCCGACGCCGAGCAGATCATCAAGCTGCTGAACTCGAAGAAGGACGAGTCCGAACTGACGATGTGTTCGGACGTCGACCGCAACGACAAGTCGCGCGTCTGCGATCCGGGTTCGGTCAAGGTGATCGGCCGCCGCCAGATCGAGATGTATTCGCGGCTGATCCACACCGTTGACCACATCGAGGGACGGCTGCGCGAAGGCATGGACGCGTTCGACGCGTTTCTGAGCCACGCCTGGGCGGTGACGGTGACCGGCGCGCCGAAACTGTGGGCGATGCGATTCATCGAGAATAACGAAAAGTCGCAGCGCGCCTGGTATGGCGGAGCGATCGGCATGGTGCATTTCAACGGCGACATGAACACCGGCCTGACGCTGCGCACCATCCGCATCAAGGACGGCATCGCCGAAGTGCGGGCCGGCGCGACGCTGCTTTTTGATTCCGATCCCGCCGAGGAAGAAGCCGAGACCGAACTGAAGGCGTCGGCGATGCTGGCGGCGATCCGTGAAGCCAGGACCGGCAATGCGACAAGCGCCCAGCGCGAGCCGGCGGCGGTGGGCGAGGGCGTGTCGATCCTGCTGGTCGATCACGAGGATTCCTTCGTCCACACGCTGGCGAACTATTTCCGCCAGACCGGCGCCAATGTGACCACGGTGCGCTCGCCGGTGGCCGACGACGTCTTCGACCGGCTGCGGCCCGATCTCGTCGTGCTGTCGCCAGGGCCAGGCTCGCCATCGGATTTCGACTGCAAGGCGACGATCAGGAAAGCGCGCGCCCGCGACCTGCCGATCTTCGGAGTGTGCCTGGGGCTGCAAGCGCTGGCCGAAGCCTATGGCGGGGAGCTGCGCCAGCTGCACGCGCCGATGCACGGAAAACCGTCGCGCATCCAGGTGGCGAAGGAGGGCGGGGTGGTGTTTTCCGGCCTGCCGAAGGAGGTGACGGTCGGACGCTATCACTCCATCTTCGCCGACCCGGTGCGGCTTCCCGACGAGTTCATCGTCACCGCCGAGACCGACGACGGAGTCATCATGGCGTTCGAGCACAAGAGCGAACCGGTGGCGGCGGTACAGTTCCACCCCGAATCGATCATGACGCTCGGCCAGAACGCCGGTATGCGGATGATCGAGAACGTGGTGGCGCACCTGCCGCGGCGAGCCAAGGAGAAGGCGGCGTGACCATGGGGCGCAACCGTCGATGACGGCGAAGCAACTTGTCCTCAGGCTTTCGGTCTGGTCGATCCTGATCGCCATCGGCGTGCTCGGCCTGAAGGCCTACGCCTGGTGGCTGACGGGGTCGGTGGCGCTGTATTCGGACGCGCTGGAATCGATCGTCAACGTGGTGGCGTCGGCGGTGGCGTTCTGGGCGATCCGGGTGAGCTATCAGCCGGCCGACGCCGACCATCAACACGGTCACCACAAGGCGGAATATCTGTCAGCGGTGCTCGAAGGCGTGCTGATCTGCGTCGCCGCCCTGATGATCATCTTCAAGGTCTGGCAGAGCTTTCAGCAGCCGATGGCGCTGGAACAGACGTGGCTCGGCATGGGGGTCAACGCGGCCGCGTCGGCGCTGAACTGCGTGTGGGCGCTGATCCTGGTCCGGGTCGGACGCTCGGCGCGCTCGCCGGCGCTGGTGGCCGACGGCCACCACATCATGACCGACGTCTACACGTCGGTCGGCGTGCTGATCGGCCTTGCGGGCGCGGTCGCGACCGGCTGGATGTGGCTCGATCCGGCCCTGGCCGTGCTGGTGGCGCTCAACATCCTCTATCAGGGCTGGCATGTCGTCACCGGTTCGCTGTCGGGCCTGATGGACAAGGCGGTGGAGCCGGCGGACGCCATGCGCATCCGCGACCTGATCTCGACCAATTCGGCCGGCGCGCTGGAAGCACACGACCTGAAGACGCGGATCGCCGGCCGGGCGACGTTCATCGAATTCCACCTGATCGTCGACGGCCAGATGACCGTGCGCGAAAGCCACGACATTTGCGACCGCATCGAGGCGGCGCTGAGGAACGAGATTCCGTCGGTCCGCGTGGTCATCCATGTCGAACCGGACGACGAGGCCAAGCTGCCCAAAGGCACGGTGGCGGTGCCGATCGTCTAAAGCGCGTCGCGTCTGATCCGGAAGGCTCCGGATCAATCAGTCCGACGATCTTGTATTCTCGGACGCGTCGCGCGCCCTGTGCCTGGGCACGCCAAGCCCGGTGTCGGGCGGTTCGCCGCCGGCCGGGCGCGTTTCGATCATCTTCAAGGTGCGCCAGGCGCCGAAGCGGTAATAGGCGAGCGCCAGCACCAGCGAAATGATCGAGCCGACCGGGAAACTCCACCACAGCGCGTCCTGGCCGTAGTCGTCATAGAAAAGATAGGCGAAACCGGTGCGGCAGATCAGGACCGAGACGATCAGGATCAGAAGCGGCGGCATCACCGCGCCGGTGGCGCGCACGGTGGCGAACAGCACGATGGTGACGCCGAACAGCACGAACGACCACGAGGCGATATTGTTGACGCGGATGGCGATGTCGACGGCGGCGGAATCGCCGGTCAGGAACAGGCCGAGCGCCGGCCGGTCGAGCAGATAGAGAAGGGCGACCAGCGCGGCCGTCATCGCCACATTGATGCCGATGCCCGACAAAGTGATGCGGCCGACCCGGTCCCAGCGGCCGGCGCCGACATTTTGCGCCACCATGGTCGACACGCCGGCGCCGATCGCCAGCGCCGGCATCTGGATGTAAGTCCACAGTTGCGCCGCGATGCCGTAGGCGGCGGAGACCTGGGAGCCGGAGCGGTTGACCAGGCCCATGATGGTGAGCGCCGACAAGGAGATGACCACCATCTGAAGGCCCATCGGCACGCCCTTGGCGATGATCAGCCGCAGCAAGGCCGGGTCCGGCGCAAGATATTTCAGGTCGCCGCCGACAAGCCGCAGCGGGTCGCGGCGGCGGTAGACGACGGCCAGCAGGGCGAGCGCGGCGATCGCCTGGGAGGTCACCAGCGACCAGGCCGAGCCGGCGATGCCAAGTTCCGGGAACGGGCCGATGCCTGCGATCAGCAACGGGTTCAGCCCGGCGTCGATGACCACCGACAGCGCCATGAAGATGAACGGGGTGCGCGAATCGCCCGAGCCGCGCAGCGCCGTCATGACGAAGGAGAGCAGATTGATGAGGGGAATCGCGACAAAGACAATGCGCAGATAGGTGCGGGCCAGCGCAAATGCGTCCGGTGGTGTGCGGAGCAGGCCGAGAATTGCGTCGACCCAGATCCAGCCGCCGATCGCCACCGCCAACGAGACGCAGAAGAAGAACGTCGCACTTGTGCCGACGACTCGCCGCGCCGGCGCGAAATCGCTCTTGCCGACCGACTGCGCAATGAGGATCGTGGCGGCCATGCCGACGCCGAACAGCGTGCCGATGATGAGAAACATGACCAGATTGGCGTTAGACGTCGCAGCGAGCGCCTTCTCGCCTAGGAAACGGCCGACCCAGATCGCGTTGACCGAACCGTTGAGCGACTGCAGCACGTTGGCGCCCAACACCGGCAGCGCAAACATCAAAAGCGTCTTCGTGATCGGTCCGCCTGTCAGATCGTGTCGCGGTCCTGAACTGCGGGTATGGGTTGCTGACTTGGACATCGGGCGGGCTCAGTGCAGCCGGTCTTTCAGGTCTTCGTCAAGCCAGCGGGACATGAAGTATGGCAGCTGCTTGTGCCACCAGGGCCAGTCGTGCGCGACATCGCCGCCCCAATAGTCGACCCAGGCCGGGATCTTCTTCGCCGCGAGAACTTTTTCCAGTTCGCGGGTCTCTTCAAGCATCCGCTCCTCCCACGCGCCCTGGCCGCAGCAGAAGATCAACCGCAGCGACCGCAGCCGCTTCAGGATCGACGGTTCGGTGACGCCGGGCAGGTAGTCGAGCAGCGAATTGAAATAGATCTGGCCCGACCTGTCGTCGCCGAAGAAGTCGCGCGCCGAATAGACGCCAGACAGCGCGATCAGGCCCGAGGCCAGATGCGGGTGGCGGAAGACGAAGTTGGACGAGTGGAACGCGCCCATGGAGCAGCCGCCGAAGATCGGCTTCATGTGGCGGCCGCCGTTCGACGCGGTGGCGGTCGTCTCGATCAACGGCAGCGCCTCGGTGCGGACATAGTCGAAGAAATGTTCGTGGCGGGCGATGCGCCCGGCGAAATCCGAACCCTTGTTGAAAAAACTTTCGGAATCGATGCCGTCGAGCGCGAAAAGCTGGATGCGGCCGGTGTCGATGAACTCGGCCAGCGATGCGACGCCGCCGGAATCCTCGAACTGGTAGAAGCGCCCCTGCGAGGTCGGAAAGACAATGAAGGGCCGCCCGGCGAAACCGTAGCGTTTGTATTCCATGTCGCGGGCGAGCTTTTCCGAGAAAGCCTTGTGATAGCTGATGTCCAAGGTCAGGCCTCTTGGTGAATGTAGGCGACGGCGTCGCGCAGCTTGGCGGGGTCGGTGGAGCGCAACTGATAGGCGTAGTTGCCCATCGCCCGCGAAAAGACGTCCTCGATCCGGTTGTGCCGCACGATCAAGCCGCCATGCGCCGCTAGCACGTCGTCATGGCCGTGGCGATAGGCGTAGCGGTCCTTCCGACTGGCGTAGGCGGTGAAATATCTGCCCCTGAAATCGCCGCTGACCCGGTTGGAGACGACCATGTTGGCCCATTCGGCGTAGACGTCGATGTCGTAGCTGTAGTTGATCGCGTCGGTCATGTAGCCGCCGGGCGGACGAATGTTGACCTCAAGCGCCAGCAGACGGCCGTCCTTACGCTCGAACAGCTCGATGTGGAAGAACCGTTCCTTGAGATCGAAGGCCTTGACGATCCTGGCGCCGATCTCGGCGATATCGGCCGGCACGTCGGGGCGGCAGACATAGGACATGTGCTTGTCCTTGTTGACCACGTCCATGATCGAATCGTCATATTTCGTCGAGGCGGCGAAGACGATCTCGCCGTCGCGGTCGACCAGGCCGTCGAAGGTCACGACAAGCCCGTCGATAAACTCCTCCATGACGAAGGAGACGCCGTCCGGCTTGATGCGGAAGAAGCCATCGAGTTCGGCGGGGCTGGAAATCTTGTAGGTGTGGGACGCGCCGGCGCCCTGGTCCGGCTTGACCACGATCGGGTAGCCGACGCGGCGGATGAATTCGAGCGCGCCGGCCCGCTCCGACGTCTTCTTCTGCGCGATCACAGGAACGCCCGCCTTACGGAAGGCGGCGCGCATGCGGCTCTTCTTCTTGATGTTCTGCACATAGTCGAGGCGGATGCCCCAGATGTTGAAATCGGTGCGGATGCCGGCCTCGAGATCGAGCCAGTGTTCGTTCAGCGATTCGAAGCGGTCGATGCGGCCGTGCCTGTGGATGAAATGACCCATCGCCCGAAGCGTGAGGTCGTAGTTCTCCATGTCGTCGATGCGGTAATATTCGGTCAGCGCCTTGCGCAGCATCGGGTCAAGCCGGTCGTAGGGCGCGTCGCCGATGCCCAGCACGGTTGCGCCGGCCTTGTCGAGGCGGTCGCAAAAGTCGGCGCCCGTCGAGGGGAAGTGCGGCGAAAAGAACACAAAATTCATGCGGCCCGGCCTCCCGCGCAAAATGTGCGGCGACGCCGACTGTCGCGCAATTCGGGGGGCGCGGGCAAGCGGGACGTTGGACGTCGTCGCGGCGGCGCGGCCGCATCGCGTCAGGGCCGCGCCGACCGACGGCCGGCGCGGCCCTGAACCGCTCTACATCAGACAATGGGCGTTCACTGGGTGACGGTGAAGCCGCACTGTTTCTGTTCCATCGCGATCTGCTTGGTGATGCGGGTGGCGTTCTGGGCATAGGCCTCGGTCACCGAGCCGCTGTTGACGGTCTTGCCGTTGAGCGGGCTGACGCCGGCGCAGAGGTGGAAGACGTGCGGCGTGTCGGATTTCTTGGCTCCGTTCTCCGGTGCGATCCAGTAGACGACGTCCTGACCGTTGGGGTTGTCCGCGTTCTTGGTCGCCGCGGCGATGGCGCCGGAGTCGGCGGCGATCGCCTGCGCCTGTTCGGCGACGTCGGGCGAACAGGCCGTGGTGGGCTGGCCGCTCTTGATCTGGGTCGCGCAGGCCTGCATGTCCTGGGTGTATTGTTCGACCGACGGCGGTTCGTAGCTGATGCCCATCGCGGTGGCGAGCACGGCAAGCGCCGCGCCGACGCCGCCCGCGACCTTCTTGGTCTTGGGGTCCATGTTCTTGTCGGTCAAGATCAGGAAGACCAGCGGCAGGAAGGCGATCAGCGTGATGATCGCGCCAAGCTGGTTCTGGAAGAAGAAGCGGGCGGTGTCGGATGCGCGCGCCGGGTCATGCCGGTTGGCGGCCTTCCACAGCATGCTGCCGGCGATCGCGAAAACCGCGATTCCGACCAGCAGGCCGATCAGCAACGGAAGATTGCCCTGGTCGAACTTGTGCCGGTAGAGCAGCACAATGCCGGCGATCTCGGCGCCGATGGCGACAAGCCAGCACAGGGCTGCGAAAATGCGCAGGCGCGTGGCGGAGGATTTCTGCCCCTGCGTCGCTTGCCAATCGCGGGTTACGTCAGGCTTGTTGTCGGTCATCAGCAAATTCCTCGAATGTCGATCCTGAAATGGGGCGGCGTGGGCAGGAAGGGTTCCCCGTCGGCTGCTGCGCCGCTGCATCCAACTCGCACCGGCCTTGGCCGGCGATACGTTTACACTCCGGCAGACCGCACCGCATCCATATTGCGGATGCGTCCACGCGTCCATAGTTTCTCTCGTCGGCGACGCAGGCCGAATTGAGGCGAAATGTCGAGCCGTTCAGCCGCCGGGATCGTCGGCGCACAATGTCGCCTGCGCCTTTGCGCTACACAAAATCCAGCTTGCCGGAAACGCTGCGTCGTCCCTATTCTCGCGCCATGCCGCGCATCGCCATTCTTGCCGACATTCACGCCAACCGCGAGGCGCTCGACGCCGCGCTCGAACGGCTGTCGGCGCTTGACGCCGACCATGTCGTGCTTCTGGGCGACCTGGTCGGCTACGGACCCGATCCGGCCTATGTCGTCGAGATGGCGCAGCGGCTGATCGGCGATGGCGCGACCTGCCTGCTCGGCAATCACGACGAGGCGGTGACCAAGGGTCCCGCCGGCATGAACGAAAACGCCCGCGACGCCATCCGCTGGACCCAGACCCAGCTTTCGGATGAACAAAAGGGGTTTTTGGCTGGCCTGCCGATGCAGTACGCCGTCGGCGACACGCTGTTTGTCCACGCCAGCGCCGCAAGAAGCGGGGCCTGGCCCTATGTCCGCGACACCGCGGCGGCGGGGGCCTGCCTGGCGGCGACGGGCGCGCGCAACGTGATCTGCGGGCACACGCATGTGCCCGCGATCTTCTATGCCGCCAGGGACGCCGCGCCGACCCGCTTCACGCCGCTGGCCAACAAGCCGGCGCCGCTGTTTACCGGGCGTCGCCAGGTGGCGGTGGTCGGGTCTGTCGGCCAGCCGCGCGACGGAAATCCGGCCGCCTGCATCGGGCTGCTCGACACCGGGCGCGGCGAGCTGACCATGCACCGCGTTCCCTATGACGCCAGCCGCACCGCCCACAAGATCGCCAAGGCCGGCCTGCCGAGCTGGCTTGGCAACCGCCTCCTGACCGGATCCTGACATGACACGCAAACTTTCGCCTGGCGTCGAACTCGACGGTTTTTTGCTCGGGGACAAGCTGCCCTCGGGCGGCATGGCCTCGATCTGGAGCGCCGCCAAACCGGGCGTCGACCGGCCGATCATCCTGAAAGTGCCGTTCCTCGATCCGGGCGAAGAAGCGTCGGTGATCATCGGCTACGAGGTCGAGCGGATGATCTCGGCGCGGGTGTCGGGACCGCATGTGCCAAAATTCTACGGTTTCGGCGATCTGGCCGAGACGCCCTACATCGCGATGGAATTCGTCGAGGGCGAAAGCCTGGAAAAAGTGATCCAGGGCGCGCCGTTGCCGGTCGACCGGGTCCGCGACATCGGCCTGCAGATCGCCACCGGGCTGGTGTCGCTCCATGCGCAGAAGGTCGCGCATCTGGACCTGAAGCCGGCCAATGTGATCCTCGCCAAGCGCGGCGCGGTGTTGATTGATTTCGGGCTGGCGCGGCACGCCGAACTGCCGGACCTGCTCGGCGAGGAAAGCTCGATGCCGATGGGGACGGCGGCCTATATCGCGCCCGAGCAGGTGCTGGGCGAGCGGTCGGACCCGGCCAGCGACATCTTTGCGCTCGGCTGCATTCTCTACCAGATGACGACCGGTCGCGAACCGTTCGGCAGCCCGCAGACGACGGCCGGTATGCGCAGGCGGCTGTTTCAGAGCCCCGACGATATTGCCAGGATCAACCCGGCAGCGCCGCGCTGGCTCAGACAGGTGATCGCGAACTGCCTGGAGGTGGATCGCGGTCGGCGCTACGGCGACGCGGCGCAGCTCGCGCACGACCTGCGCCATCCGGACCAGGTGAAGCTGCGCGAGGCGAAAGCCGAACCGACGCCGGGCAAATGGCTGCAACGTCTGTTTGCGCGCAAGCCGGCGCCCGAGGCGGTGGTCGGCGCGGGCCGCGCCATCGACCGCAGCGCCCCGTCGATCATCTTGGCCAGCGTGTTCCTGACCGGCGGCGAAGACGCGCTGACCGAGCAGATCCGCGCCGAAACGGCGCGGCTGCTGGCGGTGCGCCGCGATTCTCGCCTTGCATGCGTGACGGTGTGGAAGACGGAACTGATCGGCCAGCAGCCTGAAATCGACAAGGACGGCAACTCGATCTACGTCAAGCATCTGGTGGCGCTGAAAGACTGGGCGCGGCCGCTCGGGCTGGACGAGGAGCGTCTGAGCTATCACGTGCTCGAAGCCGTCAGCGCGGCGGATGCGATCCTGGAATTCGCCGAGCGCAACCACGCCAGCCACATCGTCATGGGCGCGCGCGGCTCGTCGGCGCTGCGCCGGCACCTGGGGTCGGTGTCGACCAAGGTGGTGGCCGAGGCGACGTGTTCGGTCACCGTGATCAGGGTGGCGGGGGACGCGGACAACGGGCCGGGCGACGCCTGACGCCGGCGGCGCTTGCGCATCCGGCGATCCTGCTATATGGAGGCCGCCATGTCTTCGACCCAAGCAAGCAAATATGCCCGTCGCGCTGGCTTCGCCGCCGAGACCGTGCGCGCGCTTGCGTCCAGCATCCTGCTTCTTGGCCTTATCGGCGATCGCCGGGTCCGCTGAAGGAGCGCCCGGCGGTCGGATACCGCCAGGGCTCTTATCCCTGCGCAGCTCCTCAAGTCACCAAACCGATTGACTTAGACAATTGGCGCTGCATGGTGCCCGGCGACGACCGGACCTGCCGCCGGGAGTGGACGAGATGACCTTCGCACAACGACACACGATCGAGGACCAGATGACCGCAACCTCGAAGGGAATGCCGGGCGCGGCGCGCAAATACGAAGCGTATCCGCTGGTCGGCCTGACCGACCGGACCTGGCCGAACAAGACCATCGCCAAGGCGCCGATCTGGTGTTCGGTCGACCTGCGCGACGGCAACCAGGCGCTGATCGACCCGATGGGTCACGACCGCAAGGAGCGGATGTTCAAACTGCTGGTCGACATGGGTTTCAGGGAGATCGAGATCGGCTTTCCGTCGGCGTCGCAGACCGATTTCGACTTCGCCCGCTGGGCGATCGAAGAGGGCAATGTGCCCGACGACGTCGACATGCAGGTGCTGGTGCAGTGCCGGCCGGAACTGATCACGCGCACCTTCGAGGCGCTGGCCGGGGCGAAGACGCCGATCGTGCACTTCTACAACTCGACCAGCGAATTGCAGCGCCGCGTGGTGTTCCAGAAGGATGTGCGCGGCATCAAGCAGATCGCCACCGACGCGGCGAAGATGATCACCGACATGGCGGCCAAGGCCGGCGGCGGCTACCGCTTCGAATATTCGCCCGAGAGCTTTACCGGCACCGAACTGGAAGTGGCGCTGGAGATCTGCAACGCGGTCGCCGAGATCGTGCGCCCGACGCCCGACAACAGGTTGATCATCAACCTGCCGTCGACGGTCGAGATGTCGACGCCCAACATCTATGCCGACCGCATCGAATGGATGTGCCGCAATCTCGACAACCGCGAGAACCTGATCATCTCGCTGCATCCGCACAATGACCGCGGCACCGGCGTCGCCTCGACGGAACTCGGCCTGATGGCCGGCGCCGACAGGGTGGAGGGCACGCTGTTCGGCAATGGCGAGCGCACCGGCAATGTCGACATCGTGACGCTGGCGCTGAACATGTTCACCCAGGGCGTCGACCCGAAGCTGGACTGCTCCGACATTCCGCGGATGAAGGACGTCTACGAATATTCCAACCAGCTGAAGATCGGCGAGCGGCACCCTTATGTCGGCGAACTGGTCTACACGGCGTTTTCCGGTTCGCACCAGGACGCGATCAACAAGGGCATGAAGGCGATCCAGTCGGCCAACAAGCAAGTGTGGGAAGTTCCGTATCTGCCGATCGACCCGCAGGATGTGGGGCGCTCTTACGAGGCGATCATCCGCATCAATTCGCAGTCGGGCAAGGGCGGCATCGCCTATGTGCTGCAGGCGGACTACGGGCTGAACCTGCCGCGCAATTTGCAGGTCGAATTCTCGAAGCTGATCCAGCAGATCACCGACGAGGAGGGCAAGGAAGTGCCGGTGAAACGCATCTACCAGCAGTTCATGGAGACCTATGTCGAGCAGCCCGACGGGCGGATAAAATTCGTCGACCATGAGACCCATTCCGACCCGGTGACGCGTGGCCGCCGCAATGTGCAGGCGATCATCGTCGACAGGGGCAAGGAGATGACCATCCACGGGGTGGGCACCGGCCCGGTCGACGGGTTCGTCGACGCGCTGTCGAAACATATCGGCGTCGACCTTTCGGTGCTCGACTATTCCGAGCATTCGATGCAGCGCGGCTCCAACGCCGCCGCCATTTCCTATGTCGAGATGGAGTATCCGGGCGGCAAGCTGTTCGGCGCCGGCATCAACACCAATATCGTCGCGGCGTCGCTCGAGGCGGTCGTGTCGGCGGCCAACCGCATCCTCGCCGCGGGCAAATGAGCGACGGGCTCTATGCGCGCGCCAAGGGCGCCGGGCCGCAGGCGATCGTGCTGCTGCACGGTTTCGGCGGCAACAATATGGACTGGAACGACATCCAGCCCGATTTGGCGCGCGACGGGCTCGTCCTGGCTTACGACCTGCCGGGGCACGGCCGGTCGCTGGACCATGGCGCGGCGGGCAACGCCTCGGCGATGGCCAAGGCGCTCCTCGCCGACCTCGACGCGCGCGGGATCGACAAGGCTCATGTCGTCGGTTTCTCGATGGGCGGCGCGGTGGCGGCGCTGATGGGCATGCGCGCGCCGGACCGGGTGGCGTCGCTGACGCTGCTGGCGCCGGGCGGTTTCGGGCCACAGATCAGCGAGCCTCTGCTGATCGGCATCGCCGCGCCAGCGACGACCGACGCCTTGCGGTCGGGGCTTTCGGCGATGGGCGCGCCGGGATTTGAGATGCCGACCAAGAACGTGGCGGTGGCCGCCGCGATGCGCGCCGCGGCGGGGCAGGCGGACAAGCTGTCCGAGATCGCCGCCAGGATCGCCAAGGACGGGCAGCAGGGCGAGATCCCGCGCTCGGCGCTGGCAGGGCTCAAAATGCCGGTGACGGTGGTGTGGGGCACAGCCGATCCGGTGCTGCCCTATGCGCAGTCGCGGGACCTGCCCGAGCAGTTCCGCCTGATCACGCTGCCCGGCGTCGGCCACATGCTGCCGGAAGAAGCCCGCAAGGCGGTGGTCCAGGCGATCCGGCAGACGATGCGGGGCTGAAAAATCTGTCAGCTTCGACGGGCTCGCCGCCTTGAAAATGTGACAATTCCAACATCCGTATGCTAAACGAATAGTGAACGCACCGTGCGCTGGAGAGCTGTCATGAAAGAAGGCGCGAACCTGAACGACCCGATGTCGAGACTGTCGCAGGCGATTGTCGACGTCAAAAACGCCGCCGCCGACCGGGAGGACGTCGTGGTTGAACTGCGCGAGGCGAGCCGGACGCGGCTGGAATTGCTGGCGGCCGAGCTTGGCGACGTCATTGCCGACATTCCCGACGACGACCGGCAGTTCGACTTCGCCATCTCGTCGGGGCTTGCGCCGCGGCTATGGATCGACGCGACCGCCCATGTCGCGATGGGCCGCGACAAGCGCTCCTACCGGTTCGTGCGCGACACCCGAATGGGCCGCGTCGTCATGGCCGAATCGGCCGACACAAGACCGGTCGTCGACCAGATCACCCGCTATGTCGCCGAGCGGATCGTCGAGCGCCAGCGGATGATGGACGGCGAGGTGACGGCGCCGTTCGCGGCTCCCGCCGCGCCGTCCGATCAAGCGACCCCGGCAAGCCCTGCGGCGACGCCGGTTCAGACCGCCGTGAAACCGGCTCCGTCGCCCCGACGCGGCGGCTGGGGCGCCTTCATCGGCGGGCTGACGCTGGTGCTGGCCGGCGCGATCGCCGGCGGCGTCGCGGTGCTGGCCTGGCTGTGGGACAAGTTTCCCGCCGGGACGCTGACGCCGTAGCCTTCGGCTTTACTGCATCGGCTCGAAAATCGGAATCGATTTTCGAAAGCACGATGCAGCAGATTCAAAGTGTCAGAGCGTCCTTTGCGCGTCCAATTGGACGCGCGGCGCTCTATGCCGAGACCGGGGCGTGGTGCGCGTCGGCGAGCGGGCGCGCCGACGGCGCGACCAGTTCCTCGTGCGACAGCTGCGCGACGTGTCCGGTGTGGCCGACCAGACCGCGCCGGGTCAGGAAGGTACGGAAACCGTCGCCGTTCTTCTCGATCTCGATCAGGTTCCACTGCGCCAGCGGCTTGTGCTGGCCGTGGTTCTCGCCGCCGGCGGCGACGCCGACCACCGGCGTCTGGCCATGCCTGCCCTTGATCCAGTAGAGCGTCGGCAGATGGGTATGGCCGTGCAGGACCAGTTCGGCGCCGTGCCCGGCGATGACCTTCTGGAAGGTCGAAATGCCGAACAGGCGCTTGTGGGCGGGGGCGGCGCCGCGCACCGGGGGATGGTGAATCATAACAACGCGGTAGAGCCCTTCCTTGTGAGCCCGGTCGAGGATATTCGCCAGCCGGCGCGCCTGTTCCTCGGTGAAGGAGCCGGTCGCGAGAAACGGCGCGGAGGCGCGCGCCGAATTGACGCCGATGATGGCGACGCCGTCGCGGACGCGGACATAGGGATAGCCGTTCTCGTTCATCTTCGACCAGCCGGCGTCACCCTCGGTCCAGGGCCGCCAGGCGATCGACGCCTTGCGCAGCGCGCCCGGCACATAGGCGTCGTGGTTGCCCGGCACGACCGAGACGTCGTGCGCCGGACCGAGCGATTCCAGCCAGCCGACCGACAGCGAGATCTCGTCGGCCAGCGCCAGGTTCATCAGATCGCCGGTGACGGCGATATGGTCGGGCTTCGCCGCCTTGATGTCGTCGACGATGGCGCCGAGCGCGCCGTCGTGGAAGGTCTTGGAGCGGTTGCGTTTCCAGTTGATGTAGCCGGTGATGCGCTTTGAGGCGAGCTGGCGATAGGTTACATCGGGGAGGGGGCCGAGATGGACGTCAGACAGATGCGCGAGCCGGAACATGACAAAGCTGTAGCGGATCGAACCGCCCCGCGCCACCCGGCGTCCCGATGAGCGGCGACGACGACGCCCGGTTGCGCCAGCGCGGCTGGCCGGGCCTGCGCGGCAGGTTGTTCCACGGCTGGTTTCTTCTCAGCCGGCCGATGACGCTGGGCGCGCGCGGCATCGTCTTCGACCGCGCCGCCAATGCGGTGTTCCTGATCGAGCACACCTACGTGCCGGGCTGGCACCTGCCCGGCGGCGGGGTGGAGAGCGGCGAGACGGCGGAGGAGGCGCTGGTGCGCGAACTGCGCGAGGAAGGCAATTTCGAACTGACCGGCCCGCCGCTGTTGAAAAGCCTGCACCACAACCGGCAGGCCAGCCGGCGCGACCATGTGGCGCTGTTCCTGATCGAGGATTTTCGGCAGACCGCGCCGAAGACGCCCGATCGCGAAATCAGGAATGCGGGTTTCTTTGCGATCGACGCGCTGCCGCACGATACGGCTGGCGGGACGCGACGGCGGATCGCCGAGGTGCTGGGCGGAGCCGAGCCGTCGCCGTTCTGGTGAGGCGGGAATGAGTCTTGGCTTGAAGACGCGCGCCGGCGCGGCCTGCGCCGGATGCCGGCGGGCCGTGAAGAGGACGGACGATGCGGCGGTCAGGACGTGTCGGGGTAAGGCGCGCCGAGGCCGGGAAGGTGGCGGGGGAGCGCCGGATTGAAGGCGCGGAAGAACGTGGCGATGCGGCGGGATATGGTTCTTTGGGCCCGCTCGCGCTCGGCCGGGGCGAACTGGTCGATCAAATAGACCAGGGTCTGCAGCGTGCGCGCCAGTTCGGCGAGCGCCTCGGCAAGTTGCATCAGATCGTCGACGGCGTCGGCCGAGCCGGAAAATTCGAGATCGGACAGATCGGCGTGAAGGCCGAGGTCATAAGCGACGCCGG
>DDFA01000002.1:0-29146 GCA_002336975.1 Phyllobacteriaceae bacterium UBA1940
CTCGGCGTCAAGGCCGGCGTGGTCGAGAAGTCGGGGGCCTGGTTCTCCTACAATTCCCAGCGCCTGGGGCAGGGGCGCGAAAACGCCAAGGAATTCCTTCGCAACAATCCCGAACTGGCCGCCGAGATCGAAACCTCGCTGCGCCAGAGCGCCGGTCTGATCGCCGATCAGTTCCTGGAAAATGGCGGACCCGGCGATCTCGACGACGCCGCCGAAGGGTGACCGCGCCAGGCCTGGCCGGCGTTTGCCGGACAGCCGTTTCATGACAGGGCCGCCGGATTGTCCGGCGGCCTTTCGCTTTTCTGGACAGGCCGCAAGCCGGACGATAGAAGGCGGTTTCCAGTGCCGCTGCATTGAAGCGCGGCGTTCCGCAAAGGCAAGACAATGAGCGGCGTCAACGAGATACGATCGACCTTCCTCGACTATTTCAGGAAGAATGGCCACGAGGTCGTGCCCTCCAGCCCGCTGGTGCCGCGCAACGACCCGACGCTGATGTTCGCCAATTCGGGCATGGTTCAGTTCAAGAACGTCTTCACCGGCATCGAGAAGCGTCCCTATTCGCGCGCCACCACGGCGCAGAAGAGCGTGCGCGCCGGCGGCAAGCACAATGATCTGGACAATGTCGGCTACACCGCCCGGCATCTGACCTTCTTCGAGATGCTCGGCAATTTTTCCTTCGGCGACTATTTTAAGGATCGCGCCATCGAGCTCGCCTGGAACCTGATCACCAGGGATTTCGGTCTTCCGAAGGACAAGCTGCTGGTCACCGTCTACCACACCGACGATCAGGCGTTCGATCTGTGGAAGAAGGTCGCCGGCCTGCCCGACGACCGCATCATCCGCATCCCGACCTCCGACAATTTCTGGTCGATGGGCGATACCGGCCCCTGCGGCCCGTGCTCGGAAATCTTCATCGACCGCGGCGAGCACATCTGGGGCGGTCCGCCCGGAAGCCCCGAAGAGGACGGCGACCGCTTCCTTGAATTCTGGAACCTGGTCTTCATGCAGTATGAGCAGGTGACCAGGGACGAGCGCATCGACCTGCCGCGTCCCTCGATCGACACCGGCATGGGCCTGGAGCGCATGGCGTCGATCCTGCAAGGCGTCGAGAGCGTCTTCGAGACCGACCTGTTCCGCCATCTGATCGACGCCACCGCATCGGCGCTCGGACGTGGACCGTCAGCTGAAACTGTCGCCTCCTACCGCGTCATCGCCGACCATTTGCGGTCGTCCTGCTTCCTGATCGCCGATGGCGTGCTGCCGTCGAATGAAGGCCGCGGCTACGTGCTTCGCCGCATCATGCGCCGCGCCATGCGCCACGGCCAGTTGCTCGGTGCGTCCGAGCCGCTGATGTGGAAGCTGGTTCCCGCGCTGGTTCGCGAAATGGGTCAGGCCTATCCGGAACTGGTGCGCGGCGAGGCCCTGATCACCGAAACGCTGAAACTCGAGGAAGGCCGCTTCCGCAAGACCCTGTCGCGCGGCCTCACCTTGCTCGACGAGGCGACATCGTCGATGTCGTCCGGCGACATGCTCGACGGCGAGACCGCGTTCAGGCTCTACGACACCTATGGCTTCCCGCTCGACCTGACGCAGGACGCGCTGCGCCAGCGCTCGATCTCGGTCAATCTCGACGGTTTTCAGGACGCGATGGAGCGGCAGAAGGCGGAGGCGCGCAAGCACTGGGCCGGTTCGGGCGAGACCGGCACCGAAAAAATCTGGTTCGCGCTGCGCGAGCGGTTCGGCGCAACCGAGTTCCTCGGTTACGACACCGAAACCGCCGAAGGCGTGGTGCTGGCGTTGGTCGGTGATGGCCGCGAGGTCGCCCAGGCCGGCGAAGGCGAACAGGTAGCGGTCATCGTCAACCAGACGCCGTTCTACGGCGAATCCGGCGGCCAGATGGGCGACACCGGCGTGATGACCGGCGAAGGTTTTTCGTTCACCGTCACCGAAACCCAGAAGAAGGCCGACGGCCTGTTCGTTCACATCGGCACGGTGACCAAAGGGACCATCAGGACCGGCGCAGCGGTTGAACTGAAGGTCGCTCAGCAACGCCGTGCGCGCCTGCGCTCCAACCATTCGGCGACGCACCTTCTGCACGAGGCGCTGCGCGAGGTTCTGGGAACGCATGTCGCCCAGAAAGGCTCGCTGGTCGCGCCCGAGCGGCTGCGCTTCGACTTCTCGCACCCCAAGCCGATTTCGGCCGAGGAGCTTGAGCGTATCGAGCATCTGGCCAACGAGATCATCGTCCAGAACGGCCCGGTGACGACCCGGTTGATGAGCGTCGACGACGCCATCGCCGAAGGCGCGATGGCGCTGTTCGGCGAAAAATACGGCGACGAGGTTCGCGTCGTGTCGATGGGCATGGCGCTGCATGGCGACAAGGCCAACCGGCCTTATTCGGTCGAACTGTGCGGCGGCACCCATGTGCGCGCCACCGGCGATATCGGCCTGGTGCGGGTGGTCGGCGAGGGCGCTGTCGCGTCGGGCGTGCCAGGGCTCGAGGCGCTCACCGGCGAGGCCGCCCGCCACCATCTAGACGAACAAGACCGGCGGCTGAAATCGGTCGCCGCCGCGCTGAAGGTCGGGCCGGCTGAGGTCCTGGCCCGGGTCGAAAGCCTGGTGGACGAACGCAAGAAGCTTGAACGCGAACTGACTGATGCGCGCAAAAAACTCGCGATGGGCGGCGGCGCGGCCGCGGGCGAGGGCGGCGCCGCCGAGCAGGTGGCCGGCGTCGGCTTCCTCGGCAAGGCGGTTTCGGGCGTCGCGCCCAAGGACCTCAAGGGCCTGGCCGACGAAGGCAAGAAGTCGCTCGGCTCGGGCGTCGTCGTCTTTGTCGGCGACGCCGAGGGCAAGGCGTCGGTCGTGGTCGGCGTCACTGACGATCTGGTCAAGCGTTTCAGCGCTGTCGACCTGGTGCGCGTGGCGTCCACGGCGCTGGGCGGCCAGGGCGGCGGCGGCCGGCCTGACATGGCCCAGGCCGGGGGGCCGGACGCGTCGAAGGCCGGCGAGGCCATCGACGCCGTCAAGGCCGCAATGCAGGGATAAGGCGACCGCCGCGCCGCGCTTGCGTCAGACCAGCGCCGGCAGCAGCCGGCGGACCTCGTCGCGCAACCGGTCGACGGCGGTTGCGTCGCCTTCCAGTTGTTCCAGCAGGTGCTTTTGGAACAGGCCGTCCAGAAGCGCGTAGAGCGAACGATTCGAAACCCGGATATCGCGCCCGGACAACGCCGACAGGCGATGGGCCACGCGCGCGATCATGTCTTCGAGCAATTGGTCGATTTCGAGCACCTGTTGCCGGAACGCGTCTTCAAACAGCGCCTGCGAACGCAGATCGTACCACAGACGGTGCATGTGCGGCTCGTCGCGCAGCGTCTCTCCCAGCTTGGCCAGAAACCGGTCCATCAGTTCGCCGGCGGTCTGCGATGTCTCGACGATCACGTCGTATCGCTTGGCGCAACTCGATTTGTAATTGTGAACCGCGCACAGGATCAGGTCGATCTTGTCCGAAAAATAGTAATGAAAAACGCCATGCGTGAAGTCGCATTTCTGGGCGATCTCGCGCAGGCTGGTGCGGGCATAGCCGAGTTCGGCCAGCGTCGCGAGCGCAGCATCCGCCAGTTCGGAACGCCTGAGCTCGAACTTGCCGATCCGCCGATGACGCGAGCGGGTGTTGGAGTCGCGATCTGCGCTCCGCAATTGGGTACACGTGTCCATTCGACTCCAACTGCAAGCGACTCGCAAACAGATGCGGGACTATTCATACCGGTGAACCACTTTTTCAAACACTGGTCAAGAATCGCCCTTGACAGCTGTCAAAAGATCATTTGACACTTGGAAAAATTGCGATTCCAGGCGGTCCGCTGTCGCCGGGTGCAGCGATCGAGGGGCTCGCGTCAAGCAGTCGGAAGTTGACTGAACCGGCAGGGTCGCCGGAACGTTTGTGGACGAAATTGAAGTCGCGCTGATGACCCCCGAAGCGCGCGGCATATTGCCGGTCCGGGTTTGCTTGCGGGCGGCGTGCTCCCTTAGCGCCGTCCGCCTTTTCTTTTGCATCGCGAAGTTGCGCCTGGCCGCTCGTCAGTCCTGCGTCGCCGCAAAGGAAGGGCGGGCCGACATCGCGGCCCACCAGGCGCTCAGCCGCGGCTGGCGCTTGATCATCGCCGCGCCTTCCGGCGTCTTGAGAAAATAGGCGAACATCGGCGCCGCGTGCAGGTCGGCCAGCGAAAGCGTGTCGCCGGCCAGCCAGGTTGAGCCGGGCACAAGCGTTTCAAGCACGTCCAGACAGGTTTGCGCCACCGGCAGCCCCGCCGCGATCCTTGCCTCGTCGCTCGGCTTGCCGTCGCGGGGATTGGATACCCTCTCGACATAGATGTCCCAGACCATTGCCCGATAGGCATAGGCGTCGAGCAGGCCGGTCGCCTGGTTCATCCGCGCGCGGTCGCGCGGCGCGTCGGGCTGCAGGCGTGGCCCCGCAAACGCCTCGTCGACATAGCGCGTGATGGCGGCGGTCTCGAAGATCGTCATGCCATCGTGCTCGAAAGCCGGGATTTTGCCGAACGGGTGGCGCGAAAGATGCGCCGTCGGCGGCCCGCCATCGGCAAAGACATCGACGGGGACCAGTTGATAGCCGACGCCCTTTTCGGCGAGCGTCAGCCGGACGATGCGCACATAGACGCTGTAGGGCGCGCCGAAGACGATCGGCTCGCTCACCTGGCTTACGCCATCGCCTTCTGCAGGTTCTCGTCGATCTTGTCGAGGAAACCGGTGGTCGACAGCCAGGGCTGGTCGGGGCCGATCAGAAGCGCCAGATCCTTGGTCATGAAACCGCTTTCGACGGTCTGGATGCAGACCTTTTCCAACGTCGCGGCGAACTTGGCCAATTTCTCGTTGTCGTCGAGCTTGGCGCGGTGGGCGAGGCCGCGCGTCCAGGCGAAGATCGACGCAATCGAGTTGGTCGAGGTTTCCTCGCCCTTCTGGTGCTGGCGAAAGTGGCGCGTCACCGTGCCGTGGGCGGCCTCGGCCTCGACCGTCTTGCCGTCGGGCGTCAGCAGCACCGAGGTCATCAGACCGAGCGAGCCGAAGCCTTGCGCCACCGTGTCGGACTGCACGTCGCCGTCATAGTTCTTGCACGCCCAGATATAGCCGCCTTCCCACTTCAGCGACGACGCCACCATGTCGTCGATCAGGCGGTGTTCGTAGATCAGCTTGCGGCTCTTGTATTCGGCCGCGAATTCCTTGTCGAACACCTCCTGGAAGATGTCCTTGAAGCGGCCGTCATAGGCCTTGAGGATGGTGTTCTTGGTCGACAGATACACCGGATAATTCCGCTGCAGGCCATAGTTGAACGAGGCGCGGGCGAAATCGCGGATCGACTCGTCGAGATTGTACATGCCCATCGCCACGCCGGCGCCGGGCGCGTCGAACACTTCGTGCTCGATCACGGCGCCGTCTTCGCCGACGAACTTGATCGTCAGCTTGCCCTTGCCCGGGAATCTGAAGTCGGTCGCCTTGTACTGGTCGCCGAATGCGTGGCGGCCAACGACGATCGGCTTGGTCCAGCCGGGCACCAGCCGCGGCACGTTCTTCATGATGATCGGCTCGCGGAAGATCACGCCGCCCAAAATGTTGCGGATCGTGCCGTTGGGGCTCTTCCACATCTTCTTGAGCTTGAATTCCTCGACGCGGGCCTCGTCGGGGGTAATGGTCGCGCATTTGACGCCGACGCCATACTTCTTGATCGCGTTGGCGGCGTCGATCGTCACCTGGTCGTTGGTCTGGTCGCGATACTCGACGCCGAGGTCATAATAATGCAGGTCGATATCGAGATAAGGCAGGATCAGCTTGTCCTTGATCAATTGCCAGATGATGCGCGTCATCTCGTCGCCATCGAGTTCGACGACGGGGTTTGCCACCTTGATCTTCGACATGAATTGCTGCCTCGCGCAAAAAGGCGCCGGGACCGGCGCCGCGGTTACCATTAAGAGTCTGCGGCCCTATAACACCGGGTGGCGACAAGGCAAAGTCGCCGAATGTCTCATAGGGCGCGTCGCCCGGCAAAACCGGCAAAAAGCCGCCTCATGCGCCCTTGACGGCGGCCCGCGCCGCTGTGAGGCTTTTGCTTCATCGGGCGCGCGCTGGTCTGCGGCGTGCCGGCACGGGAGACGGTGGTGTGATTTCCTTTTCCTCATTCGACGCCGGCGACGTGACGCTCAACGTCGCCACCTCCGGCGATCCCTCCGCGACGCCGGTCATCTGCCTGCACGGTTTTCCGGAATACTGGGCCGCATGGCGCGAGGTAATGCTGGATCTTGCGCGCGATCATTTCGTCATCGCGCCCGACCAGCGCGGCTATAACACGTCATCAAAACCTGTCGAACTGGCGGCCTACAAGGGCAGGGCGCTGGCCGCCGACATCGCCGCGCTGGCCGATCACTATTCGCCCGGCCGCCCCGTGGCGCTTGCCGGTCACGACTGGGGCGCGTCGGTCGCCTACGCCGTCGCTTTCCTTTACCCTGAAAAGCTGTCCCACCTGATCATCGCCAATGGCGTCCATCCGGTCTGTTTCCAGCGTGCGATTTTTGACGATCCCGCCCAGCGCGCCGCCAGCCAGTATATCAACAGACTGCGCGATCCGGCGACCGACGCGCGCCTGCTGGAGGATGGCTGCCGCCGCGCCTTCCGCATGATCGAAGGATTTTCGCCGGCGCCCTGGCTGACGGGCGCGACCCGCGACGGCTATCGCGCCGCGTGGAGCCAGCCCGGCGCGATGACCGCGATGCTGAACTGGTATCGCGCCTCGCCGGTCGTCGTGCCGCCGCCCAGTGCGCCTGCGCCTGCGTCGGCTCTTCTCCATGCGGACATGTCGGCTTTTCGCGTCTTCTGCCCGCATCTGTTGATCTGGGGCGACGCCGACCAGGCGCTGCGGCAGAGTTCCCATGCGGACCTTGGCCAGTTCGCGCCCGACCTGCGCATCGAGCATGTCGACGGCGCGACGCACTGGATCCTGCACGAAAAGCCGGCGCAGGTCGCCTTGGCGATACGCCGGTTCCTTGGCTGAGGCGCCGACGGCGAAAGGTTGCGGCGGGCTGGAAAAGATAGATGATTTTCGCTGAAACTATTGGCAAAAATCAAAAATGCCGCCCGGCGCGGGTTCATCATGAGCACGTTCAGACAAGGGAAATGTGCCATGAAACGGATGACAAAAACGCTGCTTGCAGCGGCGGTTGCGAGTGCGGCGCTGGTGAGTGTGGCGGGGGCCGCCGATGATCTGGGAGCCCAGGCGGCGGAGACGTTCAAGGCGCTGCCGTCCACGGTGCCTGCGGTGAAGGACAATCCGATCACGCCCGACAAGATCGCCTTGGGCAAAACGTTGTTTTTCGACACCCGCATGTCCAGATCCGGCGTGTTCTCTTGCAATTCCTGCCACAGCCTGGCGACCGGCGGCGACGACAATCTGGAAACCTCCATCGGCCACGGATGGCTGAAGGGGCCACGCAATGCGCCCACCGTCCTCAATGCGGTGTTCAACGAGGCGCAGTTCTGGGACGGCCGCGCCGAGGACCTGAAAGCGCAGGCGAAAGGCCCGGTCCAGGCCGGCGTCGAGATGGCCAACACGCCGGACCAGGTGCTGAAGACGTTGAACTCGATGCCGCAATATGTCGTATGGTTCAAGTCGGCGTTCCCGGGCGAGACCGATCCGGTGTCCTTCGACAATTTCGCAAAGGCGATCGAAGCCTTTGAGGCCACGTTGATCACGCCCGCGCCGTTCGACGCCTATCTCAACGGCGTCAATCTGGGCGGCACCGGATATTACCCGTTCGGTCTTGTCGAAAAGCCGGGCGCCGATGTGCTGCCTGAGGCCGACAGGGGCCGGTTCTCGGTGACCAAGACGGCCGACGATTCCTACGTGTTCCGCGCCGCTGCGCAACATCGCGCTCACCGCGCCCTATTTCCATTCCGGCAAGGTCTGGGACCTGAGGCAGGCGGTCGGGATCATGGGCGAGGCCCAGTTGGGCCAGAAACTGAGCGAGGAGGACGAAGGCAAGATCGTCGCCTTCCTGCAATCGCTGACCGGCCAGGCGCCTGAGGTCACCTATCCGGTGCTGCCGCCTGAAACGGCGGACACGCCACGGCCGACGGGCGAAGTGAAGTGACCGGATGCCCATAGCCTGCCGGCTGGCGACGCCAGCCGGGCGGGCGCGAGGGGGGGGCTATGAGGGAGAAGCCGCCCTTCCGTCCCTGCCGGGCGAACCCGGTCGTTTGCGCCCGCGTCCCTGCCGCAAACGACACTATTTGGCCCTGGCCGGCCTTTTCGGTTTCGGCGCTTTCGGCGGCATCGGGCCGACATAATTGGTCGCCAGCGCGATCCAGCGTTTCAGCGCCGGATCGCTCAATTCGTCGCCATGGACGACGACAAAATCCTTCATCTGACGGCCTGACATCACCATGCGCGCGACGCCGTCCATCTTCAGCGCCGCCGGCATCTGGTCGCCGCCAAGCCGCGCCAGCATCGACCCGTCGCGCATCGAACAGACCAGCATGTTGCCGTTCAGCATGAAGCAGACGCCGCCGAACATCCTGACCTCAGAAATGTTGGGATCGCCGTCGAGCGAGGCGCGGATGCGTTCCTGCAGTTCGGCTGTCATTGTTTCGCCTCGCCTTCTTTTTCGCGTTCGACTATGGCAGGGACGGCGAGCCGCCGCAATTTACGAACGTCTTTCATGTCCGATCAACCAAATCCCGCACCCGTCATCATCCTGGTCGAGCCGCAGCTTGGCGAGAATATCGGCATGGTGGCGCGCGCAATGGCCAATTTCGGACTGTCCGAACTTCGTCTGGTCAATCCGCGCGACGGCTGGCCGAACGAAAAGGCCCGCGCCGCCGCCTCGCGCGCCGATCATGTCATCGACGGCGTCGCGGTGTTCGACACGTTGCGCGAGGCTGTCGCCGACCTGCAATATGTCGGCGCGACGACGGCGCGGCCGCGCGACAATTTCAAGCCGGTTGTCGGTCCCGTCGAAGCGGCGCGAAAACTGCGCGACGCGTCGCGCGACGGCCGCCGCACCGGGCTGATGTTCGGCCGCGAGCGTTTCGGGCTCTACAATGAGGAAATCGGCCTGGCCGACGAGATCGTCACCTTTCCGGTCAACCCCGAGTTTTCGTCGCTCAACATCGCCCAGGCGGTGCTGCTGATGTCCTATGAATGGCTGAAGTCGGGACTTGAGCGCGAGACCGACACCAATTTCGCCGGTCCCGACTTGGCGCCGGCTGACAAGCGCCACATCCACGGCTTTCTCGAACATCTCGACGCGGCGCTGTCGGCGCGCGGCTATTTCAGGCCCGCGGCCAAGAAGCCGAAAATGCTCGACAATGTCCGGGCTGTGTTCACGCGTCCCGGTTTCACCGAGCCGGAGGTAAAAGTGCTGCGCGGCGTGCTGGCGTCGCTCGACTATTTTTCGCCCAACGAGCCGCGCGGCTCGGGCTATCCCGGACGTAAGCGCAAGGCCGACCTCGGCATCGACAGGGACGCATCCGATGACTGATCGGCCGATCCTGATGTTTGACAGCGGCATTGGCGGCCTCACCGTGCTGCGCGAGGCGCGGGTCCTGATGCCCGACCACCGTTTTGTCTACGTCGCCGACGATGCGGCCTTTCCCTATGGCGACTGGGAGGAGGCGGCGCTCAACGACCGGATCGTCACGCTGTTTGGCGAACTGCTCGAGCGGTTCGACCCGGAGATCGCGGTCATTCCCTGCAACACCGCTTCGACCCTGTCGCTCGCCAATCTGCGCAAGGCCTACCCGGACACGCCTTTTGTCGGCACCGTGCCGGCGATCAAGCCGGCCGCCGAGCGCACCCGGTCCGGGCTGGTGTCGGTGCTGGCGACCCCGGGCACGGTGAAGCGGCAGTACACGCGTGATCTGATCGCGACCTGGGCGCAAAAGTGCCATGTCCGGCTGGTGGGATCGACGCAGCTCGCTCGCCTCGCCGAGACCTATATGCGCGACGGTTTTGTCGATGAAGACGCGGTGCGCGCCGAGATCGAGCCCTGTTTTATCGAACGGGACGGGCGGCGCACCGACATCGTCGTGCTTGCCTGCACGCATTATCCGTTTCTGGTCAACCGGATGCGCAAGACCGCGCCCTGGCCGGTCGACTGGATCGATTCCGGCGAGGCGATCGCGCGGCGCGCCCTGTCCTTGCTGAAACCGCGCGACGCGGCCTGGCGTCCCGATCGCGCCGAGGAATTGCGCGACATCGCCATTTTCACCTCGGGCGCGCCCGACTTTGCCGCCCGCCGCCTGATGCAGGGATTTGGTCTTGCGGTCGAATGACCCGGCCATGCCTTACCCTGATCCGGCGATTTGCCTTCGGATCGGCTGTTAACAATCGTTAAAATTGCGTCATTTGATCCAATCCGCGCCACATTTGTCCTGAAAAAAGAACAGGCAGGACGTTTGCGCCCTGTCCGGACGGCCCAACGCCGCCGCAAATAATTCCCGGGATGCGGCAGCAGGCGGCGGGGCGCCGGAGTAACGGCCAGTTTGGCCGAGTGTGGAGCCTGTGGGTGTGACCAAGATCAACTGGAACGGTTCACGAAGCTCATTGCGCGCCAGGCCAGCGCAACCCGAACGTGGATTGCTCGGCCAGACGCCGGGCAAGGGGACTGGGGCGGCGCGTCCGAACCATTTGACCCTGTCGATCGCTTTTGTTGCCGTCGCCGCCGGGTCGGCGGGCGCCGCCATGCTTGCCATGTCGCTGATGTCGGCCGACGTTCCGGAACGCGCGGCCGCAGTGTCGGATGTGACCGTCGCAGAGGTCAAGACGGCTGAGCCCGTCGCCGCCGGCGCAGCGTCGCCACAAAAGCCGATTGACGCGGCTCCGGCTGTCCCTGACGCCCAGGCGACCGCTCCGGTCGTTGCCGATACGGCGGCAGTGGAGGCGCAAAATGGCGAGACGACTGGGGACGCCGACGTTTCGGCGCTGAAATCCAGTGATCCGCGATGGGCGCAGCTTGAGCAACCTGCTCCGCCCTTGGATGAACTGCGCAACGACGACGCGCCGGCAGAGGACGCTTCCGCGTTCGGTTCCGCCGGCAAGTCCGGTGGCGCTTTGGCCGCCGTCAAACGCGTGATGGAAGAGCCCGAGAAAGAGCCGGGTCAGGACGCCCAGGAGACTGCGGCGATTGCACCGCCGCCGCGTGACCCTGCGCAAAAAGCCGACGCAGGCGGCCGCACCATTTTCCTGACCATCGACGCCAATGTGCGCAGCCGCGCCAACAAGTCGGGCAAGGTGCTTGGCGCAGTTCCTGCCGGGGTCAAGGTGACCAGCTATGGCTGCCGCAGTTCATGGTGCGAAATCTCCTACAAGGGCCTGCGAGGTTGGGTCTATTCCGGCTTTGTCGACGGCAACGCCCAGGCGGTGCAATCGTCGTCGGGCAAGTCCAAGGCAACCCCTGCCGTGGCGCCGCGTCAGAAGCTGCAGGTGACGCCGACCTCGCCCGACAAGCCGGACGATGGCGCGTTGCCCGGCGTCAAGACCAGCCAGCCGCTGCCGACGATCCAAAGACCCGACAACTTGGGCAGGTAGGCGTGTTGACTCCACGTCCCTGTTCGACTAGTTAGCCGCCAACGCCGCGCAGCAATGTGCGGTGTTCGGTTTTTTGCGGCCGCAGGCGCCGCAGGATTTGATGGCCGGCCTGCAACAACCGACGTGTCCCGTGGATCTTTGCGCAAAGCGTGCGTGGGAGATCCTGTCAGGCCTCGAAAGAGACCAGAGGAGGGCGCGTTTCCTTGAACCGAAGCATGAGTTTCGGTTCGAAACCGTTTGAAGGAAATGCGATGAGCAAGCGCGAATCTGCAAAATACAAAATCGATCGCCGTATGGGCGAGAACATCTGGGGCCGTCCGAAGTCCCCGGTCAACCGCCGCGAATACGGCCCCGGCCAGCACGGCCAGCGCCGCAAGGGCAAGATGAGCGACTTCGGTCTGCAGCTGCGCGCCAAGCAGAAGCTGAAGGGCTATTACGGCGACATCTCCGAAAAGCAGTTCCGCAAGACCTATGAAGAGGCCGACCGTCGCCGCGGCGACACCTCCGAAAACCTGATCGGCCTGCTGGAATCGCGCCTCGACGCCATTGTCTATCGCGCCAAGTTCGTGCCGACCGTGTTCGCCGCCCGCCAGTTCATCAATCACGGCCACGTCAATGTGAACGGCGTGCGCACCAATATCGGCTCCTATGTCTGCAAGCCGGGCGACGTCGTCGAAGTCCGCGAGAAGTCGAAGCAGTTGGTCGTGGTGCTCGAGGCGGTGCAACTCGCCGAGCGCGACGTGCCGGACTACATCGAGGCCGACCACAACAAGATGACCGCAAAATTCGCTCGTGTTCCGGGCCTGGGCGATGTGCCCTATGCGGTTCAGATGGAACCCAATCTGGTCGTCGAATTCTATTCGCGCTGACCGATTTCCAATTCGAGTTCAAAGGCCGCCCCGAGGGTCATCTCGGGGCGGCCTTTTCATATTGAGCGCCTGTTTCTAATATTGGCGGCGAACTGGATCCGAACGATCATGAATGTCCATGCCGCAGCTTCCCAAGCTGACGACGACAGCGCCGCCCATCCGCTGTTTGCCGATGCGCCGTCCTCGCTTGAATTCAACAAGCTGCGCAAGCGACTGGTGCGCCAGGCGCGGCAGGCGATCGACGATTTCGCGATGGTGACGCCCGGCGAGCGCTGGATGGTCGCGCTGTCGGGCGGCAAGGATTCCTACGGCCTGCTGATCATATTGCTCGATCTCAAATGGCGTGGCGTCCTGCCGGTCGATCTTGTCGCGGTCAATCTCGACCAGGGCCAGCCGAATTTTCCAAAACACATCCTGCCGCAATATCTGGCGCAGATCGGAGTCGAGCACCGCATCGAATATCGGGACACCTATTCGATCGTCACCGAAAAACTGCCGGAAACGGCGACCTATTGTTCGCTGTGCTCGCGGCTGCGGCGCGGTCACCTCTACCGGATCGCGCGTGAAGAGGGCTGTTCGTCGCTGGTGCTCGGCCACCACCGCGAGGACATCCTCGAGACCTTTTTCATGAACCTGTTCCACGGAGGCCGTCTTGCCGCGATGCCGCCCAAGCTGCTGAACGACGATGGCGACGTCATGGTCCTGCGGCCGCTAGCCTATTGCGCCGAGGCCGACATGGCGAAGTTCGCCGACGCGATGGCGTTTCCGATCATCCCATGCGACCTGTGCGGCAGCCAGGACGGACTGCAGCGCAACCTGACCAAGGCGATGCTCGACGACATCGAAAAACGCATGCCGGGGCGCAAGGATACGATGATCCGCGCGCTGGCGAATGTGCGGCCAAGCCATCTGCTCGACCGCAGCCTGTTCGACTTCGCGGCCCTGACCCGGACAGACGGATAGATCAGTGCCCCCCGCCATGCATGGCGGCGTTGCGGGCAGCCGCCCGCTCCGCGTTCGGCGGCGAAAACAGCCTGCCGCGTTCGGCGATCAGCACCAGCACAAGCCCGATGACTGCGACCGAAAAGAAGCCGGCGGCCAGCGGCCGCGTCGTGCCGTCAAATGCCTGGCCGATCAGCGCGCCGATTAGCCCGCCGCCTAGCGTCTGGATGAAGCCCTGCACCGATGATGCGGTGCCGGCAATGTGCCCGAGCGGCTCCATGGCGATGGCGTTGAAGTTGGAGCCGATCCAGCCGAACTGGAACATCGCGGCGGAAAACAGCACGAGGTATGCGGTGAACGGCACGGGACCGATCAGCGACCAGCCGAACCACACGGCGCTGACGATCAGGAAGCCGATCAGGGCGCTGTGCGACATGCGCCGCATCCCGAAGCGCGCCACCAGGCGCGAGTTGAGGTAGGAGGAGACCGCCATCAACCCGGCCACGCCGGCGAACACGATCGGGAACAGCGCGCCGAGCCCGTAAATGCCGACATAGATCTGCTGTGCAGAATTGATGAAGCCGAACAGGGCGGCAAAAACGGTTGTCGACGCCAGCGTGTAGCCAAGTGAAAGCCGGTTGGTCAAAACGACTCGGAAGCCGCGCAGAATCGAGCCGGCATCGATTGCCCTGCGATCCTCGGAACGAAGCGATTCGGGAAGCCGGACAAAGGCCCAGAGCACGACGGCGGCGCCGAGCACGGCGATCGCCAGGAAAATCGCATGCCAGTCTGCGAACAGCAGGATCAGTTGGCCGAGATTGGGCGCAATTACCGGCACGATCATGAACGTCATGAAGATCAGCGACATCACCTCCGCCATGGCGCGCCCGCCGAACCGGTCGCGCACGATCGAAACCGCGATGACACGCGTCGACGCCGCGCCGACGCCTTGCACGAAACGCAGCGCCAGCAGCCATTCGAAGGTTGGCGCAAACGCCGCCGCCAACGCTGCGATGACATAGATCGACAGGCCGGCCAGCAGTGGTATGCGCCGGCCGAAGCGGTCCGACAGCGGGCCATAGAACAGAAGCGCCGCCGCCATGCCGCCGAAATAGGCCGAGACGATATATTGGCGGTGGTTCTCCTGCGCCACGCCAAGCGCATTGCCGATTTCGGGCAGCGCCGGCAGCATGATGTCGATCGCCAGAGCGTTCAGCGCCATCAGCGCCGCGGCCAGCGCGATGAATTCCCAGCGCGGCAATGCGTCGATGGCCGCCGGCGATCTCTCAGCCTGCTTGTCCATGTTCGATCCGATCCAAAAACAAAAAAAGATGCGCCATGGCGGGCGCATCCCGGCAGGACGCCGTCAAGGCGTCCGAACAGACCGGCGTCTAACGCCGGTGGCTAGGTTCAGGCGGCGCCTTTGACGCTGACGCCCTTTTCGTCGAAAAAGCCCTGCAGTTCGCCAGCCTGGAACATTTCGCGCACGATGTCACATCCGCCGACGAATTCACCCTTCACATAGAGCTGGGGAATGGTCGGCCACTGCGAATACTCCTTGATGCCCTGGCGAAGCTCGTCCGAGGTCAGGACGTTGACGCCTTTGTAGTCGACGCCGATGTAGTCGAGAATCTGCACCACCTGGCCGGAGAAGCCGCATTGTGGGAAGCCCGGCGTGCCTTTCATGAAAAGCACAACGTCGTTGGACTTGACTTCGTTTTCAATGAACTGTGCGATCGCGCTCATGCCGCTGCCTTCCATAGCTGGGCCGCTTCGACTGATGGGCCCACACTGACAATGCTGTGAAGCCTACATAGGTGATCCGCGCGGCGATGTCGAGATTTGCCGGTTGGACCAGCGCGGGGGCGCACGCTTCGCGTGCACTCGATTGGGCGGCACGCTTGAAACGCGCCAGGCGAGGCCAGCGGAGGCCCGAAAGGCGCGCCATTCTCATTGTAACGGCCTGCGCCAGCGCGGCAGGCGCAACTGGCTGGCGGTCGCCCGCCCGCAAACGACCCGAATTTCTGGCGCGCAAGACGTCGCGGGCCGATCTTAACCAAGTTAGTTCAAACTTTATTGGCATTTGAACGGCAAGACTCGTTTCTTCGCAGGGCGTCGGTTCCGCCCGCATCGTCTGGTCTGGTATCGAGTTCAGTCTGTATGCGCCTCAAAGCTCTTCTTGTGACGCTGGCCGCCGCGGTCGCGCTGTCCGCCTGTTCAGCGGGGCGCGGCATCGACGATTTCGCGGCGATCCCGTCGCAGGAGGTCACAAGCTCGGTGAAGCGGCCCGATACGGGCGTCAGCGCCCCTGTCGCACAGCAGTTGCGGCCCGCCCGCATGGCGGCTGTCGAAGACGCGCAGCCCGAGCCGGAAATCAACTCGCTTGTCGAAGAGCAGGAAAAGCAGGTCGAGGAAGCCGGCTTTGTCGAAGAGGCGGCGCCGGTGCGCAATGCCAAGGCCGCGATCGGCAAGATTCGCGCGCAGCAATTCCGCGACGCCAAGCCGGTCAATTTTGGCAAGACCAAGCCGAAGCACTATCCGGTCCACGGCGTCGACGTCTCGCGCTGGCAGGGGCAGATCGACTGGGCGAAGCTGCGCTCGCAGGGCGCGAACTTCGCCTACATCAAGTCGACCGACGGCGGCGATCATCTCGACCCTATGTTTCGCACCAACTGGCGCGCCGCCAAGCAGGCCGGCCTGAAACGCGGCGCCTATCATTTCTTCTACTGGTGCCGCGACGCCGGTTCGCAGGCTGACTGGTTCATCCGCAACGTGCCGCGCGACCCCGAGGCGCTGCCGCCGGTCATCGACGTGGAATGGAACCATCTGTCCGATTGCAAGCGCCGGCCGTCGCGCGAGCGGGTGCTCGAGAAGATGAAGGTCTTCATGGAAAAGATCGAGGCCCACTATGGCCAGCGCCCGGTGATCTATACCGCGCCCGATTTCTATGCGGACAATCTGCGGGGCGCGTTCGAAAACTATCCGTTCTGGCTGCGCGCGGTGGCGCAACACCCGTCAAAAGTCTATCCGGGTCGCAAATGGGTATTCTGGCAGTATTCGGGCTCGGGCCTGTCGCAGGGCGTCAACGGCAAGATCGACCTTAACGTGTTTCGCGGTTCGGAAAGCGAATGGTGGAACTGGGTCGGCCGCCAGGAGGCGGTCGCCAGCGCCGACTAACCTTGGCCGACGGTCGGCCGGATCAACGGTCGGGATCCGGGTAGACCATCGATTTCCAGCCCGAGCGGTCGAACTTCGCCCATTCGCCTTCGGGCTGAGCTAACTTCTCGGCCACCGCATAGACCACCGCCGGGTGATGCCCCAGACCGCAATGGCTGGCCGCCACCTCGATATTGTCGGTGGTCGGCGAGGGGATTTCCTTGCAGGTCTGCCAGGCGCAGATGCCATCGGTTCGGCTGTAGATCGCGGTTGCAGGAACCGGCGGCGCATCGGCCAGCGAACCGCCCATGTGGGCCTCGCGATTGTCGACCTTGTGGCCGGAGGTGAACTCGTAAAGCCGCCAGGCGTTGGTCGAGCGCGGGTCGCCGTTGAACGGGCTGCCGAGCGTGATGACCTGACGCACCGATTCCGGCAGCGTCTTGGCCAGCTGCCGGGCATAGATACCGCCGAGCGACCAGCCGATCAGCGTCACCTTGCGGCCGGCGTCTTCGTGGATGCGCCTGACATTGTCGACCATGCGGCGTTCAATGCCCGGCAGGGGGCCGTAATTGCGCCCGAGTTCCCAGCCGAAGACGCTGTAGCCCTTTGATTTCAGGAAGCTGCGCAGCGCCACGGTTGAGCGGTCGCTGGTCGCGAGGCCCGGCAGCACGATGACCGGGTGGCCGTCGCCGCGCGGCGCCGATGCCGCCAGCAGCGGCAGGCTGGCGAAAAAGCCGCCAAGTTCGGGCAGCGCGCGAAATTCGAGCGCCATCAGCAGTTTGGAAGGGGCTTTCAAAGGCTGGGCATGCGCAATCATTCGATCTCCTGTGCCCGGCGTTCGAGGCAAGCCGGCTGATCAGACAATCTGAGCAGAGCAGATAACACTCGTCAATTGGCTGCGCAACAAATATGTTGCATCGCACAATAAAGTATGCTGCAATGCACAAATGTTGAGAATCCAACGTTTTGCAGCCGGATCAGGTTGGCGGCCATCAAATGCGTAAGCGGTTGCTAACCTTATGTCGTTTGAGCCTGAGCCGCGGCCTTCAGTTCTGCGAGTGCGGGGGCGAACAGGTCGCCCAATGCGTCTGCGTCGGGCAACGCCGCCTGCGCCGCTGTGATTCCGAAGTCGAGCTTGTCGACATAGGACTGAACGGTGATGTTCAGGGCGATGCCATGCACCGGGATCGACACCGGATACATCGCCACAACCTTCGCTCCGGCGCAAAACACCGGTATCGGCGGGCCGGGCACGTTGGAAATGGTCAGGTTGGTGGTCGAGGGCATGACGTCGGCGAGGCCGCTGCTGCCGTAGAGTTGCGCCAGGCCGGGCAGCAGGATCGGGGCGCCGAGCAGCGTAAAATCCTTCGGCGCGACGTCCTTGACGGAGCCCGCCAGATTCTTGCTGTCGACCGACAGTTTCCGTATCGCCTGCAACCGCTCGAGCGGGTCGGCGATCTCTGTCGCGATAGGGCAGAGCATGCCAAACACCTGATTGCTGGAATCCTCGTCGCCCGGCGCACGCAGCGAGATCGGCACGAATGCGACAAGCGGTTTTTTGGGCAGCTTCTTCTTCGCCTCCAAATAGTGGCGGATCGCGCCGGAGCACACCGCCATCACCACGTCATTGATCTTTGCGCCAGTCGCCTTGGCGACAATCTTGGCGTCGGCCAGCGACAGTTCGCGCGCCGCAAACGTCCTCTGCTTCTTGACCGTGACGTTGAACGGCGTCTTGGGCGCAAGCATGTCGGGTATGCCCGGCAAGCCGCCGGAATCCGAACCGGACGCGCCGTCCCGTCTGGGCGCGAGCATGTCGGTCATTGTTCCCAGAAACTGGGGAATGGCCTCCATTGCCTTCAGGTGCTGGCGCGCCAGGCTCTGGATCACGTCGTTGATGCCGAGGATCGCGCGCTCCTCGATGGATGGCACCCGAACGGTTTTCTTGGGCGGCGGCGGCTTCACCTTCCTCGGGGTCGGGCCCATGTCGTACATTGCCGCGGCGATCGCCATGCCGCCGCCACCGTCGACGGCTGCGTGATGGATTTTTGTGTAGATCGCGACCAGGCCGCTCTCCAGCCCCTCGATGACGGTGAACTGCCACAGTGGCTTGCTGCGGTCGAGATGCGTCGCATGCAGGTCCGCGACAAGCGCTTCGAGTTGCGCCCAGTTTCCTGGAGCAGGCAGAGATATTTCCCGCAAATGGTAGTCGAAATCCATCTCGCCGGCGTCGACCCAGCCCGGATGGTCGAGTTCAAGCACCCGGCGAGCGAGTTTCTTTTCAAAGATCGGCGCGAGGTGAATGCGTTCAAGGAAGAAGGCCTTGAA
Organism: Phyllobacteriaceae bacterium UBA1940; assembly: GCA_002336975.1. Classification (GTDB taxonomy): domain Bacteria; phylum Pseudomonadota; class Alphaproteobacteria; order Rhizobiales; family Rhizobiaceae; genus Mesorhizobium_A. The sequence continues at coordinate 18,883 of DDFA01000002.1, forward strand.
ATGTTCGAAGAACGAACCTTGCAGGTTTGCCGGTCTCTCGTAGAGCGTCAGCCCCGCGACATGCATCGGGGTGTCCGGGGTTTCCATGTAAAGAAACGTGGCGTCTATGCCGGTCAGACCCTTCACCTGAAACTCCTCCCGAAATACCGGCGGATCATTCAGGCGCAGCCGCCAAAACGCAAGAGCCGTGGCGGAACTTCCGAATGCCCCGCATCCTGTGCGCAGGCGGCCGATCCGGGATCGGAAATCCTCCTTGACGATTGTCCAGAAATTGCCGGACGCCGCCTCGGTCGTCCGCTGAAAATCAAGCCGCGCTGCGCTTTTCAATTGCCGGGCGGCTGTTTAAGAATGAACAAATGACAATCCAGAAACGGTTTCTGGCGCGGAGGAAAGATGTCCGGACTAACCTTTGAATCGATGCCCGGCCTTGTCGGGAAAGAGTTGGGCGTTTCGTCCTGGATCACCGTCGATCAGGGCATGATCAATGCGTTCGCCGATACCACCGGGGACAGGCAGTGGATCCATGTGGACGTCGAAAAGGCCAGGAAAATGAGCCCGTTCGGCGCACCGATCGCCCACGGCTATCTGACGCTGTCGCTGATTGCGCCGATGTCCTACGACATTGGCGCGGTTCCCGAAGGCACGGTCGCGGCGTTCAACTATGGCCTCGACAAGGTCCGCTTCCTCACCCCGGTCAAGGCGGGGCAGAAGGTGCGGATGCGCACGTCGCTGGTGTCGTTTGAGCCCAAGGGGCCCGGTCAGTTCCTGATGAAGTGTTCCAACACGATCGAGATCGAGGGCGAGGACAAGCCTGCGGCAATTGCCGAAACCCTCGCCATGCTGGTCGCCGGTCCGCCTTCGAAGAAAGGGAGCTGAACCATGTCGGGTAAGGATAAGGACAAGACGCTCGCCGAACAGATCGCCGAAAGCGCCGCACAGAACACGCTGGCGCTCAATCCGCTTGTCGCGGTTCGGCCGCAGGACCTGATGGACGCCGCCGGCAAGGCGATCCGCGCCATGTCGACCCAGCCGCAGAATTTCTTCCAGCAATGGATGACCTTCGCCACCGACGTCACCAAGATCATGACCGGTCAGTCCGAAATCGAGGTCGATCCCAAGGACCGCCGCTTCGCCGATCCGGCCTGGAAGTCGAGCAGCGTGCACAAGGCGCTGGCCCAGTCCTACATGGCCTGGTCGAAAGCGGTGACCGACCTGGTCGACAAGACCAATCTCGACGACAAGGACGCGGCGCGCGCCCGCCTGGTCACGTCGATCTTCATCGACACCATGTCGCCGTCCAACAATCCGGTGCTCAACCCGACTGCGCTGAAGACATTTGTCGATTCGGGCGGCAAGAGCGCCGTGGCCGGGCTGAAGAACTTCCTGGACGACATGACCAAGAATGGCGGCCTGCCGTCCTCGGTCGACGCCTCGAAATTCCAGGTCGGAAAAAACCTCGCCAATTCACCGGGCAGCGTCGTGTTCCGCAACGAGTTACTTGAACTGATCGTCTACGCGCCGACCACCGAGAAGGTCTACCAGAAGCCCTTCGTTCTCGTGCCGCCGCAGATCAATAAATACTATTCGGCCGACCTGTCGCCCGACAAGTCGATGGTCAAGTTCCTGACCGCCAACGGCATTCAACCCTATTGCATTTCGTGGCGCAACCCGACCAAGGAACACGCCGACTGGGGGCTCGAGGACTATATTCTGGCGCTCGACGAGGCGGTCGACGCGGCGCTTGAGATTTCAGGCGCCAACTCGGTCAACATCATGGGATCGTGCTCGGGCGGCATCACGCTGTCGACCTATCTCGCCTATCTCGCCGGCAAGAAGCAGAAGAAGATCGAATCGAATTTCCTCGCCGTGTGCGTTCTCGACACCGAAGCCGAGACCGACAACGACATGGCCGCCCTGGTCACGCCGGAAACGGTGATGGCGGCCAAACAGATGTCGAAGGCGCGCGGCGTGCTCGACGGCCAGGACATGGCGAAGATGTTCGCCTGGATGCGGCCCAACGACCTGATCTGGAACTACTGGGTCAACAACTACCTGCTCGGCAACCAGCCGCCGGCCTTCGACGTGCTGTTCTGGAACGCCGACACCACCCGTCTGCCGGCCAGGCTGCATGCCGACTTCCTCGACCTGATCTTCACTAACCCCTTCGTCAACGGCGGCAAGCTGACCATTGCCGGCGTGCCGATCGACCTGAAGACGGTGAAGCTCGACACCTATGTGATCGCCGGAACCACCGACCACATCACCCCGTGGAAGGCGGTTTACCAGACCGCGCGTCTCTACGGCGACAAGACGACCTTCATCCTGTCCAATTCCGGCCACCTGCAGAGCCTGCTCAACCCGCCGGGCAATCCGAAGTCGTGGTATGTCAAGGGCGTCGCCACCGCCAAGGATCCTGACGAATGGGTCAAGACGGCGGAGAAAAAGGAGGGCAGCTGGTGGCTTGACTGGGCCGAGCGGCTGAAGGAACGTTCCGGCCCGCAGGTCGACGCGCCGAAAAAGGCCGGCAACGCCAGGTTCAAGGACCTCGGTCCGGCGCCTGGCACATATGTTTTCGAGCCGTAAGCGGCGCTGAGGGAGCACGAATGGTGAAAGTTGCGGAAAAGCAGCGCCGGGGTTCGGCCGAATCGGCGATGCATATCGGCATGTTCGACGTCGATGGCCAGCGGCTGAGGGTCGGCATCCGGGAAGGCACGTCCGACCGGCCGCCGGTGCTGATGTTTAACGGCATCGGAGCCAATCTCGAACTCGCCGAACCGTTCATGAACGCGCTCGAAGACACCGGTGCGGTCATTTTCGACATTCCCGGCGTCGGCGGGTCGCCCGCGCCGAACCTGCCCTATCGACCGGGCACGATGGCCCGGCTGGCCTATGACCTGATGAAGCAGATCGGCTTCGACCAGTGCGACGTGTCGGGCGTCTCGTGGGGCGGCGGGCTGGCGCAGCAGTTCGCCTATCAATATCCGAAAATGTGCCGCAAGCTGGTTCTGGCGGCCACTGCTCCTGGCATTACGATGGTGCCGGGCGCGCCGAATGTGCTGATGAAGATGGCGAGCGTCAAGCGTTACACCAACGCCGACTACATGCGTTCGATCGCAGCCGAGATCTATGGCGGCGCGTTCCGCACCGATCCGACGCTGATCCACCGCCATGCCGGCGCGATGAAGGGCGCGAGCCAGTATGGCTACATGCTGCAGCTGTTTGCGATGAGCGGCTGGACCAGTCTGCCCTGGCTGTGGACGCTGAAACAGCCGACCCTGGTCATGGCCGGCACCGACGACCCGCTGGTGCCGGTGATCAATGCGCGCATGCTGGCGACCTTCATTCCGCGCTCCCGCCTGCAACTGATCGATGACGGCCATCTGTTCCTGGTTACCGACCCTGTCGGTTCGGCCCGTTCGATCGAGGAGTTCTTGCGCGAGCCGATGCCGTAAGCAGCGGGTTCATCCCCGCGCAAGCATTGCCCGGTTCATCGCCCGTTCGAGCTTTGCCGTCAGGCCGACGCCGCCGCACTGGGCGACGTTGAAGCGCATGAAATTCGCCGCCGACTGCGAGGCGCTGTAGACATTGCCCGGCGCCAGCACAACGCCGTCGTCGAGCGCCCGCCGCGCCATCTCGGCCGAATCGACTTCGCCGGGCAGGCTGCACCACAAATTGAAACCGCCGCGCGGCGTGGTCCATGGCTCGATGCCGACGACCGCCAGTCGCGCCACGGTCTCGCGCTGCGCTTTCGCCAGCTTGCGCCGCAGCTCCTCGACATGTTTTCGATAAAACCCGCCGGCCAGCAGCTGCGCCACCAGCTCGGCCGAGATCGGGCTCGGTCCGCCGAAATTCGACGCCAGTTGCAGATTGACGAGTTCGTCCACCCAGCCGGGCCGCGCCACGACGAAGCCGCAGCGCGCCGAGGCCGACAGCGTCTTGGTGAAGCTTCCGACCCTGATGACGCGTTCGAGCCCGTCGAGCACCGCCAGGCGCGGCGAGGGGTCCGGCTCGAAATCGACGAATGTGTCGTCCTCGATGATCGTCATGTCATGGGCGGCCGCTTTGACCAGCAGGCGGTGCGCGACTTGCGCCGACATCGTCGCGCCGGTTGGATTGTGCAGCGCCGAATTCGTCAGGTAGAGCCGTGGCGTTGAGGCCGCCGCAAGCCGTTCGAACGTCTCGATATCGGGTCCCGCCAACGTCCACGGAACGCCGACGATGGCGACCTGATGGGCGCGCAGCAGGGCGCGGAAATTGAAATAGCACGGGTCGTCAACCATCACCGTGTCGCCGGGACGCAGCAGCAGCCGGCAGATCAGGTCGACGGCCTGCGTCGCCGACCCGGTCAGCAGGATCTGGTCGGGCGCGACCTCCAGCCCGTCGGCGGCGCATCGCGCCGCCAAAAGACGCCTGAGCGCCGCCGAGCCGCGCGTCGGGCCGTAGTCGGTCAGCGTCGCGTCGCCGCCGCGCGCCAGCGAACGCAGCGCCTTGCGGATCGGATCCGCCGGCATCCAGTGCGGCGGCAGCCAGCCGCAGCCGGGCTTCAGCGCCGCCGGATCGGCGTCGAGCGAGTGGCTCGACACCCAGAACGGAACGATGTCGCGCTCCTGCCCGGCGCGGCGGTCGACCAGCGACAGCGGCGGCAGGGTGGCCGATTGCGAGACGAAAAAGCCGGCGCCGCGCCGTGCCCGGATCGCGCCTTCGGCCGCCAGCCGGTCATAGGCCTCGACGACGGTGGACGCCGACACCGCCATCGCGCCGGCCATTGCCCGGATCGAGGGCAGTCGATCGCCGGGGCCGAGCCGGCGCGCGGCGATGCGTTGCCGGATCGCGCCTGCGACCCGTTCGGTCTGCGACCCGGAGTGGCCGGGCGAGGCTTGCCGTGGCATCTGTGTTGAAACTCTATCCAGTACAGTTCGTCAAAACTGTATTGGATTGTCGCTGTCTTGGCCAGCCGTGCCCTGCTACCCCGACCGGGCAATGGACAGGGCGCGCATGAGACCTACATTCGAAGCCTGGGCGAACGGAATGCTGGGCGTGATCATTTTCAGCGGCTCGCTGCCGGCGACGCGGGTGGCGGTGGGCAGTTTTTCGCCGCTGTTCCTCACCTCGGCGCGGGCGGTGATCGCCGCATTGCTGGCGGCGGCGCTGCTGCTCGCCCTGCGCCAGACCCGGCCGGCGCGCGCCGATCTGTGGTCGCTTGCGGTGACGGCGGCGGGTGTGGTGATCGGCTTTCCGCTGCTGACGGCTCTGGCGCTCCAGCACATCACCTCGGCGCGTTCGATCGTCTTCATCGGCCTGCTGCCGCTGGCGACCGCGCTGTTTGGCGTGTTGCGCGGTGGCGAGCGGCCAGCGCCGCTGTTCTGGCTGTTTTCGATCGCCGGCAGCGCGACCGTCGCCGCTTTCGCGCTGACCGGCGGCGGCGGGGCGTCGCCGGCTGGCGATCTGCTGATGATCGCGGCCGTGCTGGTCTGCGGTCTCGGTTACGCCGAGGGCGCGGTGTTGTCGCGCCGGCTCGGCGGCTGGCAGGTCATCTCCTGGGCGCTGCTGCTGGCCCTGCCGGCGATGGCCGCCATCATGCTGGCCGCCTGGCCCGAAAATTTCGGCGCGATCGCGACGCCCGCCTGGATCGGCCTGGCCTATGTCTCGGTGTTCTCGATGCTTGTGGGGTTCGTGTTTTGGTATCGCGGCCTGGCGCTGGGCGGCATCGCCAGCATCGGCCAACTGCAATTGCTGCAACCGTTTTTCGGGTTGGCGTTGGCGGCGATCCTGCTTGGCGAGCCGGTGGCGTGGACGATGGTGGCCGCGACCGGGCTGGTGGTCGCCTTCGTTGGCCTGGCGCGGCGTTTCGCCTGATGCGGCTGCGGCGGCCGCAGTGGCCGCCGCCTGTTGCGGGTTCGGCCTGCGTCAGGCCTTTTTCGCCGGCTTCGCCGGGGTCTTGGCCCGAACCGCCGCTGCGCTGGCGATGGCCTTGGAGGCTTCCGCCTCGGCGCGCTTGGCCAGCGCGACCATGTTTGCGGCGTAGGCCTCGTGCCATTTGGCGTTGGTCTCGGCGTCGGCCGTCTCGGCCTTGGAGCGCCATTCGTCGGCTTGCTTGCGCGCCGTCGCCATCTGGGTGTCGAAGCCGGCCTGGAGCTTGTCCCACTGTTTTTTCAGATCGTCGTCGACATTGTCGGCATAGGCCCTGAACTGTTTCGCCCAGTCTTCGCCGCGCTCTTCGGCCGCCTTTTGCCACTCCCGGGCCTTGGCGGCGGCGTCCTCGCCCTGTGCGGCCAGCGTCTTTTGCCAGTCGCCCAGCTGTGTCTCCAATTTGCGGGCGCCGTCGGTGAGGGAGTCCAGCAGGTCTGACAGTTTCATTGTGATCCTCCTGATGTAAGCCGCGCAACGGCCAGCCGCGTTGCGATCAAACGGCCTGAAGAAAATTCTTTGCTTGGCGCGAAACGTTGTCAACAGGCCTGTCGCGCGACAGCGCCGAAGTCGCACTCAGTCTCGGGTTCGACCGTCGTTTGAGGCGGGGGAGCGGGTCGCCGCGCGTCTCCGGCAGGCCGGATATCTCCGCCACCATCCGCGGACCATATCCAGCGCCACACTTGCCTGAGACGCCCGGTCGCGCGCCCCATTGCCGCCGGCAAGCGGCGGAACAAAGAACAGGGCGACGGACGGGCAGGGGGATAGAACGTGGCTTTTTTTTGAGGGGCGGGGGGAGGAGGCGATAATCAGGGGCGAGCGGCCAACCCCTCATCCGTCACCTTTTTCCGCATTTGCGTCCGCAACTTCGAGGTGACACCTACTCGCACAAGGGGAGAAGGGGGAGACTGGCGCTTGGCGTCTCGGCCAATCACAGCTCTTGGAGGCTGGCGCGTATGTTTCCGCGACTTCCCTTCTCCCCTTGTGGGAGAAGGTGTCGCCCCTGATCGAACGGCAGTGAGATCGGGAAAAAGGCGACGGATGGGGGGGGAGTGCCTGGCTGGAATACCCTCATCCGGCCCCGCTTTCCCCTCAGCTACACCCGCTCGTTGACCCACACGTGTTGCACTTTTCGCATGTCCCGTTCCTCACCATGGTGAAGTTGGAGCACTCGGTGCACATGTTGCCGGTATAGCCCTGCTGGATCGCCTGGGCCCGGCGGTCCGCCGCCAGCGCCTTGGCGTCGGCAGCAGCCGTCTGCGCCTTGTCGGTGAACAGGTCGCCGGTGACGGCAGTCGCCGGTTCCGCATAGGCGGTGCGCGATGCGGCGGCGCTGGCGTCTGCGACACGCTCCGAGGCTTCGTCGGCGGATTCGTCAAACGCGATGTCTTCCGCCAGTTCCTTCGCCCGGTCCTCATAGTCGCGGCGATAGGCGACGGCCTCCTCCATGCGTTCCGACGCTGCGGTCTGCAGCGCCAGCACGTTTGCGCCGGAGAACGCCGCCTTGGGCGCCGTGCGGACCGGCGAGGAGTTTGCGCCCCCACCTGACGTCTTTGCGCCCGACTGGCCGCCGGCATGTCCCACCGGCTCATTGCCGATCCCCGAGCGCACCAGTTGCGGCTTGTGGCCGCGCGTCAGCCCCTTGGAGAAGGCTGTCGCCTTGCCTTCCTCGATGCCGCGGCCAAGCGCGGTGTTGGAGAAGTCCGACGTGTCGACATGGGCGAGGTCGCGCCGCTCCAGATAGGAGACGGCGAGTTCGCGGAACACATAGTCGAGGATCGACGTGGCGTTCTTGATCGCGTCGTTGCCGACGACCATGCCGGCCGGCTCGAATTTTGTGAAGGTGAACGCCTCGACATATTCGTCGAGCGGCACGCCATATTGCAGGCCAAGCGATATGGCGATGGCGAAATTGTTCATCATCGCGCGGAAGGCGGCCCCTTCCTTGTGCATGTCGATGAAAATTTCGCCCAGACGCCCATCGTCGAACTCGCCGGTGCGCAGATAGACCTTGTGGCCGCCTACCACCGCCTTCTGGGTATAGCCCTTGCGGCGATTCGGCAGTTTTTCACGGTCGCGCACCACGCGCTCGACGATACGCTCGACGATGCGTTCGGTGATGGTCGCGGCGGCCGCCGCGCGCGGCTGGGCGGCGAGCGTCTCGACCGCATCGTCCTCCTCGTCGCTATCGCTGTCGGCGATCAGCGAGGCGTTGAGCGGCTGCGACAGTTTTGAGCCGTCCCGGTAGAGCGCATTGGCCTTCAGCGCCAGCTTCCACGACAGCATGTAGGCGCTCTTGCAGTCCTCCACGGTCGCTTCGTTGGGCATGTTGATGGTCTTGGAGATCGCGCCCGAAATGAAGGGCTGGGCGGCGGCCATCATGCGGATGTGCGAGTCCACCGACAGGTAACGCTTGCCGATCTTGCCGCAGGGATTGGCGCAGTCGAACACCGCATAGTGCTCGACCTTCAGGTGCGGCGCGCCTTCCAGCGTCATCGCTCCGCAGACATGGATGTTGGCGGCCTCGATGTCCCTCTTGGTGAAGCCGAGCGCCGGCAGCGCCTCGAAGGCGGGATCGTTCAGCTGCTCGTCGGTGAAGCCGAGCGCCGACTTCATGAACTCTTCGCCAAGCGTCCACTTGTTGAACACGAACTTGATGTCGAACGCCTGTTTCAGCGCGCCGTTGAGCTGGGCGATCCTGTCGTCGGTGAACCCCTTGGCTTTCAGCGTCGAGGGATTGATGCCCGGAGCCTGGTTGAGATTGCCGTGGCCGACCGCATAGGCGTCAATCTCGGCGATCTGGGCCTCCGAATAGCCGAGTGTGCGCAAGGCTTCCGGCACCGCGGCGTTGATGATCTTGAAATAGCCGCCGCCGGCCAGCTTCTTGAATTTAACCAGCGCGAAATCGGGCTCGATGCCGGTGGTGTCGCAGTCCATCACCAGGCCGATCGTGCCGGTGGGCGCGATGACGGTGGCCTGGGCGTTGCGATAGCCGTGCTCCTCGCCAAGCTCGATGGCGCGGTCCCATGCCGCCTTGGCCCGGTCGCCCAGCGCCGACTGCTTCAGGTCCGAATGCACCAGCGGCACGGGATTGACCGAGAGCTTTTCATAGCCGTCCTTGTCGCCATAGGCGGCGCGGCGGTGATTGCGCATCACCCGAAGCATCGAGGCGGCGTTCTTGTCATATTCGGGGAACGCGCCGAGCTCCGCCGCCATTTCGGCGGAGGTGGCGTAGGCGACGCCGGTCATGATGGCCGTAAGCGCGGCGCAGATGGCGCGGCCCTCGTCGGAATCGTAAGGGATGCCCGAGGTCATCAGCAGGCCGCCAATATTGGCGTAGCCCAGCCCAAGCGTGCGGTAGTCATAGGAGAGTTTTGCGATCTCCTTCGACGGGAACTGCGCCATCATCACCGAAATCTCGAGCACCATGGTCCACAGCCGCGCGGTGTGCTCATAGGCTTCGATGTCGATGGTTCCGTCCACGTTGCGGTAGGGCAGAAGGTTGATCGAGGCGAGGTTGCAGGCGGTGTCGTCGAGGAACATGTATTCCGAGCACGGGTTGGAGCCGCGGATCGGGCCGCCGGCGGGCGAGGTGTGCCAGTCGTTCATCGTCGTGTTGTAGTGCAGTCCCGGATCCGCCGACGCCCAGGCGGCGTATCCGATCTTCTCCCACAGATCCCGGGCCTTGAGCGTCTTCATCGCCTTGCCGTCCTTGCGGGCGGTCAGCGTCCAGTCGCCGTCGGTTTCCACCGCTCGGAGGAAATCGTCCTTGAGCGAGATCGAATTATTGGAATTCTGGCCGGACACGGTGAGATAGGCGTCGGAATCCCAGTCGGTGTCGTAGGTCTGGAAGTCGAGCGAGGTGTAGCCCTGCCTGGCGAACTGGATGACGCGCTGGATGTAGTTTTCCGGCACCGACGCCTTCTTGGCGTCCTTGACGGCGCGCTTGAGCGCCGGGTTCTTGTTGGCGTCGAAACAGTCGTCGCCGTGGCCCTCGCAATTGACGCAGGCCTTCATCACCGCGGCCATGTGCTGCTTGACGATCTTTGAGCCGGTGACGAGCGCCGCCACCTTCTGCTCCTCCTTCACCTTCCAGTCGATGAAGGCTTCGATGTCTGGATGGTCGGCGTCGACGATCACCATCTTGGCGGCGCGGCGCGTCGTGCCGCCCGACTTGATTGCTCCCGCGGCCCGGTCGCCGATCTTGAGGAAGCTCATCAGGCCCGACGAGCGCCCGCCGCCCGACAGTTTTTCGCCTTCGCCGCGCAGCATCGAGAAGTTGGAGCCGGTGCCCGAGCCATATTTGAACAGCCGCGCCTCGCGCACCCACAAATCCATGATGCCGCCCTCGTTGACG
>DDFA01000002.1:29175-49443 GCA_002336975.1 Phyllobacteriaceae bacterium UBA1940
AGTGCAGGCCGGTGTTGAACCATTGTGGCGAGTTGGGCGCGACGCGCTGGGTGGCGAGCATGTAGGACAACTCGTCCATGAAGGCGGCGGCGTCGGCTTCGGACTTGAAGTAGCCGCCCTTCCAGCCCCAGTAGGTCCAGGTGCCGGCCAGCCGAGTGAACACCTGGCGCGCGTCGGTTTCTGAACCGTAGCGTTCATTTTCCGGCAGCTTGGCCAGTTCGGCCTCGTCGGCGACCGACCGCCACAGGAAGGAGGGGACGCCGTTTTCCTCGACCTTCTTCAGGCGTGCGGGAACGCCGGCCTTACGGAAATACTTTTGCGCCAGAATATCGGAGGCGACCTGCGAAAACTGATCCGGCACGTCGATATTGTCGAGACGAAACACCACTGAACCGTCGGGATTCTTGATCTCCGACAGGGCCTTGCGAAACGCGATCCCGCCATAGGCCGACTGTGTATCCCTTGTGAAGCGCCGCTCGATCCGCATCAGACTGTTCCTTCAATCCCCATATATAGGGGCGGCGTTCCGGCTGTCGTCGTCAACACCCGGGCCCGCCGGCCCACCCCCGAATTTGCAGCGCCGAACCCGACGCCGCGCCTGTCCCAATATTCGCGCGTTTTACGCCGCAAGACCCTTTTGCGGGTCCGCGAACCGACTGTCTCGACACCTGTCAGGTGATTCTCGCTCGGCGAGGCCTGATCTGTATCTGGTATCGAGCTTCCCCTGCAAACACTAAATATAGTGTTAACAACCTGTTTACATCGCCAGAATCTTCCAAAAAACCGCAACAGGCAACACACGGCTGCGTGCGCCCCGCAAGTGGACGCAGACCCGTCTGATACCTTGGAAATCGGGGAAGAACCGGCGGGGGATCATCCCGCGCCGCGCCAGAACACAAGGCGCATGGGCAATAAAAGACGACTCGATCCGGACCGTCAACGATTCGTTTGTGTGAAATATGTGACCACAACATCTTGTGGTCGGGTGGTGTGGATAACGGGGATGCAAGCGATGCTCAAAATCGCGGCCGCGCGCACGGCTGGCCGGATCCGGCATGCGAAGTCCACCCGGTCGAGGCAGGGATGACGCAGATGACACAGGGGAAGACGTATGCGCCAGGCGCCGCCGCGCCAATGGCCGTGCGGGGCAGGGGCGCGGCGCGCCCTAGCCGATCAGCCGCAGCGCCAGATAGATGAGCGCCGCCAGCACCGCCGCCAGCGGCACGGTGGTCAGCCAGGCGGTGACGATGGTGGTGACGTGGGCGCGGCGCACCAACCGCCGGCGCGCGATTTCGGCGACAGGCAGTTCCTGAGCGCCGTCGGTCTCGTCCTCGGCCAAAGCCGGAACGCCGCCGGCGGCGCGACTGCGCTCGGCCTTGCGGGCCAGATAGGCGCGGCGGCGCGGCGATCGGGTGGTGTACCATTCGCGGAAGAACCCGACGCCGAACACGGCGCCGACCGCAATGTGGGTCGACGACACTGGCAGGCCGAGACCCGACGCGACCAGCACGGTCAGCGCCGCCGAAAGCGCGACGCAAAAGCCGCGCATCGGATTGAGCTTGGTGATCTGCTCGCCGACCATCTGCACCAGGCGCGGCCCAAACAGCAGCAGGCCGATGGAAATGCCGGCGCCGCCGATGAACATCACCCACAGGGGAATGCCGACAGCCGCCTCGACCGAACCGGTGCGGGCGGTCGAAACGATCGCGGCCAGCGGGCCGACTGCATTGGCGACGTCGTTGGCGCCATGGGCGAAGGACAGCAGCGCCGCGGAAATCACCAGCGGGACGCGGAACAGTTTTCGCAGCGACTGGTTGCGGTTGTCGAGGCCGCGCGACTGCCACGCGACCAACCGGTGCGACAACGCCCAGGATATGGCGGTGGAGGCGACGGCGATGATCAGCAGCCAGCCGGCGCTCAGATGCATGACGCGCGACAGGCCCTTGGTGCACAGATAGGTGGCGAACGCCCCGCCCATGATCGCGACGAACACCGGCACCCACACCCGCGCGGCGTCGATCTTGTCGTCGCGATAGATCACCAGCGACTTGATCAAATACAGGAAGAAGGCTGCGATCACGCCGCCGGCCAGCGGCGAGACGATCCAGCTTGCGGCGATGCCGCCCATCACCGTCCAGTCGACCGCCGACAGGCCTGCGCTGGCGACGCCCGCGCCCAGCACACCGCCGACGATGGAATGGGTGGTGGACACGGGCGCGCCGATCCAGGTCGCCAGATGCACCCACAGCGCCGACGACAGCAGCGCCGCCATCATCAGCCAGACAAAATCGTCGGGCGTGGCGATGGCGTCGGGACTGACGATGCCCTTGGAGATGGTTGCGACGACGTCGCCGCCGGCGATCAGCGCCCCGGCGGTCTCGAAGATCGCCGCGATCACCAGCGCGCTGCCGATGGTCAGCGCCTTGGCGCCGACGGCGGCGCTGACATTGTTGGTGACGTCGTTGGCGCCGATGGTCAGCGCCATGTAACCGCCGATGGCGGCGGCGGCGACGATGATGAAAATGCCTGGCTCGCCCGATGCGACCACCGAGGCGACGACGCCGGCGAAGGCGATGAATAGCAGCGCCAGTCCGGGCGCGACCAGGCCGCGCGACAACACGCCGGCGGCTTCCTCGACGCTGACGAACTTGTCGAGATCCTTGTCGAGCGTTTCCTTGCGCGCCTTGGCAGACGACCGGGCCATCCAAAAAACCTATCTGGGTCTCGATTTGCGGCCGCGCGGGCGCGACGCCGGGCCGCGGCGGCAGCCGTCAGGGTCGCTTAGTCAAGGATGGGGCCGCGATCAACGTCTCGCGGACGCACCGGCGCTTCAGACCGCGATTTGTCGTGGATTACTGCCGAATCCGGCGATCAGTTCGGCCAGATCGGGTTCCGAGACCAGTTTGGCGGCGTCGCTCGAGCGGAACCACTGCCGACGGCGCTTTTTCATTTCCGGCCATTTGTCGGCCAGGCTTGCGACCTCGACCGGAAAAACGTGGACCTCGCACTGCCAGCGGCGGCCGTTGGGCAGCGCCTTGGAATAGAAAAAGCGGCCGATCTCGTCGCGCGCGGTTCCGCCCTCGAGCCCGGCTTCTTCCCGGGCCTCGCGCAGCGCCGCGTCGCTCAGTTGTTCAGTATTTTCGGGCCAGCCTTTCGGCAGCACCCAGCGGCCGGTGCCGCGGCTGGTGACCAGCATGACCTCGACGCCGTCCTTGGTCTGCCGCCAGGGAAGGGCGGCCGCCTGCACGCGGCACGGCAGCCCGCCGAAAAAGCGGCGCAGCCGGTCAAAAGCCGTCTGACGTGTCGTGTGAGAGATCAGCATCGCGTCGAGCCCGTCGCACCCCTGAATTAAGCCAGCTTAACAATTTGATCGTTAATATCCTGTTAACACATAAGAATCCACCCCGCCCGATGCAACAAGCATGGACGCCGGCGTGAGCACAACACTGTGAACGTCATGTGGCGCCGTATCGGCCGGCGCCGGAATGGCGAACGAGACTGGGGGGATTACCCGGCGTGGCCTTCGGCGATCGGCTTCTGATAGGTGAAGCCCATGTCCCACGGGAAGTAGATCCAGGTGTCCTGGCTGACTTCGGTGACAAAGGTGTCGACCATCGGCCGGCCCATCGGCTTGGCGTAGACAGCGGCGAAATGCGCCTTCGGCATCATCTCGCGCACGATCGCCGCCGTTTTGCCGGTGTCGGTCAGATCGTCGATGATCAGCACGCCTTCTCCCTGGTCGGCGAGCAGTTTTGGCGAAATATCCTTCAGGACCACCATGTCACCCTGCGCCACATAGTCATGGTAGGACGCCACCGACACGGTTTCGATCACCCGGATGCCGAGTTCGCGCGAAATGATCGCCGCCGGGACCAGACCGCCTCGGGTGATGCATACGATCGCCTTCCACTGGCCCGAATTGGCGCCGGCGAGCCGCCACGCAAGCGCGCGCGCGTCGCGGTGAAACTGGTCCCACGAGACGGGGAAAGCTTTTTCGGGAAGGGACATCGGCGCACTCCGGCAACGGGAATGCAGCCGCAATTACCGCGTCTCGACGCCGGCAGGCAAGCGGTGGACGCCTGCAATCCACACGAATTCAGGCGTTTGCGGCGATTTTCGCCAGCATTGCCTCGATTTCGGCCTTGGCTTTTGCAAGGCTGGCGGCGTCGCGCGAGCGCACCACCAGTTCGGTCCAGAACTTTCCGTCGAGATATTTCGGATAGGAACCGATCACCGTCTCGGGATTGGCCTTCTGGATGTCGCCGAGCGGCCCGCCGATGGTTCCCTCGCCAAACCGGCTGGTGACGGTCTGCGACAGCATCACCGCGCCGCCCTTGAGCGTCGGCGTAACGCTGTCGAGCATCGCCTGAAAGATCGCCGGCACGCCGGCCATCACATAGACATTGCCGATATTGAAGCCCGGCGCCACCGAGATCGGATTGTTGATATGGACGGCGCCGACCGGCATGCGCGCCATACGCTTGCGCGCGTCGGTGTATTCGATGTTGCGCGACGCATAGCTCTGTTCCAGCAGCGCATAGGCGATTGCGTCGTATTCGCAGGGCACGTCGAACGCCTTGGCGATCGCGTCGGCGGTGATGTCGTCATGGGTCGGGCCGATGCCGCCGGTGGTGAAGACATAGGTGTAGCGGGCGCGCACCGCGTTGACCGCGGCGACGATCTCGGCCTCCTCGTCCGGCACGATGCGCACTTCCTTCAGGTCGACGCCGATCGTGGTGAGTATGTCGGCGAGGTGGCCGATATTGCGGTCCTTGGTGCGGCCCGAAAGGATCTCGTCGCCGATGACGACCATTGCCGCAGTGATGACGTCGCTCATGAAAATTCTCCTGGCGGACTTGATTACCGGCCCGCCGCGACGCCCGCAATGGCGTCGTTTCGGTGAACAGTCTGTCATCGATGTCGCGCTTTCCATGAACAATCGGACCGGCTAGACGGCAGTGACATTTTGAAAGGCGCATGCAGGAGACGATCATGGCCAAGGTGCTGGTGCTCTATTATTCGAGCTGGGGACATATGGAGGCGATGGCCAACGCGGCGGCCGACGGCGCCCGCGACGCCGGCGCAGCCGTCACGGTCAAGCGCGTTCCCGAACTCGTGCCGGAAGCGGTGGCCAAGGCGGCCTATTACAAGCTCGACCAGGCGGCGCCGATCGCCGACCCGCTCGAACTCGACCAGTATGACGCGATCATTGTCGGCGCCTCGACCCGTTATGGCGCGATGGCCTCGCAGCTGAAGAATTTCTGGGACCAGACCGGTCCGCTGTGGGCCAGGGGCGCGCTGGTCAACAAGGTCGGCTCGGTGATGGCCTCGACGGCGACGCAGCATGGCGGCGCCGAGCTGGCGCTGATCGCCACCCAGGCGATGCTGCAGCATCACGGCATGGTCATCGTGCCGCTGTCCTATGCCTATCAGGGCCAGATGGGCAACGACGTGGTGCGCGGCGGCGCGCCCTACGGCATGACCACAACGACCAATGGCGATGGCTCGCGTATGCCGTCGGCGCAGGAGCTGGAAGGCGCAACCTTCCAGGGTCGGCGTGTCGCCGAGATCGCGGCCAGGCTGGCCAGCTGACGTTCTGCTTGACATTTGAATGATGCGGCGGGCGGCGATTGCCGCCCGTTGTCGTTGAGGCGTCATGCCACAGCCCAGCGTATTGGCCTTGCGCGCCGCGTCCGCCACAATTCCCGGCGGCAAGTCTTGCGAGACGCTTGGAATGGACGGCTGATGAAATCGACCCCCGAGAAACACAATCTGGTGGAGGACGCTCTCGCGATCCTCTGGGGCGTCAGCTTCGTGGCGCTGGGGCTGGCGCTCTACCAGAAGGCCTTGCTGGTGACAGGCTCGTCGGCGGGCGTTGCGCTGTTGATCAGCTACGTCACCGGCTATGGCTTCGGCGTGATCTTCTTCCTCGTCAATCTGCCTTTCTGGTACCTGGCCGTGAAGAAGATGGGGTGGGGGTTCACACTGCGGACTTTCGCGGCGGTGACGCTGTTTTCGATTTTGTCGCGGCTGACGCCGCAATGGATCGAGATCGCCGACGTCGCGCCGCTCTACGCTGCAGTGATCGGCGGGGGGCTGATGGGAACCGGGCTGCTGATCCTGTTCCGTCACCGGGCGGGTCTGGGCGGTTTCAACGTGTTGGCGCTGTATCTGCAGGAAAGGCACGGCATCAGGGCCGGCTATTTTTCCCTTGCGGTTGACCTGTGCATCCTCGGGCTGTCGATGTTCGTGATCGACTGGACGCAGGCATTGTTGTCGATCGCCGGCGCAGTTGCGCTCAATCTGGTGATCGCGATCAATCACCGCCCCGGTCGCTATGTGGGCATGAGCTGAGCGCCGATTGTTGACGCGGGCGGTTTGCGCCGTCAGTCTTGCCACGAAATGTCGGAGCGCCGTGTGATTATCCTGCTCTACCTTGTCTGTTCCGTGCTGCTGGCGCTGGCGCTTTATCTCGGCGTCAACGCCTATGTGACGCGCCGCTGGGCGGCAAAGGCCGAGCAGTTGATCCCGCCGGCGGGGCAATTCGTCGAGATCGGCGGTAGCCGCATCCACTATGTCGACGAGGGGCAGGGCTCGCCGATCGTCTTCGTGCACGGGCTGGGCGGCCAGTTGCACCATTTCAAGGGGCCGCTGTTCGACCATATGAAAGGCGAGTTCAGGCTGATCGCGCTCGATCGGCCGGGCTCGGGCTATTCGGTGAGGGCGGACGGCGCGACCGGACGCCCGCGCGAACAGGCGCACGTGATCGCCGCCCTGATCGACAGGCTCGGCCTCGAAAAACCGTTGGTGGTCGGCCATTCGCTCGGCGGCCTGATTTCCCTGACGCTGGCGCTGGAGCACACGGACAAGGTTCGTGGCCTCGCTTTGCTGTCGCCGCTGACGACGCGGGCGAAAAACCCGCCCGCGGGGTTTGCGGGGCTCGAGATCGCCTCGCCGCTGGTCAGGCGGTTTCTGGCGCACACGCTGGCAATTCCGCTTGCCGCAAAGACCGCGCCTGAGACACTGGCGTTCGTATTCGGTCCGCAGCAGCCGACGGCCGACTACGGCGTCGCCGGCGGTGGATGGCTGGGCTTGCGACCCGCCCATTTTTACGCGACCTCGACCGACTATGTCGCGGTCAATGGCGAGATCGACGCGATCGCCGCGCGCGTCGGCGAGATCTCGATCCCGGTCGGCGTGCTCTATGGCGACAAGGACCAGGTGCTTGATTTCGAGGAGCAGGGCCTGTCGATGCGCGACCGCCTCGGCGGCGTCGACGTCGAGGTCCTGCAGGGCATCGGCCACATGCCGCAATTCGTGGCGACCGACCAAACGCTGTCGTTCATCCGCAAGATGGCGAAGCGGGTTTTCGCCGGTGACTGACGAGGCGGTAGGCGCGCGTAGCGCTGCCGGCCAAGATTCTTGCCTGTGTTATCCGGCCAGCCTCGGCCATGGATTTGCGCGTTCGATTTGCCCGGCGAGACCAAACAGCGTCGCCTCCTCGCCATATCTGGCGGCGAACTGGACCCCGACCGGCAGGCCGCCGCTCGACAGGCCGGCCGGAACCGACATGGCGGGCTGGCCGGTGATGTTCTGGATCCAGGTGAACGGCAGGAAGCCCATCAGTTGATCGAGCCAGCGGTCGACGTCGTCAATGTCGGATGAATGGACGCCGATGCGCGGCGGCAAGGCGCCCAGCGTCGGCGTCAGCCAAAGATCATAGCGCGCATGGAATGCGGCGATGTGGCGGCTTTCGCGATGCATCGCCTGCAGCGCGCGAATGTAGTCGGCGGCGAAGATCGCCAGGCCGCGTTCGGCGACCGCACGGGTGAGCGGTTCGATCAGGCCGGGCGCCGGAAGCGCGCCGCCGGTGGCGCGACCGGCATTCACCGCGGTGTTCGCCTGGAAGACGGTCGCAAACGACGCACGGGCGACGCAGACGTCGAATTCCGGTTCGGCCTGCTCGACGATGTGGCCGAGCTGCTCGCAAAGCCGCGCCATGCGCAGCGCCGCTTCGGCGCATTCGCGGTCCACCGCGACGCCGCTGGGGGCAGTCGTGGAAAATCCGATGCGCAGCCGGGCCGGGTCCCGCGCCGCCTCGTCGAGATAGGGGCGCGACGGCGGGGCCGGCGCATAGGGGTCGCCCGGCATCGGCCCGGCGGTGGCGTCGAGCAAGGCGGCGCTGTCGCGCACCGACCAGGTGATTGCGTGCTGGCTGGCGAGGCCCGCCAGGCCTTCGCCGCCTTCGGGCCCGGCGGTGATGCGGGCGCGGGTTGGCTTCAGGCCGAACATGCCGCAGCACGACGCCGGAATGCGGATCGAGCCGCCGCCATCGGTGGCATGCGCCATCGGCAGCATAGCCGACGCCACGGCCGACGCAGCGCCGCCGCTTGAGCCGCCTGGCGAAAACGCCGGGTTCCAGGGATTGCGCGCCGGGCCGAACAGATGCGGTTCGGTGACTGGCTGAAGGCCGAATTCCGACGAATTGGTCTTGCCGACAATGACAAGGCCCGCCTGCCGGCAACGGCGGACCAACTCGCTGTCGGCGTTCGCCGTCGCGTTGGCGTACAGCCTTGAGGCCTGCGTGCTGGCGGCGCCGACGACCGAGACCACGAGTTCCTTGAACGCGAAAGGTGCGCCGGTGAACGGGCCGTCGGGCAGTCCTGTCGCGATGGCCTGCGCCGCCGCATCGTGCAACGGCGTGACGATGGCGTTGAGCGACGGGTTGCGCGCGGCGATGCGGGAAAGCGTCGCGTCGAGCACCTCGCGCGCCGACACCTGTCGGGAGCGCACCAGCGCGGCGATGCCGATCGCGTCCAGCCGGTCGAGTTCGTCCATCACGGGCTTGCTCCTTCCGTCCCCTTGCCGGGCGTCGGCCATTCGGCGCTGGGCATCGGCTCGGCGGCGTCGAACAGCGGGTCGATCGCCGCGCCGAAGCCGACGACGTCGAGCGAACCGAGACGAAGCTGGCCCTCGTCGATGCGCAACCGCACCCGGCCATTCTGGCGATGATAGAGGTCCGGGTGCGCGGCCAGAAAGGCGCGCGCCTCGGCGTCCGGCCGGTCGCCGAACCCGTCGATGAAATGGTGTGCGTTGCGCTCGACATGGGTGAGCCCCAGCAGCGCCACCAGCGAAAGATCCTGCTGCAGCGAAATCCCCGGCTCGCAGGTCAGATCCTCGGCCGACATGAAGTAGCGGTCCTGGCCCTCCTGACTGTTCCATAGCCGGCAACGGGCCAGGTTGAGGATCGATTTCCATACGCCCTTGCATGCTTTGGACGAGACGCCGGTGTAGCCGAGTTGGCGCGCGGCGCAAAACGCGGACAGCTCGCCGTCGGATTCGTCGATGATGACCGGGATGCGGTTCGCCAGCGGCCGGATCGACGCCGCCAGCGCCCTGGCGCGATGCACCGGCTGCTCGACAAACAGGATCGAGCCGGCAAGCCGCGTCAGCGACGGGCGGCTCCTGAACCTGTCGAAAAAGTCGGCGATGATTTCGGGCTGCGAATATTGTTCGTTGCCGTCGAGCGTCGCGGCGTAGCGATGGCCGCGGCGATCCAGAACCGAGGCGATCTGCTCGAGCCGATCGAGGTCGGCGACCGGGTCGCCGCCGATCTTCAGTTTGAAATGGCGGTTGCCGTAAAACGCGACGACCTCTTCGAGGCTTTGCGGCAGGCCGTCATCGACGCGGTCGCCCGGCGCAATGTCGGACGACAGGATCGGATCCGAAAGGCCGACAGTGTGCCGCACCGCGATATTTTGCGCCGGCGCGCGGCCGTCGAACAGGCGGGAGAAATCGAACGACGCGAGTTCCGGCGCCAGATGGCTGGAGCCGAGCCCGACCATTCCACTGCGCAAGGCGCGGTCGAACGACGTTTCCTGCGCGCGGCAAAAGCCGTCGAGAACGGCCCGGTCGACAAGCGACTGGCCGTAGGATGCGACCAGCGCATTGAGGCCTTCGGCGGCGCAGTCTGCGATCTGCTTGTCGTAGGCGGTGGCGAACAGGCCGAAAGGTGTATTGAACGGCAACGCCAGATAGGCGCGGGCGGCGATTTCAATCGAGCGGCGCAGCTGGTGATGGTTCTGCGCGTCGGTCAGGGCGGTGTTCTTGTCGAACCATTTCGCGCCGAGCGCCTCGGCCGACCAGCCGGTCGCCTCAAGCCCGTTATCGAGAACGATCCGGGCCCGCACGATCGCCTGCCGGCCATGCGTCGCGGTGGTCACGCCGAAGCGGAACGGCATTCTCAGGCGATACGGCCGTTCGCGGCATTCGATTTCGACAAGCCGGACGCGCATCTGGTCAGGCAAGCGATTGAAGCGGGCGACCGGGAGCGCCCGCAAGACGTCCGGTCAGAATATCGTGGATGCGCAGCGACAGGACGCCGAATTCGGCGGTGGCGCGTGTTTCCACCGTGCGCGGACGCGGCAGGTCGATGTCGACGATTTCGGCGATGCGGCCGGGACGCGGCGACATCACCACGACGTGGTCCGACAGGAACACTGCTTCGGGGATGGAGTGAGTGACGAACAGCACCGTCTTGCGCTGGCCGCCTGCGCCGGCTTCGCCCCACACGCGCAGCAGTTCAAGGTTCATGTCGTCGCGCGTCATGGCGTCGAGCGCGCCGAACGGCTCGTCCATCAGCAACAGCGGCGGATCGAGCAGCAGCGCCCTGCAAAGCGATACGCGCTGCTGCATGCCGCCCGACAGTTCGCCGGGCCGCTTGTTCTCAAACCCACCGAGCCCGACCAATGTCAGCAACTGGCGCGCCCGGTCGCGGTAGCGGGCCGGCGACAGGCCGGCGAGCTCGGCCGGCAACAGCACGTTTTCCAGCACGGTGCGCCATTTCAGCAGCACCGCGGCCTGAAACACCATGCCGACCTTGGAGATCGGCTGCGTGACCGTCTGGCCGTCGACGACAATGCCGCCGGCGCTGGCGGGTCGAAGGCCCGCCAGCACACGCAGCAAGGTCGACTTGCCGCAGCCGCTTGGTCCGACGAGCGAAATGAACGCTCCCTCGGCGACTGAGAGGTCAATGCCGCGCAACGCTTCGACGGGACCGCTGGAGGTCTGGTAGACCATTCCGACCCGGTCAAGTTCGATCATCATTCTGGTCACGCGGGCAGTCTCCGGTTCAGCCGTCAACTCAAGGCATGTCGACTTTGGTGAGGAAGTCGGTGGTGAAGACGTCCTTGCACTCGACCTTTTTCGGCAGGCCCATATAGGTGTTCACCAGGTCGACGGAGTTGCACATCTTCGCCTCTTCAATCCAGCCGATGCCGTGCTGGCGATAGCGGTCGGTCTCGAGCAGCTTGATGCCGAGCTTCATATTGGCGCCGATGGTCACCTCGTCGATCTCGGGCACCCGCTTCTTGAAGATGGCGAGCGCCTCGTCGGGGTTGGCGATCACGTCGCGCCAGCCCATATAGGCCGCCTTGAGGAATTTCTTCAGCACCTCCGGACGCTCGGTCATCGTCTTTTCGCTGGCCATGATCGACATCGAATACATGTCGAAGCCATGGTCGGCCCAGGGCATGGCGACGACATTGCCGACGCCCATCGGCTTTTCGTAGAGCGGTAGGCCGGTGGTGTAGTCGGCCACCGTGTCGACGCGCTTTTCGGCAAGCGCCGCAACCTTGGCGGTCGGTTCGATATTGACCCAGGTCACCTTGCTGTCGTCGATATTGTTGGCCTTGGCGAAGGCCGGCCACATCTGGCGCTGGCCGTCATTGGCCGGCGCGCCGATGGTCTTGCCCTCGAGCTGCTTGGGGCTGGTCACCGGATTGTCCTTCGACGAGAAGATGTTGAGCGGCGTCTTGTCGAACACCATGCCGACGACCTTGATCGTGGTTCCGCGCGCCTTGGAGGCGATGACGACGGCGCTGTCGGCCAGGCCGGCGTCGGCCCCGCCGGTGTCGACCTTGGCGATCGAGTCGCCCGACCCCTTGGAGTTTTCGAGCGTGACGTCGAGACCCTCGGCGGAAAAATAGCCCTTGTCGAGCGCGACCCAGTAGGCGGCGTGGTCGCCGACGGGGAACCAGTTGAGGGCGAGCTTGAACTTTTCCTGCGCACTGGCCGGAGCGGCCATGAAGCCGGCGAGGGCCGCGGTTGCGATCAGTTTCTTCAACATTGGCATGCTCCCATTTGATGCCCTGTACGGGCGGTTACTTCACTTCCTGTCCTTCGGCCCACGGGGCCAGAACGCGCGAAAGCCCCGCGACCGCGCCGAACAGCACGAGGCCGATGATCGAAATCCAGACGAGAGCGCCGAACGCCAGCGGCGTGTTCATGCTGCTCTGGGAGGTGATGATGACGTAGCCGAGCCCCCGCTGCGAGGCGACGAACTCGCCGACGATGGCGCCGACGACCGCCGAGGTGGCGGTCACCTTCAGCGCCGACAGAATGTAGGGGTAGGCGTTTGGAATGCGGATCTTGGCGAAGACTTTCCATTTCGGCGCGTTGAAGACGCGGCCGAGATCGAGCATGTCGTCGTCGATCTGCGACAGGCCGACGGCGGTGTTGATGACGACGGGGAAGAAGCCGATCAGCGCGCCGATCAGCATGTTGGGAAGGATGCCATAGCCCAGCCACAGCATGAACAGCGGCGCCACCGCAACCTTGGGCAGCGTGTTGACGAACACCAGAAACGGCATCAGCGCCCGGTTGAGGACGCTTGACCACGCGATGATCGTGCCAAGCAGAACGCCGCCGATGGCCGCAATGACGAACGCGCCGAAAATGGCGAGCGTGGTCGCCCAGATGTGCCCCGCCCAGCGGATCTCGCCCGAGGTCATGGCATGCCAGACCGAGGCCGGGCTCGGCAGCAGATATTCCCGGATGCCGAATGTGGTGACCGAAACCTGCCACAGCGCCAGCAGGCTGGCGAAGAGGACAAAGGCCGGGAACCACTCCGTCAGCTTGCGCGCGATGAGTGTCACAGCTTCACCTCCACGGCGTGCTTGCGCACGAAGACTTCGTCGACCTCGACGCCCAGTCCTGGACCTTCCGGCAGACGGACCCGGCCGCCGCCGCGCCACAGCCGTTGGGCGAGAAAATTGGTCTCGATATATTGCGGGCCGTTGAGCTGCAGCGGCGAGATGCCGAACGCCGCGGCCAGATGCAGCCCGGCGGCCAGGCCGAGATCGGTTTCCGTCAGGCCCGACAGCGACAGGCCGAGACCCGCCGCCTCGGCAGCCTGGCAAAGCTGGCGCGAGCGGTGAAAGCCTGAATTGCGCTGCAGCTTGGCGACGGCGACATGGATCGCGTCGGCCCGCACATATTCGATCAGGTCGGCGACCGAACGCAGGCTCTCGTCGATGCCGATCTCGACCGGGCTCGATGCGCAAAGCGTCCGGTACCCGGAGATGTTGAAGCCGTCGAGCGGCTGCTCGAACAAGGTTACGCCGAACCCGGCGAAACGATCGGCCTGGCGGCGGGCGGCCGCCAGCGAATAACCGCGATTGGCGTCGACCTGGATGACGCGGTCGCCGACCGCCTCGCGGGTCGCGCGCACAAGCTCGATGTCGCCGGCCTCGCCATGCATGCCGACTTTGACGTCGAATACGTCATAGCCGGCCGCCAGGCCTTCCAGCGCCAGCGCGCGCGCGCCGGCTGGTTCGGACACCGAGATCATCCACGACAGATCGAACGCGTCGCGCCGCCGCCCGCCCAGAAGCTGGTAGACCGGCATGCCGACAGCGCGGCCGAGCGCGTCATGGGCGGCAATGTCGATCGCCGACTTCGCCAGCGGCGAGCCCGGGGTGACACCAGGACTGATCGCGCGGTCCATGGCGCGGTGCAGCCCGTCGAAGTCCCACAGTGCGAGGCCGACAACCGCCGGCGCGAGGTAGCGGCTGAGCGTCGAGACGATCGTCTCGGTCGTCTCGTAGGTCCAGCGCGGCGTTGGCGTGGCCTCGCCCCAACCGACCGCGCCGCCTTCGGTTTCGAGCCGCACCAGGACGCGCGGCGAGGGCTGCCCTGGATGGCCGGCGACGCCGCCGGCGATCAGAAACGGGCTCCTGAACGGAAATTCGAGTACGAAGATCTCCAGGCCCGCGATCCTCATCAGCCGAGCCACCGTTCGAGATTGGCCTTGACGAAGGCGTCGTCGGCAAGATCGCTATGCTGGCGCAGGACCCGGTCGATCTCGGACGACTGGCCGGGACTGAGACCTTCGCCGGGATCGAGGCACCAGATCCCCTCGAGAAGGCCTTGCCGTCGCAGGACTTCGTGGCAACCGGCTATGCAGCCGTGGAAATTGTTGGCGACGTCAAAAAAGGCGCTGTTGCAGTCGGTGACGCGCGCGTCCAGCGCCAGCAGATCGGCGGCGACCGCATCGTCCCCGGCGGCGGCGCGGCAGCGACGGAACAGGTCGACCGCGCTCCTGGTCCACACCGACCAGTGGCCGAGCAGGCCGCCGGTGAAGCGAACCGTCACCGGCTTGGCCTCACGCATGAACGTGAACGGCGTCACCAGGTCCAGCACGATGTGATCGTCATTGCCGGTATAGAGTGCGATGCGCTTTTCCGCGCCGGCCTCGGCTACGCCGCGCATCACGTCGAGTGTGCGATAGCGGTTGAACGGCGCGACCTTGATGGCGACGACGCCGGGAATGGCGGCGAAGCGGGTCCAGAACGCCGCGTCGAGATTGATGCCGCCGACGGCGGGCTGGAGATAGAATCCGATGACCGGGATGTGCTCGGCGACCGCCGCGCAATGTTCGATGATTGCGTCGGCATGTTCGCCTTTCATCGCCGCGAGGCTGAGCAGGCCGGCGTCATAGCCGAGCAAGCGGGCGGTGTCGGCCTCGGCCGCCGCCTGTCTGGTTTTGCCCGCGAGCCCGGCGACCATCGCCAGCGGCCGGTCGCTCCACTGCGCGGCGGTTGTCGCCGCAAGCTCCAGCACCTCGCGGTAAAGCCCGACCTCGCGGATGGCGAACTGGGTGGTGTGCACGCCAACCGCAAGTCCGCCCGATCCGGCGTCGATGTAGTAGCGCGTCAGCGCCTTCTGGCGGCGCTGGTCGAGCCGGCGCGCGGCCGTCAGCGCCAGCGGGTGCGCCGGGATGACCGTGCCCGCCGCGAGTATGTCGAGACCCTTGCCGTCAGCCATCATCCAAACTCCGGTCCGGCGACGGCGAACAGCCGGTCGCGCCGGCAAAACGGTTCCGCCCGCCCGAGCGCCATGCGGGTGAAACTGCGCTGAATGTCGAAGCCGCGGGCGCGCAGCCAGTCGCCGAGCCCGCGCCATGCGGTGGGGACGTCGATATAGACGAGGCCGCTGACCTGGGCGAACAGCCGAGCGACCAGGCCGATTGCGGCGCTTTCGTCCCCGGTGACGACGGGACCGGCCTGAAAGGCGCGGCGGCCGGCCCGGATCATTGCGAAACCGGCGGCGTCGCCCAACGCGATGGTGTCGCGGCGTCCGAGAAAATCCTGCATCAGGCGGTCGCGCCGCGCGCCGTTGGCGGCCGCGTCGAGATCGCTCACCGGCGGGGTGGGCGCTGCGGGCTGCGCCGCGCCGTCGATGTGGCCCTGCCAGCGGTCGAAGTCGAACTGGCCGACGAACCCCTGGCGGCGATAGACTTTTACGCCGTCGGCGGTCGCGTCGAGCACCGGCGTCCTGCCGATGCACTGCAACTCCTCGACGCAGCGGTCGATGAGAAGCGTCGCCAGGCCCTGCCGGCGCCATTGCCGCGTCACCAGCACCATTCCGATAAAGCCGTAGGGGCCGTCATAGGGCAGGGCGGCGGCGCTTGCGATCAGCCGCCCGTCGGGCGCTTGCATGCCAAAAGCCTTGCCGCAGCTGATGAAATGGCGCCAGTCGTCCGGCACCTGGTTCCAGTCGGCCTCGCTCGACAGCGCCATGCCGCCGTCGACGTCGCGCGCGGTCAGCGGTCGGATCGCGGGGGCGCTAGAAGCCGCCATCGCGAACCTCGTATTTGGTCGGCTTGTTGAAGCTCGGCATGTCGCGGCCGACCCAGTCGGCGACCCAGTCGAGCATGCGCCTGAGCGGCACGCGCGGATAGCCGAACAGTTCCGCCGCCCGGGCGCTGTTGGTCAGCCAGGCCGTCGGCGCTTCGGCGCCGACGATCTGCGGCGCAACGCCAAGGCGTGCCCCCAACTCCTCTGCCAGCCAGCGCACCGACAGGGTCTCGGGCCCGCTGATATTGATCGGCGAGGTCGGCCCTGTGCAGTGAAGCAGCGAACGCAGCGCCTGGGCGTTGGCGTCGCCCTGCCAGATGACGTTGACATGGCCCATCAGCGACAGGTCGATAGCGATGCCGGCCTTGATGCGCATCGCCAGGTCGTGCAGTACGCCGTAGCGCAGGTCGATGGCGTAGTTCAGCCGGAATAGCCGTCCCGGCGTGCCGTGCAGGCCGGAGAAATACTCAAAAATCCGCTCGCGGCCGAGGCAGCTCTGGGCGTATTCGCCGCGCGGACCCGGCGGCGTCGATTCCTGCGCGCCCTGCGACAGCACGTCGACCAGCGGATAGATGTTGCCGGTGGAGAAGGCGACGATGCGCGACTCGCGAAAGGTCGAGGCGACGATCGACGGACAATGCACGTTCATCGCCCAGGTCAGCGCCTGATTGGCGCTGGCGCCGAATTTCATGCCGGCCATGAACAGGACGTTGGCGACGCGCGGCAGTGCATCGACCTGAGCCGCGTCGAGAAGGTCGGCGCGAATGGTCTCGATGCCGTGGCCTTCAAGCTCCCGGCGCAGGTCGGGCTCGTTGAAGCGGGCGACGCCGATGATCCTCTTGCCGGGCGCGGCGTTCCTGGCGAGCCGCGCCAGGGTCGGGCCCATCTTGCCGGCGACGCCGAGGATGAGGATGTCACCGTCCAACCGCTGCATGTCGTCGACCAGGGTCCGGTCGGGCCGCGACAGAAAATCGTCGAGTGCGGCGTCGTCGTCGAACGACGCCGGAAGTCCGGAACCGCCAAGCCCCGACGACGGATCGCAATCGCCGGCAGGCTGCACTTGTGGCGCTGTCGAACTGCGCATCCCTCGCTCCCGATTGCCGTTCCAGACAGTTTCGAGACTAACCACGTCTGTCGTTGTAATCAACTATATGGTTGAAAAAATTTCAGCGACATTCCCTGGCATCGGAAATCAGACTCCGGAGCCGGTGCAGCGCCCGCCGGCACGAGGCGATCGAGGGCGACAGATGTGGTTCGATGGCGATGGCGCCGTCGTAGCCGTCGCGCGCGAGCGCCGCGATCTGCCCGAGCCAGTCGACGCCGCCCTTGTCGACGATGCGCCAGCGTCCATCGGCGTCGACTTCGACGTCCTTGAAGTGAACGTTTTTCAGGTGGGGCCGCACCGCGAGATAGCCGTCGGGGTAGGGAACGTCGCCGTCGATGAGGGCGTTGGCCGGGTCCCAGTTGACGCCGACATTGTCGAGGCCGATGGCACGGACAAGCGCGGCGGTGCGGCTGCCGGTGTTGGCGAAATGGCCCTCTTCCGTCTCGATCGCCAGCGTCATGCCGGCGCGGGCCGCCGCTTCGCCGGCGCGGGCCAGCGCCTCCACCGCCGCCGGCGGAACCCCCGCCGACCCATCGCCGCGGCGCTCGAAGCTGAAGACGATGAGCATGCGCGCGCCGACTTCACTGGCGAAATCGATCGTTTCGGGCACGAGGTTGTCGATGTGGTCCGCCAGCAATCGGTGCGCTTGCGACCAGGCGAGATCGAGGCTCTTGTTCATCCATCCCAGATTGGACCGGTCAGGCGCCGGGCCGGGCAGGGGGATCTTGAAAAGCCCGGGCGAAACGGCCGTGATCGATACGCCGAATTGCCGCACCGCGCGGATCAGCCGCCGCCGCAGATGCGGCTCGATGCGCGGCGCGCGCCGGTCGAAGACCCCGCGCAGTTCGAACGCATCGACGCCCCATTCCAGCCCCAGTTCGAACGCCGTTTCCGGGTCGTTGGACAGTTCGTCCGCGACGATGGATATTTTCAATCCGCTGATCTCCCGCTTGCCCGCGGCGGTCGCGCGGGATCGTTGAATTCACCGCGTTCCAGGGCCCGGACATAGGCGCACGCCGCGCCGGCGCAGGCCGGGCCGTCGGGATTGTAGACAAACGGTTCGATCGCCGCTTCGCCGGCAAAGTTGTGGTTGCGCAGGACGCCGATGACGGATGCGAAGTCGATGCCGCCCTGTCCCGGCGCGCCCTTGTTGTCGTCGTTGAGGTGGACATGGGCGACGCGGTCGCACGCCAGCCACCGGTCGAGCGTCGCGGCGACGTCGTCGCCGTTCGCCGCAACGGCGTAGCAGTCGACCATTGTCCGCAGCGCCGGCGAACCGATCCGGCCGACGATTTCGACGGCCTCGTCGACGCTCGCCGCCAGCTTCGTGTCGCCGCGCGCCAGCGGTTCGAGGATGTAGGAGACGCCGCGATCCGACGCGGCCTGCGCCATGCGGGCGAAGTAGGCCAGAGCGCGGCGGCGGCCGCTCGCCTCTTCGCCCGGGCGCAGTTCACGCTGCCTGGGCGAGCCGTGCACGAGATATGACCCGCCGAGCCCGGCGCACAGATCGATCAGCCGCAGGCCCGCCGCGCAGGCGGCTTCGAACATCGCATCGTCGTCGGACGTGATCGACAGTCCGGTTGGCGCCGCGAGCAGCCAGTGCAGGCCGGAGATGCGCGTGCCCTCCGACAGCGCCGTATCCTTGATGGCGGCGATCTGCGCCGCGGTCAGGCGGGTCGGATCGTCGGCAAGGGTGAAGGGCGCGATCTCCAGGCCGTCATAACCGCTGTCGCGCGCAAATGCGCACTGGGCTCGGAAATCCAGCTCGCGGACGACCTCGTTGCAAAGGTTGAGGGTGAGACGCCACATGGCTGCCGTTTCCAGGTTGCAGATGTGTCAGGCCAGGCCTTGCAGCGGACCTGGTGGACGGAAAAATCGCGACTGTTGCCTCGGGAGCATGTCGCGCGCTACAAGTTGAGTCAACAAAATCCAACCGCCCAGTTGATTTTCATGAGCGCAGCCCAAGCATCCCGGCCCGGCAGAAAAAAGAGCGACCCCAACCGCGCTCCGTCGAGCGAGGTTTTGCTGGAGGCGGCTGGCGAGGTGTTTGCCGAGCGCGGCCTGGAAGGGGCGCGCGTCGATGACATTGCCCGGCGCGCCGGCGTCAACAAGCAACTCGTCTACCACTATTTCGAGAACAAGGACGGGCTCTACGCGGCTGTGCTGGAACATGTCTATTCGCGGATCCGCCAGCGGGAACAGGAGCTCGATCTGAGCCGGTTTCCGGCGGAAGAGGCGATGCGGCGGCTGATCGAGTTTTCATTCGACTATCTGGCCGAGCACCCCGATTTCGTCTCGCTGGTCGCGGATGAGAACGCCCATGGCGGCCGTCACCTGCAGGGATCGTCGCGCGTCGAGGCGGTGAACCGGCCGATCGTCGACCTGATCGGCGAGACGCTGACGCGCGGCGAGGCCGATGGCGTCTTCCGTAAGGGGCTCGACCCGCTGCATGTCTATCTGTCGATCGCCGGTATGGCGTTCTTCTATTTCGCCAACAGCCACACGCTGAGCCGGATCTTCAACCGGGAATTGCGTTCGCCCGAGGCGGTCGCCGAGCGACGCGCTCACCTTACCGATTTTGCGCTGAACGCAATCAGGTCCCGCTCGGTCTAAAGCGCCGCGTGTCCAATTGGATGCGCAAAGGACGCTCTAACTCCTTGAATCTACTGCATCGTGCTTCGGAAAATCAATTTCGATTTTCGAACCGATGCAGTAGGTTTTCGGTCATGCTCGGCGTCGCTCGTCCGGCGTCACGGCCCGATTGACGATCCGCGCCTGTGACGGGAGATCGCGCGCGGGCCTGCTTTTGGACCAAGCGTGGTCAGCCGGTCGGCAGAATTGTCCGGCTCTGATGATGGTGAGGTGCCGGTTGCGCCGCCGGGATCACGCAAAGCGGCGGCGACGTTCGACCCGATTGCGCTGTCAGCGTGATCCCGGTTCCAGCATCCACGCCGGTCCTCCAGCTTTTCGGCGGCATCGGCAACTGTCGCGAACCGGTGCGTGTCAGGGCATTCACTCCTCAACTTGCCTTTGAACGCCTCGACGAAGCCGTTGCCGGCCGGCGACCGGCCGAGTCCCGTCTGACGACATGAAAGACCGGGAAGTAACCGCTTCGTGGTTCAGGCGCGGATACCTGTCGCACTGTCGATAAACATGCCCAAAAAGTCGCAATCTTCAGTCATTTTCGCGGTTCACCTGAATATTTCACCACGAGAAAAGTACCTAGGCCGTGTGGACGGATTTGAT
>DDFA01000068.1 GCA_002336975.1 Phyllobacteriaceae bacterium UBA1940
ATCGCCATGCATCAATCGGGCTAGACAAGGTCGACCTGCTGAGAGGGTGGGATTGCTACGGATGGCGAAATGCAATCGCCATTCTTGAACGCGTCCATCCCAAAGAATGGACTGACACACTTGAGATTCTTGGCTCATTCAAGTTGCTGCACAGTGACCTTATCGCAAAAGGAAAAGGTAACAAATCCGCTATTGCGGCCGCGATCGATTCAAAATTCTACGACCGAGGCTGGAAAGAGCACAAATTCGAAACTTCGATTGTCGTCGATGGCGTTGCCTCCGAAAGCCCGACGCATGCTGTGGATTGTTTTCGAGACAAAGTCGCACTTGAACTCGAATGGAACAACAAAGATCCATTTTTCGACCGCGACCTGAACAATTTTCGACTTTTGTTCGATCTGCGGATTGCAGATGCAGGTATCGTTGTGACTCGATCTACTCAACTTCAATCCTGGCTGAAGCAAAATCACAAGTTGTTTGGCAAGCAACCAGAAACATATGGCGTCTCGACCACCCACATGGAGAAGCTTCGCCCCAAGATTGTCGGCGGCGGCGCAGGCGGGTGCCCCGTCGCCGTATTTTCCATGACGCCAGAACTCTATGTGGACGATCGGGGAAAGAGCGGCACGTAGCGGCCGGTCGTGGGGTCGTAGTGGCGATGCCAATTGTAGTGAAGCCCGGTTTCCATCTGGAACCACTGGCCGGGGAAGCGCCGGTCGAGGCTTGCCGGACCGGTGATCGAATGGACCTCGCCGAACGGCTGATAGCGCGCCTGCCACACGATCGCCCTGGCGCTGTCGGTCATCATCACCGGCCGTTCGAGATGATCGGTGTGAACGGAATGGACATCGGGCGACACGCCGCCGGAATCGGCGGAATACCGCCAGCCAGAAAATTGAAAGCCGCCGCGCGAGTTCTGCTTTCCAGCGCCCCTGGACATGGGGGGATTGCCGCATCGCCAAACGCTGACCTGCCAGCCCTGCCGGGTCAGCCTCTTGTGCTCGCGCCACGTCGGCCCGCAAGCGCAGAAGGCGGGCTCTTGCTGCCCGCCCTCGCCCGAATGCGCGGTATCAGCGCGTCAGCCGCTTGTGCGTCATACGATGCGGGGCGGAGGCTTCCGGGCCCAGCCGGCGCAGCTTGTCCTTTTCGTATTCCTCGAAATTGCCCTCGAACCATTCGACATGCGCGTCGCCCTCGAAGGCCAGCATGTGGGTGGCCATGCGGTCGAGGAACATGCGATCGTGCGAGATGATCACGGCGCAGCCGGCATAGGCTTCCAGCGCGTCTTCCAGCGCGCCCAGCGTTTCGGTGTCGAGGTCGTTGGTCGGTTCGTCGAGCAGCAGCACATTGCCGCCGCGCTTCAGCATCTTGGCCAGGTGGACGCGGTTGCGCTGGCCGCCGGACAAATTGCCGACCTTCTGCTGCTGGTCCTGGCCGCGGAAATTGAACGACGAGCAATAGGCGCGGCTGTTGACCTCGTGCTTGCCGAGCTTGATCACCTCGGCCCCGCCGGAAATCTCTTCCCAGACGTTCTTGTTGGGGTCGAGCGCGTCGCGGCTCTGGTCGACATAGCCGAGTTTGACGGTCTCGCCAATGCGGATCGAGCCGGCGTCGGGCTTTTCCAGCCCGGTGATCATCCTGAACAGCGTCGTCTTGCCGGCGCCGTTGGGGCCGATGACGCCGACAATGCCGCCCGGCGGCAGCTTGAACGACAGGTCCTCGATCAGGATCTCGTCGGTATAGCCCTTCTTCAGCCCCTCGACCTCGATCACCACATTGCCGAGGCGCTCGCCGGCCGGAATGACGATCTGGGTGTCGGTCGGTTTCCTGTTGTGCGCCTGCTCCACCAGGTCCTCATAGGCCTTGATGCGCGCCTTCGACTTGGTCTGGCGGGCCTTTGGCGACGACGCGATCCACTCGCGCTCGCGCCAGATCGCCTTCTGGCGGGCGTCGTCCTCGCGGCCTTCCTGCACCAGCCGCTTGGCCTTGGCGTCGAGATATTTGGTATAATTGCCCTCGTAGGGAATGCCGCGGCCGCGGTCGAGTTCAAGGATCCAGCCGGTGACGTTGTCGAGGAAGTAGCGGTCGTGGGTGATGATCAGCACCGAGCCCGGATAGTCGCGCAGGTGCTTTTCCAGCCATTGCGTCGTCTCGGCGTCGAGATGGTTGGTCGGCTCGTCGAGCAGCAGCAGATCGGGCTGTTCCAGCAGCAGCCGGCACAGCGCCACGCGGCGGCGCTCTCCGCCCGACAGATTGTTGACGTCGGCGTCGGCGGGCGGGCACTGCAGCGCGTCCATCGCCATCTCAACCTGCTGTTCGAGGTCCCACAGGTTGAGGCGGTCCATCTCGTCCTGCAGCTTGGCGCCCTCGTCCGCCGTCTCGTCGGAGTAGTTCATCATCAGCTCGTTGTAGCGCTCGATGATCGCCGTCTTCCTGGCGACGCCGTCCATGACGTTTTCGAACACGGTCTTGGCCGGGTCGAGCTGCGGCTCCTGCGCCAGATAGCCGACGGTCGCGCCCTCGGCCAGCCAGGCCTCGCCCTGGAACTCCTTGTCCAGCCCCGCCATGATCCGCAGGATCGTCGACTTGCCCGAGCCGTTGGGGCCAAGGATGCCGATCTTGGCGTCGGGGTAGAAGGAGAGGTGAACATTGTCGAGCACCTTCTTGGCGCCATAGGCCTTGGAGAGACCCGACATGTGATAGATGAACTGGCGTGCCACGCGCGCGTATCCCGTCGAACTGGATTGGAGATTGCGCGCTATGTAGGCGAAAGGCCGGCGAAGGGCAATGCGCGAAGACGCCGCTTCACCGGACCGGCGCCGGCCGGGTCGCCCGTTCAGCCGCCGACCGCCGCCGGGTCCATCCAGAACACTTCCCAGATATGGCCGTCGGGGTCCTCGAACGAGCGGCCATACATGAAGCCGTGGTCCTGGACCGGGTTCGGGTCGGGTTTGCCCAGCTTCGACGCCGCAGCCACCCTTGCGTCGACGTCGGCCCGGCTCTGCTCCGACAAAGCGAGCATCACCTGGGCGGTGGCGTGGGCGTCGGGGATTGCCTTGCCGGTGAATTCCTTCCAGCGGCGATGCGTCAATAACATCACCACGATCGTCTCCGAAATCACCATCGAAGATGTGTCATCGTCGGAGAATTGGGCGTTCTTGGTCGCGCCGATCGCCTCGTAGAACGCCGTCGACCTGGCGAGGTCGGCGACCGGCAGGTTGACGAATATCATCTTTTGCATGGCCATCTCCTCGGCAATCCGGCCGCCCGCTGTCTAACGTCCCGGCCGGCGATGGGTTCCGCTCAGGCCTGCCCGCCCTGCCCGCGATGCGCCCAGCCGGTCATCCGCGTCTCCAGCCACGCCATCGCCGCGTACATGACGATGCCTTCCAGCGCGAGCATGATCAGCCCCGCCCACACCAGCGGCACGTTGAACTGCGACTGCGCCGCCGACATCATCTGGCCAAGGCCGTTGTTGGAAGCCACTGTCTCCGACACGACCGATCCGACGAACGCCAATGTGATCGCCACCTTCAGCGAGCCGAAGAAATAGGGCATCGAGCGCGGGATGCCGACTTTCAGCATGATGTCCATCTTTTTTGCGCCCAGCGCCCGCAGCACGTCCTCGGTCTCCGGCTCGATCGTCGCCAGCCCGGTCGCGACATTGACCACGATCGGGAAGAACGAGATCAGGAAGGCGGTCAGCACCGCGGGGATCGTGCCGATGCCGAACCAGATCACCAGGATCGGCACCACCGCGACCTTGGGGATCGCGTTGAAGCCGATCATCAGCGGATAGAGCCCGGCATAGATCGACTTCGACCAGCCGACCAGGAGCCCGAGCGCCATGCCGCCGACGATCGCCAGCGCGAAGCCGACCAGAGTCGTGTAGAGCGTCTGCAGCGAGTTCTTCCAGATCGCCGGCCAGAACTCTACGATCGACTGAAAGATCGCCGACGGCGCCGGCAGCACATATTGGGCGATGCCGAAGGCCCGCACCACCACCTCCCACACGACGAACAGCCCGATCGTATAGACCCACGGCGCGACGCGCTGAAATCCCGACCCCATCATGCCGCGCTCCTGGCTTCGGCGATCGCCCCGCGCAATTCGTGCACCAGATCGTTGAACGCGGGCTCATACATCAGGTCGAGCTGGCGCGGCCGGGCGAACGGAACCTTGCGCTCCTGCAGGATGCGGCCGGGCCGCGCGCTCATCACAAATATCTTGTCGGCCAGAAACGCCGCTTCGCGCAGGTCGTGCGTCACCAGCACGATGGTGACGTGCTGCGCCGCGTGCAGGTCCCGGATCACGCACCACAATTCCTCGCGGGTAAAACTGTCGAGCGCCCCGAACGGCTCGTCCAGCATCAGCAGTTCCGGCTCGTGGATCAGCGCGCGGCACAGGTTCGCCCGCTGCTGCATGCCGCCCGACAATTGCCAGGGATATTTTTCGCCGAACCCTTTCAGGCCGACCGTCTCCAGCAGGTTTTCGGCCTTGGCGACATATTCGGCCCGGTGCGAGCGCAGCCGCTTGCGGTGCCGCTCGACGATCTCGAGCGGCAGCAGCACATTGTCCAGCGTCGTGCGCCACGGCAGCATTGTCGGGTTCTGGAACGCCATGCCGACGATCGAAACCGGTTTGGTGACGCGCTCGCCGGCAACCGTCACCGTGCCGCCTTGCGGCAGGTGCAGCCCGGTGACCAGCTTCATCAAAGTCGACTTGCCGCAACCGGACGGACCGACGACCGCCGCGAACTCGCCCCTGGCGACGTCAAGCGTCAGGCCCTCCACCGCCAGCAGCCCGCCCGGCCCGCCATAGCGCATGTCGACATTGGAGATGGAAACGAGATTGGTCATTGTGCGTCGGCCCTCACCCTCCCCCTTGCGGGGAGGGTCGCGAACATGGTGAGCGGGGTGGGGGTCGTCGGGAGCGATCGCACCCCCACCCCGAACCTGCGGTTCGACCCTCCCCGCAAGGGGGAGGGCTGGCGCCGTCCTAGGGCAGCATCCGCTCTTCCTTCGGCGGCAGGTAGGAGGCGTCGAAAATCTGCTCCGGCTTCACCTTGCCGGTCAGCTTCATCGAGATCGTCAGATATTCGATAGACTTGGCGAGCTTGCCCTGGTCGATACCGCCAAAACCGTTGGCGACGACATAAGGCGTCTTGATGTTGAGATCGTTGGCCATCTTCAGGCGTTCGACCTCGATGTCTTTCTTCAGCACGCCGTTGCGCTTCATCACCGCCTCGGCGCCGGCGACCGGATCAGCCACAGCGTCGGCGAACCCCTTGGCCAGCGCCTTGACAAAACCCTTGACGGCGTCCGGGTTGGCGGCGGCGAAATCGGTGTTGACCAGGATCGAGTTGCCGTAGAGGTCGAGCCCGTTTTCGGCCATCAGGATCATCGAAATATCGTCGGCGGGCACGCCCTGCGCCTTGAGGTTCAGCACCGAGGAGAAGGCGAAGCCAAAGATGCCGTCGACCTGTCCCTGCGCCAGCATCGGCTCGCGCACCGGGAAGCCGACGCTTTCGATCGTCACCTTGGAGGCGTCAATGCCGGCCGCCTGCACGAAGGCCGGCCACTGCGCGAACGCCCCGTCCGGCGGCGGCGCGCCGAGCTTCTTGCCCTCGACCGACTTCGGATCCTCGGTCACGCCCTTCGACTTGCGGCCGATGATCGAGAACGGCGGCCTTTCATAGACGACCATCACCGCCTTGACCTTCTGGGTCGGGTCGGTGTCGAGGAACTTGATCAGCGAATTGATGTCGCCGAACCCCATCTGGTAGGCGCCGGTGGCGACGCGCGGGATCGCCTCGACCGAACCGTTGCCGGTGTCGATAGTGACGTTCAGTCCCTCCTTCTTGAAGTAGCCCTTGTCCTGGGCGAGGAAGAAGCCAGCCGCCGGGCCTTCGAATTTCCAGTCCAGCGTGAACTTGATGTCGGTGTCGGCGAGCGCCTGTGAACCGGTTGCAAACCCTGCAAGCAGCGTCGCGGCGGCGAGTGAAAACGTCCGTCTCGATAGCATCGGTGGTTGCTCCATTGTCGTGAGTGTTCCCGAACGCCATGAAACAGTCCTCATACAATGTTGGCAACCCGGTCGTTCAGGTCCGTCCCTCAACTTTGCGCGAAAGTCTTTTCTGGCTTTGCGATGCAATGCGACTGTGCTTGAACAGCAGGAGACGAAACGGGCGTTTGCCCTGGACGCGGTGGCTCGATGTCTTTTGACCGGCAGATCACACATGCTTCGCCGACCGGCGCCAAGCTCAATCTCTATTCGCGCCGCGCCGACGGGCGCGCCCGCGGCGTCGTCCAGGTCAGTCACGGCCTTGCCGAACACGCCGCGCGCTACGCCCAGTTCGCCGATTTCCTCGCCGC
Source organism: Phyllobacteriaceae bacterium UBA1940 (assembly GCA_002336975.1). Classification (GTDB taxonomy): domain Bacteria; phylum Pseudomonadota; class Alphaproteobacteria; order Rhizobiales; family Rhizobiaceae; genus Mesorhizobium_A. Next base: position 6,375 of record DDFA01000068.1, read on the forward strand.
CAGGGGCTTTGCCGCCTACGCCCACGACCATCGCGGCCACGGCTACACCACCGCGCCGGACGCGCCGCTCGGCCGCTTCGCGGCGCAGGACGGCGGCGACAAGGCGGTCGCCGACGTCGTCGCCGTGCACGACCTGATCGCCAGCGAGTATCCCGGCCTGCCGGTCGTCGCCATGGGCCACTCCATGGGCGGCATGATCTGCATGAATTTCCTGCAGGCCCATTCCGCCCGCGTCGCCGCCGGCGCGATCTGGAACTCGGACCTGACCGGCGGCGCGCTCGCCCGCCTCGCCATCGCCATTCTGGCGTTCGAGCGCATGCGCCTCGGCTCGGACGTCCCGTCGCGCATCTTGCCGGCGATGACTTTTCGGGCCTGGGGCAAGGCGATCCCCAACCACAAGACGCTGTTTGACTGGCTCTCGCACGACGAGGCCGTGGTCGCCGCCTATGTCGCAGATCCGCTGTGCGGCTGGGACGCCTCGGTGTCGATGTGGCGCGACCTGTTCGGTTTCATCCTCAACGGCGCCGACCGCAGCCGTTATTCGACCATGCGCCGCGACCTGCCGCTCTATCTTGTCGGCGGCGACGAAGACCCGGCCACCATGAAAGGCAAGGCCATCGAAACACTCGCCTCCCGCCTCAAGGCGATGGGCTTTTCGAATCTGCAATCAACGATTTACGCCGATACCCGCCACGAAACCTTGAACGAAGTGAACCGCGATCAGGCGATGCGGCAATTCGCCGACTGGCTCGACCGCGTCGTTCCGGCGACGTAGCAGGGGTCTGGACCAGCCGCGCCACCGTGGCGCCGCTGTACCAATTCTGGTAGTCAGCCGCTATGTCGAATCCTCCCCTCTCCGGCGTCCGCGTCATCGAACTGGCCCGCATCCTCGCCGGTCCCTGGGCCGGCCAGGTTCTAGCCGATCTCGGCGCAGACGTGGTCAAGATCGAGAACCCGGACGGCGGCGACGACACCCGCAAATGGGGCCCGCCCTTTGTCGAGGGCTCCGACGGCGAAAACCTGTCGGCCGCCTACTACCACTGCGCCAATCGCGGCAAGCGCTCCATCGCCATCGACTTCACGACAGCGCAAGGCGCGGCCACGCTGCGCCAGCTGATCGCCGGCGCCGACGTTTTGATCGAAAACTTCAAGGTCGGCGGCCTGAAGAAATACGGTTTTGACTATGACAGCGTGCGCGCGCTCAACCCGCGCCTCGTCTATTGCTCGATCACCGGTTTCGGCCAGACCGGCCCTTACGCGCCGCGCGCCGGTTACGACTTCATCATCCAGGGCATGGCCGGCATGATGTCGATCACCGGCGAGCCGGGCCGCGAGCCGCAAAAGGCAGGCGTCGCCATCTCCGACATTTTTACCGGCCTTTATTCCGTCATCGCCATCCAGGCGGCGCTGCGCCACGCCGAGGCGACCGGCGAAGGCCAGCACATCGACATGGCGCTGCTCGACGCGCAGGTCTCGGTGCTCGGCAACCAGAACCTCAACTATCTGGTCTCCGGCGTCGCCCCGGTGCAGATGGGCAACGCCCATATGAACATCGCGCCCTACGAGGTGCTGCCGGTCAAGGACGGCCATATCATCCTCGCCGTCGGCAATGACGGCCAGTTCCGAAAGTTCTGCGCCGTCGCCGGTCTTGCCGGACTTGCCGACGACGACGCGTATGCGACCAACGCGGCCCGCGTCACCAACCGCAAGGCGTTGCGCCAGCACATCGTCGCGGCGCTCGCAGGCCGCGCCAAGGCCGAGCTGCTCGCCGCGCTCGAGGCGCAAAGCGTGCCCGCCAGCCCGATCAACAACATCGCCGAAGCCTTCGCCGACCCACAGGTCGTGGCCCGCGGCATGCGCATGGACCTGGCGGACGGCCACGGCGCGACGCTGCCCTCGGTGCGCGCGCCGATATTGTTCAGCGCCACGCCGCTGGTCTACGAACGTCCGTCGCCGAGGCTTGGCGAACACACGGCCGAGATTTTGGCCGAACTGGAGAACAAGACATGAGAACCGGCGGCCAGTTGATTGTCGATTGCCTCGAGGCCAATGGCGTCGAGCGGATCTTTTCGGTGCCCGGCGAAAGCTATCTCGCCGTGCTCGACGCGCTGCACGATTCGAACATTCAGAACATCGTCTGCCGCCAGGAAGGCGGCGCGGCGATGATGGCCGACTGCGAGGGCCGATTGACCGGAAAACCCGGGATCTGCTTCGTCACCCGCGGCCCCGGCGCCACCAACGCCTCGGCAGGCGTCCACATCGCTCGCCAGGATTCAAACCCGATGATCCTGTTCATCGGCCAGATCGCCCGCTCGATCAAGGAACGCGAGGCGTTCCAGGAGGTCGACTACAAACGCTTCTTCGGCGACATCGCCAAATGGGTGGTGGAGATCGACGACGCCGCGCGCATTCCCGAGATCGTCACCCGCGCCTTTTCGGTTGCGACGTCCGGCAGACCCGGTCCAGTGGTGATTTCCCTGCCCGAAGACATGCTCAGGGACGAGGTCGAGACGGTCATGCCGCTACCCTACACCCGGGTCGAGTCGCGCCCGGGCGAACAGGAGATGTCGGCGCTGCAGGCGCTGCTCGACAAGGCCGAACGGCCTGTCGTCATCCTCGGTGGAACCCGCTGGAGCGAACGCGCCGCCAAGCAGATCTGCGCCGCCGTCTCGGCCTGGTCGCTGCCCGTCACATGCTCGTTCCGCCGCCAGTCGCTGTGCGACCAGCTGCACCCCAACTATGCCGGCGAGCTGGGCATCGGCGCCAATCCGAAGCTGGTGCAATACGTCAAGGACGCCGACCTCGTTCTGCTGGTCGGCTGCCGGTTCGGCGAGATGCCGTCGGCCGACTACACCATCCTCAAGAGCCCCTACCCCGACCAGACGCTGGTGCATGTCTATCCCGACCCGCACGAGCTTGGCCGCGTCTATCGACCGGCGGTGGCGATCAATGCGTCGCCGGCCTCCTTCGCCGAGGAATTTTCGGTCACCCGGCCCGAGCGCACGCCGGTGTGGGCCAACCGCACCGAGGAACTGCATCAGGACTATCTGAAGTGGTCGACGCCGCCTGAAACCGGTCCCGGCAAGGTGCTGATGGGGCCGATCATGCGCCATCTGGAACAGGTGCTGCCCGAAGACGTCGTGGTCTGCAACGGCGCCGGCAATTTCGCCACCTGGATGCACCGTTTCCACCGCTACCGCAAATTCAACACCCAGGCCGCGCCGACATCGGGCTCGATGGGCTACGGCGTGCCCGCCGGCGTCGCCGCCAAGGCGATGTTCCCCGAGCGCGAGGTGCTGGTGTGGGCTGGCGACGGCGACTTCCTGATGCACGGCCAGGAGTTCGCCACCGCCGTGCAGTTCGGCCTACCGATCGTCGTCGTCATCCTGAACAACGGCATCTACGGCACCATCCGCATGCATCAGGAACGCGACTATCCCGGCCGCGTGTCGGGCACGCAGCTGACGAACCCGGACTTCGCCGCTTATGCCCGCGCCTTTGGCGGCCATGGCGAAACCGTCGAGACGACGGCCGAGTTCGCCGCCGCCTTCGAACGCGCCCGCGCCTCGGGCAAGCCGGCGATCGTCGAGGTCAAGCTCGACCCCGAGGCGATTACGCCCGCCCGCACGCTGACCCAGATCCGCGAGGGACGCTGACCGATGACGCGGCTGCGCAAGATCGACCTGCCCGATTTTGGCGATCCCGGGCCGCAGCCGCAGATCCCCCGCGAAACATTCGCCGGCCGCGCCGACGCGGCGTATGAACGGGCCGGCTGCGACTGGCTGGTCGTCTATGCCGACCGCGAGCACCTCGGCAATATCGCCTTCCTAACCGGTTTCGAACCGCGCTTCGAGGAGGCGCTGCTGCTGCTCGGCTCCGGCGGCCGGCGCGTCCTTCTGACGGGCAATGAATCCGAAAGCTACGCGCCGCTCGCCCGCCTGCCGGGTCTTGGCGTGCTGGTCGCCCAGTCGCTCAGCCTGATGGCGCAGGATCGCACGCGCCATCCCCGCCTCGCCGACCGGCTGCGCGACGCCGGCCTGCGGCCCGGCGACAACGTCGGTCTTGTCGGCTGGAAATATCTCGAACCGTTCGAGCGCGACGGCGGCGGCGACGCCTTCTATGTTCCGGCCGCCCATGTCTCGGCCATCCGGCAGGCGATCGGCGCGGGCGGCGACCTGAGCGACGCCACGCCGGTGATGATGCACCCGGCGACCGGCTTGCGCGCCACCGTCGACGCCGACCAGATCGCGGCCTGGGAATGGTCGGCGATGCGCGTCTCGCAGGCGGTATGGCGCATCGTGTCGGGCGCGCGTGACGGTGACAGCGAATTCGTCGCCGCCGGGCGCATGGGCTACCAGGGCGATCCGATCAATTGCCATGTCATGTTCGCCTCCGCCTCCGCCGGAGAACCCGTCATCGGCCTGCGCGGTCCGAGCGCCCGGACGATCCGCCGCGGCGACGGCGTCACCACCGCGGTCGGATACTGGGGCGCGCTGTCGTCGCGCGCCGGCCTCCTCGACACAGGTGATGACGACTTCCTCAAGCTGGCGACAAGCTATTTCGACGGCCTCAGGCGCTGGTACGAAATCGCCGACATCGGCGTGGCCGGCGGCGACATCCATGAAACGGTCGTCGCAAGGCTGGCCGAGGGCGGCCTGCGCCCGGCGCTCAATCCGGGTCACCTGACCGGACATGAGGAGTGGATGCACTCGCCGGTCAGGCCGGGGTCGAGCGAAACGATCGCCTCCGGCATGCCGTTCCAGGTCGATGTCATCCCGACGCCGATGCCCGACGGCCGGGCGCTGAACTGCGAGGACCCGGTCGCTTTCGCCGACGCGGCGCTGCGCGCAGAACTTGCCGCCCGCCACCCGCAAACCATGGCCCGCATCGAGGCGCGGCGCGCCTTCATGCGCAACCGGCTCGGCGTCGACGTCAGGCCCTCGATCATGCCACTGTCATCGACGCCGCTGTGCCTGCCGCCATTCTGGCTGAGCCCCGACCGCCTGCTCGTTGCCGGGTAGAGCCTCGTGCCGATATTGTGGTCCAATCTGTTTGTTGTTTGGTGAGACGAGCCAGCAGGAGGGCGGCGCAGCCTCGATGTGGTGCATCGCGCAAGCCGCCCGACGCAGTGGGCGTCCACCAAACACAAACCCTGCCCGTCGAATTGCCATTCGCAATTCGACAGACAAATATTTCCTGCCGACCAAACGTCTCCCGCTGCGCAGCAGCGGGGTTTGATCGGTGGCCGGGCCAGTTTGGGCCAAATCCATCGAGCTTCGTCTTGGCCGGGCCACCAGCCCGCCCATCGTCAAAGCTCTCGACCTTGTCCCAAACCGTCGCCGGCAGATTGAACCAGAATACCGGCACGAGGCTCTAGCGCCAGCTGCGCCTGCTCCCGCGCCCGGTAGGCGCCGGGCGTCATGCCGGTTCGCTTGCGGAAGAAGCGGTTGAAATAGGCCGGATCGGCGAAGCCGAGCGCCTCGGCGATCGCATTGATCGGCGTCGGCGTGAACACCAGGTCGCGCCGCGCCGCCTCCATCAGCCGCTGCGCCAGTAGGGTCTGCACCGTCTGGCCGGTCTCGCGCCGGACGATCCGGTTGAGCTGGCTCGCCGACACGCCGATCTCGCCGGCGAAGAAGGCCAATGGCCGGGCGGCGCGAAAATGCAGATCGACCAGGTCGCGCAGCATGGCGACGCGCCGGTCGCCGCCGCCCGCGGCCTCGCCCGGCCCATCAAGGTCGAACCAGGCCCTGGCCAGATCGGTCACTGCGATCGCCACCAGCGCCTCCAGCACGATGTTGCGGCCAAGCCCCCCGGCCGCCGTTTCACGTACCAGCCGGGCCAACGTCGCCATGACGTCATCGTCGCCAAGCGGGATGACGCGGATCGCCTGCGCGAACTGGCCGACCCAGCGGTCGGACGCCGCGACCGCGGCGAGCCGGTCGGCGGCCGCCGTCACCACGTCGCCGTCGACGTCCCGGGCGAAGCGGAACCCGTGCACGCTCGCCGCCGGGATGAACAGCGTGCACGGCGCCTCGAACGCAGTGGCGGCGCGGCCGTCGACGATCTCGCCGCTGCCGCCGGTGACATGAAAGATCTGGAACAGGCCCGAATGGCGATGGGCGGCGATCTCCCAGCGGTGAAGTTCGGTCCGGTCGGGGATCGGTTCGCTGTGAATCCAGAAGTCCGCCGCCTCGCGCCGGGTCTCGCGATAGAGCCGGTAGTCCGGCACGGGAGCGGTGACGCTGGGAGTATCCATGCGCAGATAGTGCAACCCGATGCGCACAATGTCCATTGTTTGAGCAGTTTTCCGCACGCATTGTCCAAGATGCATCAGGGGGGAACAGGTGCGAACCCAGGTCGCCATCATCGGATCGGGTCCGTCAGGCCTGCTGCTTGGCCAGTTGCTGACGTCGATCGGCGTCGACAACGTCATTCTCGAACGTTCCAGCCGGGGGCATGTGCTGGAGCGCATCCGCGCCGGCGTGCTGGAAGAAGGAACCTGCGCCCTGCTCGACCGGGCCGGCGCCGGCGCGCGCATGCATGGCGAGGGCCTGCCCCATGACGGGTTCGACCTGACCTTCGACGGCAAGCGCCACCGCATCGACCTCCATGGCCTGACCGGCGGCAGGCGCGTCATGGTCTATGGCCAGACCGAAGTCACCCGCGACCTGATGGACCGCCGCGACGCCACCGGCGGCCGGACCTTCTTCGAAGCCGCCGATGTCGCGCCCGCCGGTTTCGACGGCGACCGTCCGTTCGTCACCTTTTCCCACGACGGCCGCGGCCACCGCCTCGACTGCGATTTCATCGCCGGCTGCGACGGATTTCACGGCGCGTCGCGCAAGGCGGCGCCTGCCTCGGTTCTGAAAACCTACGAGCGCGTCTATCCGTTCGGCTGGCTCGGCGTCATCGCCGACGTGGCGCCGGTCAATCATGAACTGATCTACGCCAATCACCAGCGCGGCTTTGCGCTGTGCTCGATGCGCTCGCCGACGCGCAGCCGCTACTACATCCAGGTCGGCGCCGACGAAAAGGCCGACGAATGGAGCGACGAGCGGTTCTGGGACGAGATCAGGCGGCGGCTTCCGCCATCGACCGCCGAGCGCATGACCATCGGCCCGTCAGTGGAGAAATCAGTTGCGCCGCTACGGTCCTTCGTCGCCGAACCGATGCGCTTCGGCCGTATGTTTCTGGTCGGCGACGCCGCCCACATCGTCCCGCCGACCGGCGCGAAAGGCTTGAATCTCGCTGCGAGCGACGTCCACTATCTATTTGAAGGGCTGAGGCAATATTATGCCAACGAGACCTCGGCCGGCATCGACGCCTATTCGGCCCGCGCGCTCGCCCGCGTCTGGAAGGCCGAGCGGTTCTCGTGGTGGATGACCTCGCTGATGCACGTCTTCCCCGACAACGGACCGTTCGGCCAGCGCATCCAGGAAGCCGAACTCGACTACCTCGTCGGTTCGCGCGCGGCCTCGACCGCGCTGGCCGAAAACTATGTCGGCCTGCCATTTTGAGCGGAGACCCAATGTGAGCGACAAGACCGGAAAAGACCGCATCGCCGCCGGCATGAAGACCCGCCGCGAGGTGCTGGGCGACGCCTGGGTGGACGCCGCCAACGGCAAGCGCACCGATTTCGATTCCGATTTCCAGGACTTCATCACCGGCGCGGCATGGAACGATGTCTGGAGCCGGCCCGGCATAACCAGGCGCGAGCGGTCGATGCTGACCATCGCCATCCTCGCCGCGCTTGGCCAGTGGGACGAACTGGCCCTGCACACCCGCGCCACGCTCAACACCGGCGCCAGCCGCGACGACCTGCGGGAGGTGGCCTTGCATGTCGCCATCTATGCCGGCGTGCCCGCCGCCAACCATGCCGTCAAGGTGATGAAGCAGGTCTTCGCCGAGACGGACCAGCAGACATAGGAGACGGCCATGTCGAACAAATCGCCCGAGACCGGCTCGTTCTTTGCCCGCGACCGCACCTGGCATCCACCGGCGCTGACGCCGTTCTACAAGACCTCGGTCCTGCGTTCGCCGCGGCGGGCGATGATCTCGCTCGACAACACCGTGTCGGAGATTACCGGACCGGTGTTCGGCCATTCGATGCTGGGCGAGCTAGACAACGACCTGATCCGCAACTTTGCCCGCCCCGGCGAAAGCCCGATCGGCGAGCGCATCATCGTCCATGGCCGGGTGCTCGACGAGCGCGGCGCCGGCGTTCCCGGCGCGCTGCTAGAATTCTGGCAGGCCAATGCCGGCGGCCGCTACCGCCATAAGAAGGAAACCTACCTTGCCCCGCTCGATCCGAATTTCGGCGGCTGCGGCCGCGCCATCACCGGCGAGGACGGGTCCTACGCCTTCCGCACCATCAAGCCCGGCCCCTACCCCTGGCCGAACGGGCCGAACGACTGGCGTCCGGCCCACATCCATTTCTCGATATTCGGCCACGGCTTTGCGCAGCGCCTCATCACCCAGATGTATTTCGAGGGCGACCCGATGATCTGGCAATGCCCGATCGTGCGCACCATTCCCGACAGGGCGGCGATCGAACAATTGGTGGCGGCGCTCGACATGCAGGCGACAATTCCCATGGACGCCCGCGCCTACAAGTTCGACGTCGTGCTGCGCGGCCGTCGCTCGACCATGTTCGAGAACCGGATGGAGGGAAATTGATTTGCCGGGTCGCCGAGAACCAACTACATTGAATACAGAGAATACATGTATTCAAAATGTGGATTGGCGATGCCGACCTCAATCAGACTTGAACCCGAAATCGAAGCCCGCCTGGATGCGCTGGCCGCCCGTACCGGCCGCACCAAGGCCTACTATCTGCGTGAGCTGATCACGCAAAATCTGCAGGATCTGGAAGACTACTACGCCGCAGTCGAGATTTCCGAGCGCATCCGACGTGGCGAGGAAAAGACAACACCACTGGCAGAAGTGATCCGCGAACTTGGCCTGAACGATTGATCTCTCGCAAGGAGCGCGCAAATCGCTTGGCAAACTCGATCGCCAAGTGGCCAAGCGGATCACGGCATTCCTCGCAACACGCGTCGCGCCTTTGGATGATCCGCGACAACTAGGCAAGCCACTACGGGCGGAGTTGAGCAATTATTGGTCCTACCGCGTCGGCGACTACCGCCTGATCTGTGGACTGAAAGACAATGTGTTGACCGTCTTGGTGCTGCAAATCGGACATCGTTCGGACATCTATCGCTAGGGGAGCCAAATGAGCCAAACGCTGAACCGCCTGAAAGAGTCGCCCTCCCAGACCGCCGGGCCCTACGTTCATATCGGCCTGACGCCGAATTTTTGCGGCATCTCCGGCGTCTATCCCCAGGACCTCGGCGCGTCGATGGTCAATGACCGGACCAGGGGCGAGCGCATCAGGCTGCGCATGCGCGTTATCGACGGCGCGAACACCCCGCTCAAGGACGCTCTGATCGAGATCTGGCAGGCAGACGCCGACGGCCTCTACAACTCGCCGTCCGAGACGCGCGGCGCCGCCGACCCGAATTTTGCCGGCTGGGGCCGCAAGCCGGCCGACATGGACAGCGGCGAATGCGTCTTCGAGACCGTCAAGCCCGGCAGGGTTCCGTTTCGCGACGGCCGCCCGCAGGCGCCGCACATCACGGTTTGGGTGGTGGCGCGCGGCATCAATATCGGCCTGCACACGCGGATGTATTTCGCCGACGAGGCCAATGCCGAAGACCCGATCTTGCAGCGGCTCGAACACAAGAACCGCATCCCCACCTTGCTGGCGACGCGGGATGGCGACGCGTATGTCTTCGACATCCGCCTGCAAGGCGATGACGAAACCGTCTTCTTCGACATCTGATCCTGTGCGATAGCAGGTCATGAGCGTTTCGCCCTTCGATGACAGCCTGCTGTCCAGCCTGCTTGGCGACCCGCAGGCTGCGGCGCTTTTCTCAACCGAGGCCGAGCTTGAGGGGCTGATCGCCTTCGAGATCGCGCTGGCCAGAGCCGAGGGCGACGTGGGCGTCATCCCGGCCGACGCCGCGAGCACGATTGCCGCCGTGCTCGGCGACGCGGCGCTCCACTTCCTCCTGCAGCAGTTCCAGGCCGCGGACGGTGCCGGCGATCGCGTACTGCGAGCCGAGCAGGTTGAGGTTGACCACCTCCAGGTACTCGCCCACTGNNCGTCGCCCGCGACGGCGTCGTCGTGCCCGAGCTTGTGCGCCAGTTGCGCGCCGGGCTTGCCGCCGACATTGCGCCCTTCGTTCATTTCGGCGCGACCAGCCAGGATGCGATCGACACCGGCCTGGCCATTCGCCTGGCGCGGCTCGGCGGCCTGCTCGACAGCCGCATCGACGCGGCCGTCGCGGCGCTGGACGCGCTTGACGCCCGCGACGGCGCCATCTCGGCCATCGCCCACACCCGCATGCAGGCCGCCGTTCCAGTCACCGCCTCGCGAAAGATCGCCAGCTGGCGCGATCCGCTGCTGCGCAACCGCCAGCGCCTCGCACCGGCGATTTCGGATGTCGCGGTGCTGCATTTCGGCGGCGCGGCCGGCACGCTCGACAGGCTTGGAGCCAGCGGCCCCGCCGTCGCCGCGCGCATGGCCTCGCGCCTCGGCCTTTCATGCCCCGCCCGGCCCCGCCACAGCGAACGCGACGGCATCGCCGCGCTGGCCTCGGCCCTGTCGCTGCTGACCGGATCGCTCGGCAAGTTCGGGCAGGACGTCGCGCTGCTGGCGCAGTCGGAAGTGGGCGAAGTGCGGCTCGCCGCCGGCGGCGGTTCGTCGGCGATGCCGCACAAGCTCAATCCGGTCGCCGCCGAAATTCTCGTGGCGCTGGCGCGCTTCAACGCCACGCTGGTTGCGGGCATGCACCAGTCGCTGGTTCACGAGAACGAACGCTCGGGCGCGGCCTGGACGCTGGAATGGATGCTGCTGCCGCAGATGGCGGTGGCGACGGCAGCCGCTTTGCGCACGGCGACCGATCTGGCCCGGACGATCTCGTTCAGTGCTTCGGCCTGACTGCCTCGTAAAGCGCGTCTCCCCTCAGAACATCATGTGCCAGAGGCGCATGACTTCCTTGGAGATCGCATGAGTGGTGTGCCAGTTGTCGTAGAGCGCCTGCCAGAGCACATAGAATGTGGCTGTCATGATAATGATGACGTAGCGCATGCTCCGTTCCCCGTGTGCAGTGCAGCAGAATCTACCAGATTCGTAAACGGGCGGTTATCGCGCGCCTTGGCGGGCGCGGTGCGTGTCAGCGATGCGACCAGTCATTGGGGTCGTCCGAATTGTTCGGCGACAGGCCCAATATGTCGCCGTCGGTGTTGACGCCGAGCCCCAGCACCGTGCGGTTGGCATAGGCGAAATAGGCCGCCACCTGGTTGATTTCGAGGATCTGGCCGTCGTCATATCCGGCGTCGCGCAGGCGATCGACATCCGCCGCGCGCAATGTCGACGGCGCACGGGTCAGTTGGGCCGCGTATCTCAGCCCCGCCTGTTCGCGCGGATCGAACGCCGATGCGAGATCGTCGGCCACGATGGCGCGGCGCATCGCCTGCGCCCGTTCGTCATCGCCGAGCAGCCGCGCCATCCCGGCAAAGTGATGGTCAAAGCAATAGGCGCAGGCATTGAGGTGCGAGACGAGCACGCCGATGGCCTCAAGGTACCATTTCGGAACCGTGTTGGCCGAGTGGTGCAGCACATATTTGTAGATCGCCATATGACCGTCCATCGTGTGGGGCCGCAGGCTGTGGGCCATCATGATGTTGTCGACATTGTTGTCCGGGCCCTTCACCCGGTCGTAGAGCTGCCTGAGGCGGCCGGTGGAATCGTCATATGAAATCGTCTTGATGTAGGTCACGGAAAAACCTCGGAAACAGCTTGGAGCAATGGCGCGGCGGGAAAATCCGCCGGTTCGGACCGGGTGTGCGATGACGTCCTGGCGGCTGCGTCGACGCGTATTGCCGTCAGCCTCGGCCCGTCGGTCCGGCGGTCGGCTATCGCCCGAAAAATGGTAAAAAAAAACCATGTTGGCGCAGCAAGGGGGCGGTCGCCCGCCCCCTTGCCGGTTCAGTCGATCGGTCGCGCCGACTATTTGATTGCCTTGTCGGTGATCGCCGCGGTCCAGGCGCCTTCGGGCGCCTTGGTGATGATCTTCTGCGCCAGCAGCGCGTCGGCGGTGCGTTGGTAGGCCGCCTCGATCAGCTTGCCATCGGCATTGTCGATCAGCTTGGCCACTTCGCCCATCATGCGCTTCTGGTGGTTTTCGTCCTGGCCGCCGTTTTCGACAACGATGCCGGCGGCTTCGTCCGGGTGCTCGGTCGCGTATTTCCAGCCCTTCATCGAGGCACGCACGAAGCGCACCATCTTGTCCTCGAAGGCTGCGTCGGCGAGCTTGTCCTGCATCACGTAGAGCCCGTCTTCAAGCAGGTCGACACCCATCGCCGTATAGTTGAAGACGATCAGGTCTTCCGGCTTGTAGCCGGCGTCGATCAGCTGCCAGTATTCATTGTAGGTCATCACCGAGATGCAGTCGGCCTGCTTCTGGATCAGCGGCTGCACGTCGAACGACTGCTTCAGCACGTTGACGCCGTCGGCGCCGCCTTCGGTCGGGATGCCGAGCTTGTTCATCCAGGCGTAGAACGGATATTCATTGCCGAAGAACCAGACACCGAGCGTGTGGCCCTTGAAATCCGCTTCCGTCTTGATCGGTCCGTCCTTCGGGCACACCAGCTCCATGCCGGCCTTCTTGAACGGCTGGGCGATGTTGACAAGATTGACGCCCTTGTCGCGCGCCGCGAGCGCCCCGCCCATCCAGTCAACGATGACGTCGGCGCCGCCGCCGGCGATCACCTGCTCGGGCGCGATGTCCGGTCCGCCCGGCTTGATCGTTACGTCGAGGTTCTCCTCGGTGTAGAACCCCTTGTCCTTGGCGACGTAATAGCCGGCGAACTGCGCCTGCGTCACCCATTTGAGCTGCAGCGTGACGGCGTCGGCCGCCCACGCGCTGAATGAAGCAAGCGACATCGCGCTGCCGGCAAGCAATGAAAGTGCGATTTTTTTCATTCTGTTACCCTCTGAAGTTTGCCTATCCACCACGGACAGACGGATGCCAAAACGTCACGGAACGCTCGATCAGAGCGAGGATGCCGTAGAAGAGTGACCCTACGACTGCGGCCGCCGCGATCTCCGCCCACACCATGTCGACATTCATCCTGCCGACTTCGGTCGAGATGCGGAAACCCATGCCCACAACCGGCGTGCCGAAGAACTCGGCGACGATAGCGCCGATCATCGCCAGTGTGGAGTTGATTTTCAAGGCGTTGAAGATGAACGGCATCGCTGCCGGAAGGCGAAGCGAGACGAGCGTCTGCCAGTAGCTCGCCGCATAGGTGCGCATCAGGTCGCGCTCCATCGCGCCGGCGGTCGCAAGCCCTGCGACGGTGTTCACCAGCATCGGGAAAAACGTCATGATGGCGACGACGGCGGCCTTGGATTCCCAGCCGAAGCCGAACCACATCACCATGATCGGGGCGACGCCGATGATCGGCAGCGCCGACACCATATTGCCGATCGGGATCAGCCCGCGCCGCAGGAACAGATAGCGGTCGGCGAGGATCGCCACCGCAAAGCCCGAGGCGCAGCCGATCAGGTAGCCGCCCAGCGCCGCCTTGAGCACGGTCTGGTTGATGTCGGCCAGCAGGATCGGCAGCGACGAGGCGATGCGCGCGCCGATTGCCGAGGGCGGCGGCAGCAGGATGAACGGCACGCCGGCGCCGCGCACCACCGCCTCCCACCAGATCAACAGCCACACGCCGAACAGCACCGGTATCAGCAGCCTCAGCAGCGTCGTCACCGGGCGCAGCGCCGCCAGCAGGCTGACGCATCGCCAGGCGATCAGCCACAGCGCCGCCAGCAGCATGTAGAATGACCACGTCGCTCCGCCGCTCCTGCCGTCGAGTTCGCCGATCAGCAGCCACGCGCCAAGATGCGCGGCGGCGAATGTCGCCCAGGCCTTTGGCCTGGCCCCCGCCTGCGATGCGTCGAACAATGCGGCGGCGACGATCATCGCGACAATCGCCAGCGCCGTCGTCGATCCGCCCGGCGGCGATGCGGGGTCCGTCGCAAACAGCGGCAGCAAGGGCAGCGCCGCCAGCGCCAGCACGGCGGCGACCAGTCCCTGCCAGGAGAAGCGCAGCCCCGTCATGACGGCCGCGCTCCCATGGCGCGCTCGGTCATCCGTCCGGCGACGCCGACCAGCGTCACCAGCAAGGCGGCGACGACGGAGCCTGCCACCAGCGCCGCGAACATGTCGATAGTCTGGCTGTAATAAGCCCCGGTCAGCAGTTTTGCGCCGATGCCCGCCACCGCCCCGGTCGGCAGTTCGCCGACGATCGCGCCCACCAGCGAGGCGGCGACCGCCACCTTCATCGAGGCGAACAGGAACGGCACCGACGCCGGGACGCGCAGCTTCCAAAACGTCTGCCATTGCGTGGCGTTATAGGTGTGCATCAGGTCGAGATGCATGATTTCAGGCGAGCGCAGCCCTTTCACCATGCCCACCGCAACCGGGAAGAAAGACAGATAGGTCGAGATCAGCGCCTTGGGGATCAGCCCGACGACCCCGACCGCCGCCAGCACCACGATGATCATCGGCGCCAGCGCCAGGATCGGAATAGTCTGCGAGGCGATGATCCACGGCATCAGCGAGCGGTCGAGCGTGGTGACGTGCACGATGCCGACCGCGATCGCGATACCGAGCACGGTGCCGAAGAAAAAGCCGAGCAGCGTCGCCGACAGCGTCACCCAGGCATGGTAGACCAGGCTGCGGTTGGAGGTGATCTTTCGCAGAAAGGTGTTTTCCCACACGTTTTGCGCCACCTGGTGCGGCGCCGGCAGCGTCGGCTTCGGCTGGCTCATCGTCTTGCCGACCAGTTCGGAAAACGTGCTTTCCACCCCGGCGCGCCGGTCGAGATCGCGCTGGAACGGCGCATTCATGTAGAATGCCCCGGCGTACCAGACCGCGATGATGATCGCGAGGATGGTAAGGATCGGAATGAGCGACGAGCGCACGGAGGTCATGGGGCGTCGCCTGGTCTCCCTCCCCCTTGAGGGGAGGGGTTAGGGGTGGGGGTCGCGAAGATCTCCTCAATCCTCATAGCTGTGCCCTGCCCTCAGGCCGTCGCGGACCCTCGCCGCGATGGCCAGAAACTCCGGCGTCTCGCGGATGTCGAGCGGCCGCTCTTTCGGCAGCGTCGATTCGATCACGTCGGTGACGCGGCCCGGACGCGGGCTCATCACCACGATCTTGGTCGACAGGTAGACGGCTTCCGGGATCGAATGGGTGACGAAGCAGATCGTCTTCTGCGTCCGATCCCAAAGCTCCAGCAATTGTTCGTTCAGATGATCGCGGACAATCTCGTCGAGCGCCCCGAACGGCTCGTCCATCAGCAACAGGTCGGCGTCGAAGGCGAGCGCACGCGCGATCGAGGCGCGCTGCTGCATGCCGCCCGACAATTGCCAGGGAAACTTTTTCTCGAACCCGGTGAGGTTGACCATGGCGAGGGTGCGCTTGACCCGTTCCGCCTGCTCCGTCCTGGAAATCCCCATGATCTCCAGCGGCAGCGCCACGTTGCGCTCGATGGTACGCCATGGATAGAGCGCCGCCGCCTGGAAGACGTAGCCATAGGCGCGGCGCTCGCGCGCCTCGCGCGGGCTCATGCCGTTGACGGTGATCGTCCCGTCCGTCGGCTGCTCGAGATCGGCGATGACGCGCAAGAAGGTCGTCTTGCCGCAGCCTGACGGCCCGATGAAGGAGACGAACTCGCCCTTGCTGATCGACAGATTGACGTTTGACAGCGCGTGAACCGGACCGTCATTGGTCTGGAACGTCAGGCCGAGACCCTTCGCATCGACGACAGGAACCGTAGAAGCCAACTGCACCGCCCATTTTTTTTCGCCGCGTTCCCTATCGCGGTTCTGTGAGTCTCAACCCAGCAAATTTCGACCAAACAGTCAAATTCTAGCGAGGCGACATTTTTCGATGAGCTGGGGACAAGACGCCGCCAGATCGCGATGCTGCGACCTGTCGGCGCCTGCGCCCGCAGGCGGGTTGTTACCGCGAGTTGTGACCCCCATCACACTCCCGTCGCCGGAATGCCCTTGCGCTCCACCTTGCGCGGCGCAACCAGTTCCTTCCAGGTCGACAGCGCCTTGTTGACCGCCATGCCGGGCTCGCGGCCGACAAATTCGCCATGGCCGGGATGGGCCTTGACCTTGCCGTTGTCGACGGCCATCTCGCCGCGCGTGAAGACATATTTCGGCAGGCCGGTCACCTCGACGCCTTCGAAGACGTTGTAGTCGATCACCGACTGCTGCTTCTTCGACGAGATCTTCTTCTTCGCGTTCGGATCCCACACGACGAGGTCGGCGTCGGCGCCTTCGACGATCGCGCCCTTCTTCGGATACATGTTGAGGATCTTTGCGATATTGGTCGAGGTCACGGCGACGAACTCGTTCATCGTCAGCCGCCCGGTGTTGACGCCATAGGTCCACAGGACCGGCATCCGGTCTTCAAGCCCGCCGGTGCCGTTCGGGATTTTTGTGAAATCGCCGACGCCGTTGCGCTTCTGCTCGGTGGTGAAGGAACAGTGATCGGTGGCCACCACCTGCAGCGACCCGGCCTGCAGCCCCGCCCACAGCGAATCCTGGTGCGCCTTGTTGCGGAATGGCGGGCTCATCACCCGGCGCGCCGCGTGGTCCCAGTCCTTGTTGAAATATTCACTCTCGTCGAGAACCAGATGCTGGATCAGCGGCTCGCCATAGACGCGCATGCCCTTCTGGCGGGCACGCCGGATCGCCTCGTGCGATTGTTCGCAGCTGGTGTGCACCACATAGAGCGGCACGCCCGCCATGTCGGCCAGCATCACGGCGCGGTTGGTCGCCTCGCCTTCCACTTCCGGCGGGCGCGAATAGGCGTGGCCTTCCGGCCCGTTATTGCCCTCGGCCAGCAGCTTTTGCGACAGCGCGGCGACGACGTCGCCGTTTTCAGCGTGCACCAGCGGCAGCGCGCCGAGCTCGGCGCAACGCTGGAACGAGGCGAGCATCTCGTCGTCATTGACCATCAGCGCGCCCTTGTAGGCCATGAAGTGCTTGAACGAGGTGATGCCCTTTTCCACCACGGTCTGCATCTCGTTGAACACCTGTTCGCCCCACCAGGTGATCGCCATGTGGAAGGAATAGTCGCAACAGGCTTTCGAGGTCTTGTTGTCCCACATCTGCAACGCCTCGAGCAGCGACTGGCCGGGCGCCGGCAGGCAGAAATCGACCACCATGGTGGTGCCGCCCGACAGCGCCGCGCGCGTGCCGCTCTCGAAATCGTCGGCCGAATAGGTGCCCATGAACGGCATTTCGAGATGGGTGTGCGGATCGATGCCGCCCGGCATGATGTAGCAGCCGGTCGCGTCGAACTCATGGTCGCCGTGCAGGTCGGGACCAATCGCCGCTATCTTGTCGTGCTTGATCAGCACGTCCGCCTTCCAGGTGCGGTCGGCGGTGACGATGGTTCCGTTCTTGATGACCTTGGACATTGGTTTTCCCCTTGATGCGTCCTTCGTTTGAGCGGCCGGTCGAACGACTACAGCCGCCGTGATCTCCACCTTCGCAGATCGCCCATCAGCGCGTCCAGCGTTCCGAACACCGGCACGACGACAGCCCACTGCGCCGGCTTCAAGCTGGTCTTTTGCGCGCAGTCGAGCGCGATGCGGCGCTGGTGTTCCTCGTCGACCCAGATGCGCGAGAATTCCAGCAGTTCGGCGGTGATGTCCTCGCGCAGATTGTTGATGCGCTGATGGTTCATCCGGAAGATCGACAGCGCCGCCAGCCCCGCCGTGATTGCAGCGATCGCGGCGATCAGCAGCAGGTAGTGCGGATTGCCATCGTAGCCGCCACGAATTTCGGCGTAGAGCCAGGTCAGCAGCGAAAACAGCACAAAGGTCTTGGCGATCCTGAACGTCGCCAGCGTGCCCTGCACCCGTTCGCGCGTAAGGGCATCGCTCTCGACCTCGATGTTGCGCAGCTTCTTGGCGAATTCGTAGAGCCGCTGGTTTTCCTCCTGCGTGTGCTCTTCGCCGCGCGCCACCCGCAGCGTCTCGAACGATCTGTGGGTGATGTCGTCGACGGCGGTCCATCCAGACAGCGGCACGATCGCCGGCGGCAGATAATAGCCGACGCCTTCGAACAGCACATAGGTCAGGTGGATGGTGGTCAGGAAGATAAACAGCAACAGGAAGATGGCGAAGTCCGAGACGCCGAGCGTGTCAAAGATGTTCTGATAATTCTGCACCACGCCGTTGAGCAGGTCGACGCTGGGCAAAAAACCTTCCGTGGCGTTGCCGAGCGGGATGAACCCCGACATCACATAGAACACCACGCCCGCCACCAGCAGCCGCGAGGTCATGAAGTTGGAGAAGCGGATGACGCTCTGGAGCAGTCCGTCGACGTCCATCGTCAGCCCCCGTCCGCCGTCGGTTCCGGATGACCCCCACCCCTTACCCTTCCCCTCAAGGGGGAGGGAGGCGTCGGCGTCGCGCAATTCCCCTCCCCCTTGAGGGGAGGGGTAACGAGTGGGGGTGCTGCAATCGCCGGGTTCTCCGACATCAGACCCAAAGCACCCAATATCTCTTCGACGCAACCGTCGAAGCTCTCCGCCAGTTCACAGGTATTGAACCTCGGGACACGATAGCCAAGCAACTCTAGTCTGCCGTCCCGCACCGTATCGCGCGCCAAACCGTCGACCGTGAAATGCCGTTCGCCGTCGACTTCGATGATCAGCCGGCGCTCATGGATGGCGAAATCCGGATAGTAGCCGGCAATGGGAGCCTGGCGCCGGACATGAATGCCGCAACGCCGTCGAAATTGCTTCAGTTCGGAACAGAGCTTTTTCTCGTCGTCGGTCATGGAGCGCCGCAATTGCCGCGCCCGTTTGATCGCGCCTGACGAGACCTTTGTCGGCAAGGCTACCCCCACCACCACTGCATTTACGTCCTCAATGTCGCCAGTTTGACGCCAAAACCGATGAACACGGCCCCGGTCAGCCCCTTGACCCAGCGCTGAAATGTTCCGCCGCGCGCCGCTCTCGAAAGCCGGTCGAACAGCAGCACCATCGGCCCGAACCAGGCGAGATTGAGCAGCGCGTGGATGGCGACCAGGATGAAAGCGGCCGCAGGCGACGAGCCGTCATGCGGCATGAATTGCGGAAAGGCCGCGACATAGAACATCGCCACCTTCGGATTGAGCATGTTGGTCAGGAACCCTTCCGTGAACGCCTTGCGCAACGTCCGGGGGTTGCGGGCCGGCTTCACCTCCATCAGCGCCGCCGGCGCGCCGCGCCACGCGTCCCTCAGCGCCTTGACGCCGATCCACGCCAGATAGGCGGCGCCGGCGAATTTCACGATGGTGAACAGCGTCGACGATTTGAGCAGCAGCACCGACAGGCCGAAGATCGCGAATGTGCCGTGCACGAAGAACGCTGCGGCGAAACCGGCGATGTTGGCGAAACCGGCCGCGCGGCCCGACGTCGGCACCGTGCGCGCGATCAGCAGTCCGTTCGGCCCCGGCGACATGATCAGCAGCGCCGTCATCGCGGCGAAGGCGAGGACCGTGGAGGGGGTCATGGGCAGCCTTCGATGATTGCGGCGGCGATACCCCCACGCCTAACCCCTCCCCACAAAGGGGAGGGAAACAGGTCGAAGCCGACGCCAACGCCCTCTGCCTGCGATGGAAAGCGACAACGGGCGTGGCCAGCGCCGGTTCCCCCTGCCCCTTGTGGGGAGGGGTCAGGCGTGGGGGTAGTCAGGCGCGACCGGCTCAAATCGACACGCTCACCCCTCGATCCCCGCCGTCTCCACCACCGCGCGCAGCAGCACGTCGCAGCCGGCGGCCGCCCAGTCCCTGGAAATCTCCTCCGCCTCGTTGTGCGACAGGCCGCCGACGCAGGGGCACATGACCATCACCGACGGGGCGACTTTCTGCATCCAGCAGGCGTCGTGGCCGGCGCCGGAAATGATGTCCATATGGGTGTAGCCCATGTCCTCGGCCGCCTTGCGCACCCGTCCGACCAGCACCGGGTCGAACGTCACGGGGTCGAAATGGCCGACCGCCTCGACCGAACAACCGACTCCGAGCGCCTTGCAGATCGCTGCGGCCTCCGTCTCGATCCGGGCCCGCATGCCATCGAGTTTGGTCTGGTCGGGCGAGCGGATGTCGACGGTGAAGATCACCGTTCCGGGCAGCACGTTGCGCGAATTGGGCGAGAACTTCACCTGGCCCACGCCGCCGACGCATCCGGGCTGGTTCTCCATCGCCACCGCCTGCACCATCTCGAAGATGCGCGCCATCGCCAGCCCGGCATTGACGCGCATGTTCATCGGCGTCGAGCCGGTATGGGCTTCCTTGCCGGTCAGCGTGAATTCCAGCCACCACAGGCCCTGTCCGTGCGTGACGACGCCGATCTGCCTGTTTTCGGCTTCCAGGATCGGACCCTGCTCGATGTGGTATTCGAAATAGGCGTGCATCTTGCGCGCGCCGGTCTTTTCCTCGCCGACCCAGCCGATGCGCTTCAACTCGTCGCCGAACGTCTTGCCGTCCATGTCCTTGCGCCCATAGGCCCAATCCTGGTCGATGACGCCGGCGAAGACGCCCGACGCCAGCATGGCCGGCGCGAAGCGGGCGCCCTCCTCGTTGGTCCAGTTGGTGACCACGATCGGATGCCTGGTCTTGATGCCGAGATCATTCAGCGTGCGCACAACTTCCAGCCCGCCGAGCACACCGAGCACGCCGTCATATTTGCCGCCGGTCGGCTGGGTGTCGAGATGCGAACCGACATAGACCGGCAGCGCCCGCGGATCGGTTCCCTCGCGCCGCGCGAACATGGTGCCCATCTCGTCGACGCCCATGTCAAGGCCCGCCGCCTCGCACCATTTGCGGAACAGATGTCTGCCCTCATTGTCGGCGTCGGTCAGCGTCTGGCGGTTGTTGCCGCCCGCCACCCCCGGCCCGATCTCCGCCATGTCCATCAGACTGTCCCACAGACGATCCGGGTTGATGCGCAAATTCTGGCCGGGTGCTGCTGTCATGACTTGTCCTGTTTCAGTTCGACCTCGACAAACGCCATCGGCTCGGTCCCGCCATTGACGACATTATGCTCGATGCCCTCGTCGCGGCGATAGGCTGCGCCTGCCGCCATCTCGACGCGGCGCGCGCCGCCGCCCGGCTCTTCCAGCAGGAAGGAACAGGGCGTCAGCGTTGTCACGACATAGTCCATGCCGTGGCGGTGCCAGCCGGTTTCAGCGCCGGGCGCAAAGTCCCAGCGCGTCACCCTGACGCGGTCGTCATCGACCAGAACCGTCGGTTCCGCGACTTGCCGCGCCCTGAGCATCAGTCGATCATCCTGAGCACTTCGCGCAGATGGTCGATCAGCTCGTTGATCTGGCCCTTGGTGATGATCAGCGGCGGCGACAGCGCGATGATGTCGCCGGTGGTGCGGATCAGCGCGCCGCGCTCATAGGCCTTGAGGAACGCCGAGAACGCCCGCTTGGTCGGCTCGCCCTTGATCGGCTCAAGTTCGATCGCGCCGATCAGGCCGATATTGCGGATGTCGATGACATGCGGCTCGCCGGCCAGCGAATGCAGCGTCTCCTGCCAGTGGTCGGCAAGTTCCGACCCGCGCGTCAGCAGCCCCTCTTCCTTGTAGGTGTCGAGCGTCCCGAGCCCCGCGGCGCAGGCGATCGGATTGCCCGAATAGGTGTAGCCGTGGAAGAACTCGATCATGTGCTCGGGGCCGTTCATGAACGCGTCGTGAATGTCCTTTGTCACAAACACCGCGCCCATCGGGACGACGCCGTTGGTGACGCCCTTGGCGGTGGTGATGATGTCGGGAGTGACGCCGAAATAGTCGGCCGCGAACGGCGCGCCCAGACGCCCGAAGCCGGTGATCACCTCGTCAAAAATCAGCAGGATGCCGTGCTTGGTGCAGATCTCGCGCAGCCGCTGCAGATAACCCTTCGGCGGGATCAGCACTCCGGTGGAGCCTGCGACCGGCTCGACGATGACCGCGGCGATGGTCGAGGCGTCATGCAGCGCCACGATCCGCTCCAGTTCGTCAGCCAGTTCCGCGCCATGCTCGGGCTCGCCCTTGGTGAAGGCGTTCTTGGCCAGATTGTGGGTGTGCGGCAGATGGTCGACGCCGGTCAGCAGCGAACCGAACATCTTTCGGTTGTTGACGATGCCGCCGACCGAAATGCCGCCGAAATTGACGCCGTGATAGCCGCGCTCGCGGCCGATCAGCCGGGTGCGCGATCCGTTGCCCTTGGCGCGGTGATAGGCGATCGCCATCTTCAGCGCCGTTTCCACCGATTCCGAACCGGAATTGGTGTAGAATACGTGCTCCATGCCGCTAGGTGCGATGTCGATCAGCCGGTTGGCGAATTCGAAGGCGATCGGATGGCCCATCTGGAAGGCCGGCGCATAGTCGAGCTCGGCGGCCTGCGCCTGGATGGCCTGGGTGATCCTGGGCCGGCAGTGTCCGGCATTGACGCACCACAGCCCGGCGGTGCCGTCGAGGATCTCGCGCCCGTCGGACGTCTGGTAGTGCATGTTCTTGGCCGACACCAGCATGCGCGGCGATTTCTTGAACTGCCGGTTCGACGTGAACGGCATCCAGAATGCGTTCAGATCGTTCGGCGCGACATTCTTGTGGTACATTACCAAGCTCCCTCTTGAGTTTTCGACTGGCGCGTCGCCAACGCTTGGTCATCCCGCCGGTCTTGTGTTACGGATTTTTTTGACCGGATGGACAAAGGTTAGCATCGCCATGAAGGCGGTCAAGGCACTTGATAGCTGCAACGCACGATCAAATGGCGCGCCACGGGGCAATTCTCACTGGTCCAGTCTTTTGGTCCAGAGCGATTGCGCCAACCGGCGCGGCTCGGGGATGGCGCATCGATGAATGAAATGTCCCCTCCGCCGAGAACCCGCATCCAGGCCGAGAAGCGCGAGGCAATTTTGGAAGCGGCGCTGGATGCGTTCTCCACGCAAGGCTTCCGCGGCGCCACCATCGACCAGATCGCCGCGGCGGCGGGCATGTCGAAACCCAACCTGCTGTATTATTTCCGCCGCAAGGACGACATCTACACCGCATTGATCCAGCGCCTGCTCGACAACTGGCTGGCGCCGCTGCGCGAACTCGACGACATCGGCGACCCGCTGTCGGAATTGCGCTCCTATATCCGCCGCAAGCTGGAAATGTCGCGCGACTTCCCGCGCGAAAGCCGGCTGTTCGCCAACGAGATCCTGCAGGGCGCGCCGCGCATCATGCCGATGATCGAGGGCGAACTGAAAACGCTGGTCGACGAAAAGGCGGATGTCATCAAGTCCTGGATCAAGGCCGGCAAGATCGTTCGCGCCGACCCCTACCATTTGATCTTCTCGATCTGGGCCACCACCCAGCACTATGCCGATTTCGACGTCCAGGTGCGCGCCGTGCTGGGCGCCGACCGCGGCGCCGACGGCCGGTTCGAGGACGCTGCGCGGTTTCTGGAAAACCTGTTCATGGACGGTTTGCGGCCAAATCCGTAACGTTCCGCCCCGCCCGGCCCCGTAACATCCGGTCAAAGCCGGCGCGACTTGACCTGTATCAAGGCGCGAGACGTCCGGCTGTCCGAAACTACGTTTACGAAGCAGAAGACGGAACAGCCGATGACCAAGGACTACAACCAGATCACCAGGGACATCTCGACCTATGTCGGCGAGTTGCGAAAACTTGCGCCCGACGCAATGCAGGGATTCTCGGCCCTGTCGAAAAACGCCACCGCGTCGGGTGAGATCGACGAGAAAACCAAGGAGTTCATCGCGCTTGCCATCGGCATTGCCCAGCATTGCGATGGCTGCATCGGTTTTCACGTCAAGGCGCTGCGCCGGCTGGGCGCCACCCGGCAGGAAATCGCCGAAGTGGCGGCCATGACCGTCTATATGGGCGGCGGCCCGGCGCTGATGTACGCTGCGGACGCCATGCGCGCCTGGGATCAGTTCGAGCCGGTCTGAAGCAAATCCTGTAAACATTGGATCACCTTGCCTGCGCGCCGTCGCTGGCAGGGCCGCCTGGCCTGTCCGCCACATGCGCGGCTCGCGGCAGGATCATGACTTGCGTCATTGACAAGAACCCTAAGCATCCGGACAACAGGGGCATCAATAAGGGAGATCAACAATGACCATCAGGATCACGCGGCGCGCGCTCGTCATCGGCGCCGCCGCAATCATGGCCGCTGGCGCGGCCTTTGCGCAGAGCCAGGCCTTTTTCCGCATCGGCACCGGCGGCACGTCGGGCACCTATTATCCGATCGGCGGCCTGATCGCCAACGCCATCTCCGCCACCGGCGAAAACGGCGTTCCGGGCCTTGTCGCCACCGCCGTGTCGTCCAATGGATCGGTCGCCAACATCAACGCTATCCAGGCGGGCGCGTCCGAATCCGGCTTCTCGCAGTCCGACGTCGCCTTCTGGGCGCATTCGGGCACCGGCCTCTACGAGGGCAAGGGCAAGGTCGAGGACCTGCGCCTGATCGCGACGCTCTATCCCGAGACGCTGCACATCGTCGCCCGCGCCGACGCCGGCATCAAGTCGGTCGCCGACCTCAAGGGCAAGCGCGTCTCGATCGACGAGCCAGGTTCCGGCACCATCGTCGACGCCCGCCTCGTGCTCGCCGCCTACGGCCTGTCGGAAAAGGACATCACGCCCGAATATCTCAAGCCCGGCCCGTCGGGCGAAAAGATGCGCGACGGTGGCCTCGACGCCTTCTTCTTCGTCGGCGGCTTCCCTGCCGGCGCGATCACCGAGCTCGCGGCCTCGACCTCGATCACGCTGGTTCCGGTCGCCGGACCGGAAGCCGAGAAGCTGATCGCCGACAACGGCTTCTTCGCCGACAACACGGTGCCCGCGGAAACCTACAAGGGCGTGCCCGAGATGCAGACGATTTCGGTGGCGGCGCAATGGGTGACCAGCGCCAAGCAGCCCGACGATCTGGTCTACAACATCACCAAGTCGCTGTGGAGCGAGGGCACCCGCAAGGCGCTCGACGCCGGCCACGCCAAAGGCAAGCAAATCACCCTCGACAATGCGGTGACCAGCGCCGGCATCCCGTTCCACCCCGGCGCCGAACGCTACTACAAGGAAGTCGGCGCGCTGAAATAAGCCGTTGAACCGATGAAACCTTCAGGGGGCGGAAGCGAGCTTTCCGCCTCCTGTCGTTTGGACACGCCGTCGCCAGGCGGCGCGCGTTGGGAGGCCGGCCATGGCGGACAATTCGAAACAGGACGACGTGCACCTCGCGCCGATGGAGCTGGACGAGGAGAAAGCGCGCGAGCTTGAGGAACAATTCGATTCGGAGATCCGCTTCCGCAAGCTGACGCCGGCAGGCGCCTGGCTGGTGGGTACCCTGCTCGTCATCCTGTCCCTGTTCCACTACTACACCGCCGGCTTCGGCCTGTTGCACGAGATGGTGCATCGCGGCATCCACCTCGCCTTCGTGCTGGCGCTGGTGTTCCTGGTATTCCCGTTCTGGAAGGGCGCCTACGACAAGCCGGTCGTCTCCAGCATCTGGACGCCGCTCGGCATTCCCCTGTTCGACTGGGCGCTGGCGGTCATCGGCGTCGTCGCCGTCGCCCATGTGCCGCTGATCCCGCTCGACGACCTGGCGTTTCGCGTCGGCAATCCGTCGACCACCGACGTGGTGCTCGGCGGCGCGCTGATCCTGCTGCTGCTCGAGGCCACCCGCCGCTCAGTCGGCTGGCCGCTGCCGATCATCGCGATCATTTTTATGCTCTATGCCCTCTACGGACCATGGATGCCTTCGATCCTCGTGCATCCGGGCGCAACCGTTTCCCAGCTTGTCGACCATCTCTACCTGACGACGCAGGGCATTTACGGCATCGCGCTCGGCGTCGTCGCCACCTATGTGTTCCACTTCGTGCTTTTCGGCGTCTTCGCCACCCGCATCGGTCTCGGCCAGCTGTTCCTCGACTGCGCCGCCTTCGTCGCCGGTCGCTTCGCCGGCGGCCCGGCAAAAATTTCGATCTTCGGCTCGGCCCTTTTCGGCATGATTTCCGGCTCGTCCGTCGCCAACACCGTTACGGTCGGCTCGCTGACCATCCCGGCGATGATCCGGCTCGGCTACAAGCGCGAATTCGCCGGCGCGGTCGAGGCAGCCTCGTCCACCGGCGGCCAGATCACCCCGCCGATCATGGGCGCGGCCGCCTTCCTGATGATCGAGTTCCTCGAACTGCCCTATACGACGATCATCCTCGCCGCCATCGTCCCCGCCTTCATGCATTTCTTCGGCGTGCTGATGCAGGTGCATTTCGAGGCCAAGCGGAACGGATTGCGCGGCCTGCGCCCCGACGAGATGCCCGACGTCGCCGCGGCGCTGAAGCGCGACTGGCCAACGATCATTCCGCTGGTCGTGCTGATCGGCGTGCTGCTGTCGGGCTACACGCCCTACCTCGCCGCCTTCTGGGGCATCACGCTGTGCATCGCGGTCGGCCTGCTCAATCCGCGCCGCCGCATGAGCGTGATGGAGATTTTCGAGGGCCTGCGCGACGGCGCCAAATATGCGCTGGCGGTCGGCGCCGCCGCGGCCACGGTCGGCATCGTCGTCGGCGTGGTGACGCTGACCGGCGTCGGCTTCAAGGTGTCGTTCATCGTCACCTCGACCGCCGCCAACATCGCCGCGTTCCTCGACCCGCTGGTGCCGTGGATGGCGGCCAACAGCCTGACGTTGCTGTTCACGCTGGTGATGACCGGCATCGTCTGCATCCTGATGGGCTGCGGCATTCCCACCACCGCCAACTACATCATTATGGCCACCATCGCCGCGCCGGCGCTCGGCCTGCTCGGCGTCGAGCCGATCGTCGCCCATTTCTTCGTCTTCTACTACGGCGTCCTGGCCGACATCACCCCGCCGGTGGCGCTGGCCGCCTATGCGGCGGCGGGCATGGCGGGAGCCGACCCGTTCAAGACCGGCAACACCGCGTTCCGGCTCGGGCTCGGCAAGGCGTTGGTGCCGTTCGTGTTCGTCTTCTCGCCGTCGCTGCTCTTGGTCACCAAGGATTTTACATGGTCCAGCTTCGCGCTCGCCTTCATCGGCTGTTCGCTCGGCATCATGTTCCTGGGCGCGGCGCTGTCGCGTTTCATGCTGGTGCGAACACGCGCATGGGAGAACGCGCTGCTGGTCCTGGCGGCCATCCTGCTGGTGGCGCCGGAGCTTTATTCGACGCTGATCGGATTTGCGCTGGTCGCGCCGGTGCTTGTCAGGCAATGGACGAGCTTCCGCTCTGGCGAAGAGCCGGCGCCGGCTTAGACTATTCGGTCCACGACGCCGCGGACCGGGGCAGCCGGTCGTCGGGATCGACGATTTCGAGCTTCGGCGCGCCGTCGTCGTTCCAGCGCCACAGCGCGATGCAACTGCCGCCCGGCGACATGGGCCGCCGACAGGAACGGCGCGCCGCCATCGGCAAATCCCGCCGCCGCTACGCTCATCGCATTTGACATCGTCCTGACCTCATTTTGAGCATCATTTGCGCAATGCGCGCTCACGATGCGACCAATTCAAGGTCAATCCGGCGCCAGCGCCATCACCAGCAGGCCGCCCACTGTGATCGCCGCGCCGATCAGCACCGTCGGCGCCGCCCAGCCATGCCCCAGAACGCCTTCGATAAGGATGATGAAGCCGGGCGTCAGGTAATTGTAGGCCAGCACCTTCGAGGCCGGCAGCCGCATCGTCGCGAACTGCACCAGGAAGGTCGTCAGCGCGGTGGTGAAGATCGCGAGATAGATGATCGTCGCCCACGCAACCAGGGGCGTCGCCGTCCAGTCGGTGGCGACGATGTCGCGCGCGCCCCAGATCGCGATCCAGCTGCCGATCGCCACCAGCGACCAGAAGGTGAAGGCGACCAGCGGCTCGCCGCGGTTGAACCGCCTGACCAGCGGCGCATAGGCGGCGTGCCCGGCGACACCGGCCAAAAAAATCAGTTCGCCGCGGCCGATGTCCAGCGCCGCGAGCGCCGCCAGGTCGCCGCGAAAGATCACCCACAGCGCTCCGCTGGCGGCGACCAGCAGGCTGATCATCACCAGTGCGCGCGGAACCTGCCCGAGAAACAGCCAGCCGAAGAACGCCGCCATCAGCGGCATCAGCGTGAACACCGCGCCCGACGACACCGGCGTCGTCATCTTCAGCGACATGAACATGGTGATGAAGAACAGCGCCATCAGCGCCCCGAGGATGACGAAGCGCCACGGCGCCCGGGGTTTCGGGATGCGCCCGAGCATGGCGATGCACACGCCGCCCATGATCGCCGCGCCGATCGCAAACCGCGCCGCGTTGAGCGGCGCAGGTTCCAGATAGGCCCCGGCGATCGCGCCGAACGAGAACGATCCCGCCACCAGCGCCGAGAACAGGATCATCGCCAGATGCGCGACCAGCTTGTCGCGCCCGGAGGCGTGGGTGATGTGGCTTGCGGGTGCGGTCACGGCACTGCGGCTACGGCTACGCCGCCGCGACGGGCGCGGCGAAGCGCATGTCCGCGCCACGCAACATCGCCATGACCCGGCCTACTCGGCAGCCTGTTTCGCCGACGGGTTGTTCGGGTGCGTCGTCCAGTTGGCGTAGGTCTTCTGCACCTTCTGGCCGGTGCGCTTGTCGAGCGCGCCCGCCTTCAGCGGAACCATGGTGATGCAATTGTCAACCGGGCAGACATTGACGCACAGATTGCAGCCGACGCACTCGTCCTCCATCACCTCGAAATGACGCTTGCCGTCGACAAAGGCGGTGATCGCCTGATGCGAGGTGTCCTCGCAGGCGATGTGGCAGCGGCCGCACTTGATGCAGGCGTCCTGGTCGATATGCGCCTTGGCGATGTAGTTGAGGTTGAGGAATTTCCAGTCGGTGACGTTGGGCGTCGCGCGGCCGATGATGTCGTCGAGCGAACGATGGCCCTTGGCGTCCATCCAGTTCGACAGGCCGGAAATCATCTCCTGCACGATCTTGAAGCCGTAGGTCATGGCGGCGGTGCACACCTGCACATTGCCGGCGCCAAGCGCCAGGAATTCCGCCGCGTCGCGCCAGGTGGTGACGCCGCCGATGCCCGAGATCGGCAGTCCGGCGGTTTCGGGATCGCGGGCGATCTCGGCCACCATGTTGAGCGCGATCGGCTTCACCGCCGGGCCGCAATAGCCGCCATGCGAGCCCTTGCCGTCGATCGACGGTTCCGGCGAGAAATTGTCGAGATTGACCGAGGTGATCGAATTGATGGTGTTGATCAGCGACACCGCATCGGTGCCGCCGGCATGGGCCGCGCGCGCCGGCCTGCGGATGTCGGTGATGTTGGGCGTCAGCTTGGTGATCACCGGCATGCGGGTGTACTGCTTGCACCAGCGCACCACCATTTCGATATATTCGGGCACCTGGCCGACGGCCGAGCCCATGCCGCGCTCGCTCATGCCGTGCGGACAGCCGAAATTAAGCTCGATGCCGTCCGCCCCGGTTTCTTCGACCAGCGGCAGGATCGCTTTCCAGGCATTTTCTTCACAGGGAACCATGATCGAGGCGATCAGCGCCCGGTCCGGCCAGTTCATCTTGACCTGCTTCATCTCGCGCAGGTTCACATAAAGATCGCGGTCGGTGATCAGTTCGATATTGTTGAGGCCGAGCAGACGCCGGTCGGCGCCCCAGATCGCGCCGTAGCGCGGGCCGTTGACATTGACCACCGGCGGGCCTTCCTCGCCCAGCGTCTTCCACACCACGCCGCCCCAGCCGGCCTTGAAGGCGCGCTCGACATTGTAGGCCTTGTCGGTCGGCGGCGCCGACGCCAGCCAGAACGGGTTCGGGCTCTTGATGCCGACGAAATTGTTGCGAATGTCCGCCATGCTTACGCCCTCCCGTTCGAGGCCAGAGCCCGATTGATGCTGTCGGCTGCGTCGCGGCCGGCAGCGACAGCCGCCACCGTCAGATCCTCGCGGCCGTCCTTGACGCAGTCGCCGCCGGCCCAGACGTTCTTCATCGAGGTCTTGCCCTCGTCGTTGACCTTGATACGTCCGCCGGCGAGCACCAGCGTTTCGGCATTGCCGTTGACGGTCTGCGCAATGAACTGCTGGCCGATCGCCGAAAACACCTGGTCGGCGGCGATCGTCACCGTCTCGCCGGTTCCGGTCAGCTTGCCGCCCTTGCTGGCGGTGTATTCGAGTTCGATGCCGGTCACCTTGCCACCCTTGGCGACGATCTTCTTCGGCTGCACCCAGTGGCGGATGACGACGCCGTTGGCGGTCGCCAGGTCCTGCTCGAACTCGGACGCATTCATGTCTTCCTGGCCACGGCGATAGGCGATGGTCACCTCCTCGGCGCCGAGCAGCTTCGACTGCACGGCGGCGTCGATTGCGGTCATGCCGCCGCCGATCACCACCACCCGGCGGCCGATCGGCAGTTTGGTCAGATCCTTCGCCTGGCGCAGTTCAGAGATGAAATCGACCGCGTCGCGCACCCCTTCGCTCTTGTCGCCCGGCGCGCCGAGCGCGTTGACGCCGGCCAGTCCCATCCCCAGAAACACCGCGTCGTGCTTGCCCGCCAGGTCGGCAAGCTGGATGTCCTTGCCCAGCGCCTTGCCATATTTGATGTCAATGCCGCCGATCGCGGTGACATAGTCAACTTCGGCCTGCGCGAAGCCGTCGACGCTCTTGTAGGCGGCGATACCGAATTCGTTGAGGCCGCCGGGCTTCTTCTTGGCTTCAAAAACCGTCACCGCGTGCCCGTTCATCGCCAGCCGGTGGGCGGCCGCCAGCCCCGCGGGCCCCGCCCCGACCACGGCCACCTTCTTGCCGCTGTTCTTGGCGCGCTTGTAGAACTGCTTCTTCTTGGCCATCGCCACATCGGTGGCGTAGCGCTGCAGCCGGCCGATCTGCACCGGCTTGCCTTCGGCTGTCTCGCGCACGCAAACCTCTTCGCACAGCGTTTCGGTCGGGCAGACGCGGGCGCACATGCCGCCCAGAATATTCTGGTCGAAAATCGTCTTGGCCGCGCCCAGCGGATTGCCGGTCGAGATCTCGCGGATGAACATCGGAATGTCGATCGATGTCGGACAGGCTGTCATGCACGGCGCATCGTAGCAGAAATAGCAGCGGTCGCTCTCGACCAGCGCCTCGTGATGATCGAGCGGCGGATGCAGATCGTCGAAATTATGCTTGATCTGAGCTGACGACAGCCGGCCGGCGGCCACGCCATCCTTGTGTTGCCCTGCGGCCATGCACGTCCCCCTGTGCTCTATGTTTGAGGAAATGCTAGCACAGCCGAAAATTTTATCAATCGGTCAAATTTTGGCTAAGCCATTGAATTTCCGCCGAATTAATATGACAAATCTTATCATGTTTCATCGGAAGAAGCCGACCTGCACGCGTTAACCATGCCGCGAAACCCGGGATTCATGCTTCGGCGCTAGCTGTTGAGACATGGACACGCGGCATTTGACAAAATTTGTCGGCGTCGGCCTGGCGCTCGCCCTGGCCGGCTGCGCAACCGCGCCGCGCAACATCGACAATGTCTGCGCCGTGTTCGACCAGCAGGACGGCTGGTTCGACAACTGGCGGCGCGCCTCGACCAAGGCGTCGAAGCGCCACGGCATTCCCGTGCCGGTGCTGATGGCGACGATCCGCAAGGAATCCGGTTTCCAGTCGGATGCCCGGCCGCCGCGCCACTACTATCTCGGCTTCATTCCCGGCAAACGCGCCTCGAGCGCCTACGGCTACGCCCAGGCGCTGGACGGCACCTGGGCGCAATACCGCAGCGAGGCGGGCGGGCTTGGGCGCAGCCGCGACGACTTTGACGACGCGGTCGATTTCGTCGGCTGGTACCACGCAAGGACCGTGTCGACCTATGGCGTCGACCCGAACGACGCCTACAGCCTCTATCTCGCCTACTATTCCGGCTGGGCCGCCTTCGGCAAAGGCTCGTGGCGTTCCAACGCCGGCCTGCAAAAGACCGCGCGCGACGCCGCCGAGATGGCGCAGAACTATTCAGCGCAGATGTCGCGCTGCCGCTGACGGAGCGGCGCGCGCCCTCGCCTATCTCGGCTTCTTGCCAAACACCTTGATGTATTCGGCGACGCCGCCCTTGGCGAGCGCCTTGGCCTGCCGGACCCAGTCGTCGCGCTCGATCCGGCCGTGGAAATTGAGATGGTTGTCGACCCAGTCGCGCTCGGCCTTTTTCCAGCTCGCCACCTGCGCCCAGGTGTGGATCCCAAGATTGTTGAGGATCGCCTCGATCTTCGGCCCGACGCCCGAGATCAGTTTCAGATCGTCCGGCCTGTCGGGTTTGGCGATGCCTGAAGGCCTCCCCTTTTCCGCCGCCACGGCCGGCGTCCCGGCGATGGCCTCCCCGGGCTTCTTCGACGACGTTCCGCCCTGCCGGTGATGGGCGACGACCGAACCCGCGCTGCGCGGCGCGGCGGGCGAGCGGCCGGCCAGCGAC
>DDFA01000123.1 GCA_002336975.1 Phyllobacteriaceae bacterium UBA1940
CACCCGAGAATGCGAAAGTGCCACCCTCACGCGAGCGATAGGCTGCCAGACGTCGCTCGGCCTCGGCGAGGCGATGGCGATAACGCTCCTGCTCGTCCTCAAGGCTGGCGAGGACGTGCTCCAGGCGGGCGATCGCACCGAGGGGTGTCGTGGTCACGGGGAGCTCGATTTCCGTCTCGGCCCCGGTGCGCATCAGCACGGTGGCGTACCGATAGCCATCCTGGCCGAAACGCTCGCCGGAGCATTCGAGCTCGAAGCCGCCGATCGTCGCGATCACGGCGTCGCCGGCGTGCTGGAGCTGGACCAACGTCAGAATCTCCTTCATCAGCGCGCGCCCGGCGAGCTTTCGGTCGGCGAAGGTCTCGTCGCCCACCATCATGCGGAAGGCCTCGCCCGCGGTCGGAACCAGACTCTCTAGATCCTGGCCGACCTCACCGATACGACGGGTGGAATGCTCGATGTCGCGTTCGGCATCGCGGATCTGGCGGCGGATCGCGAACTGGTCGTCCTGATGCGCGGCCCGTAGCCGCTCGAGCCGGGCGATGTCGGCTTCGAGGCCGGCTTTCTGCATGAGGCGCGGATCGCCCGATGCAATCGCCTTGGCCATGGCGAACTGGTTGGCTTGGCCCTCGCCGAGATCTTCGAGCCGGCGGATGGAAGTATCCCCCGACAAGGCTGCCGCGATGAAGCGGGCCTTGCGCTCATTGTTCTGCCACATCTGCGCATCCATCGACCCTTCCGTGGCATAGGCGAAGATGTCGACGACATCGTGTTGGTTGCCCTGTCGCAGGATACGGCCCTCGCGCTGCTCGATCTGCGAGGGCAGCCACGGCACGTCGAGATGGTGAAGAGCCTTGAGGCGCAGCTGCGCATTGACGCCGGTGCCCATCGTATCGGAGGAGCCTATGAGGAAGCGGACCTTGCCGGCGCGGACATCGCCGAACAGCCGCTGCTTGGCCTCCGACTTCTTGTAATCCTGCATGAAGGCGATCTCGGAGGCTGGGACGCCCAGACGCACGAGCTCATCCCGAATCCAGCGATAGGCCGAGAAGCCCCGGGTCTTCTCGACGCTGAGCGTGCCGAGATCGGAGAAGATCATCTGGGCGGCGCCGGTCTGCTCGAACGGCTTGCCGTCCGGACGGACATAGGCAACGTCCGCCGTCTCCTGCCAGATGCGAAAGGCATTGCCAACGAGGTCGTTGAGCTTGTTGTCGAGCTCATTGTCATTGTCGGCATCGACCAGGCGTAGGTCGATCGCGGCATGGCGCCCGTCGGTGATGACCGAGAGCAGGATATCGTCGCCGGGTTCGGGCGGCCGGTCGCGTTGTTCGATCGCCTTGATGCGAGCATCGAGCAGGAGCTGGTAGCGCTTGAAGGCCGACGAGGGCTTGGAGGTCCTGATCTGCCGTGAGCCGGTCGAGAGCGCCGGCACCTTCACATATTCGCGCAGGTCCGCCGGCATCACCACATCCGCGAAGGAGCGGAACATGGCGATGAGCTCGGGGACGTTGACGAAGGTGGCGAAACGCGTCACCGGCTTGTATTTGCCGTTGGGCTGCAATTCGAGCTCGGTGGTCACGTCGCCGAAGGTCGACGCCCAGGCGTCGAATTCGTGCAGGCCGCGCTCGAACAACGCGGCATAGCCGAGATAGCGCTGCACCGAGAACATCTCGCCCAGCGTATTGGTAATCGGCGTGCCCGACGCGAGTACAAGCGCCCGTCCGGGGTTCTTCGTCTCGACGAAGCGCGACTTCACATAGAGGTCCCAGGCGCGCTGCGAGCCGTTGGGGTCGACGCCCTTGAGCGTCGACATATTGGTGGCGAAGCTGAGCTTGCGGAACTCCTGCGCCTCGTCGACGATGATCTGGTCGGCGCCGATTTCGGAGATGGTGAGCAGGTCGTCCTTTCGGGTCGCCAAGGATTCCAGCCGTTCCTTGAGACCCTCCTTCAGCCGCTCGAGCCGCTTGCGCGAGACGCGATCGTCGCCGTCGACCTTTGTCAGCAGGGTCTCGTAAAGCTCCAGCTCGTCCTGGATCATCTGCTGCTCGAAAGCAGACGGCACGCCGATGAAGCGGAAGGCCGAATGGGTGATAATGATCGCATCCCAATTGGCGGTCGCGGCTCGCGACAGGAAACGGTGGCGCTTGTCTTTGGTGAAGTTGGTCTCATCGGCAACGAGGATGCGGGCGGTCGGATACAGCGCCAGGAATTCGCGCGCCGCTTGCGCCAGGCAATGACCGGGCACGACCAGCATGGCCTTTGCGATCAGGCCGAGACGCCGCTGCTCCATGATAGCGGCCGCAATCGTCATGGTCTTGCCGGCGCCGACGGCTTGGGCGAGATACGTCGAGCCCGCCGAAATGATGCGCCAGATGCCCCGCTTCTGGTGCCCATAAAGAGAAAAGGCGCCAGAGGCGCCCGGGAGTTGGAGATGGTCCCCGCTGAACTTTCGGGGCGTGATGTTGTTGAAGCGGTCGTTGTAGACCCGCGCCAGGCGGTCGGTGCGGTCGGGATCCGACCAGATCCAGGTCTGGAAGGCGGTCTTGATCTTGGTCAGCTTCTCCTTGGCCGCTTCGGTGTCGACGACGTTGAGCACGCGCTTCTCGCTGTCCCCCTCCTTGATGGTGTCGAAGATCTGCGGCACCCGGCTGTTGAGGGCATCGCCTATCAGTTCGCCGGCATGGCGGCGCTCGGTGCCCCATTCGGATGTGCCGGCCGCCATATATGCGAACTGCCTCGCCTCCACCGTCCACGACGCCAGTTCCGGCATGTGATGGATCCTGATCTCCGCGCCCATCGCCTCCTTGACGAAGGCGACGACATCGGCGGCCGGAATCCACGGTGCGCCGAGGCGCGCGGTAATGTCGGAGGGGCTGAGATCGGCGGGCTGGACCGCGACGAGGGCCCGGACATTGCGCTCCAAGGTGGGGTTGAGTGCTGCGGCCGCCTCAGCCGCCCTGAGCTTGTCGCGGACCTGGCCGGAGAGATAGGCGTCGGCGGTCTGCCAGGAGCCGGTTTCCGGGTCGCGGAAGATTGCGTCGCCCAAATCTTCAATGACCGTGTCGACACCGGCGTGCCGCAACTCGGCGATATGGTCGATATCGACATGGCCGCGCTCGTTGAGCACGACGGCGAGAGCGTCTGCGGCCGAGGTGATGATGGGTGCCGAGGGCGGGGCGATGACCCGTTCAGTGAAGATCGGACCGGGCTTGGCCGTATTCGTCTCGACGTCATAGTCCTCGATGGAGGCGACGAGCCAGCAATCCGGGTCGTCGAGGAAGGGCTGGAGGTTCGGCCGGCGATGGGTCTCCCGGACCTCGCTGGTTTCCGGGTCGTCCGTGGTGGAGACGATGGTCGTGTTGATCGGGCCAAAGGCTCGAACGAAGTTCGACCAGGCGATGCGCAGCTTCACCTGTGCCGGCTTCCACGGCTTGTCGAATTCCTGAGCCTTCAGCACTTCCCGCACGGCATCGCGGATCGGGATCAGCTTGCGAATGATGCGGGCATATTTGTCGGGAACGCCCTCAGCGCTGCGCCCCTTGCGCACGACGATCGTCGTAGCCGCGCCGTCGACCATCTGCATCAGCGCAGTGTTCTTGCCGATGAAATAGCTACCCTCGCGAATAGAAGAACTGTCGGAAAGGCTCTCCGCCGCGCCGTCGATCACGTAATCCGCGCCGCGATCGATCGTCTGCGGCTCGCCGTCATAGAGGGCTTCCGGAAGAAGGCAGATCGCGGCGGAAAGCGCCTGCTCGAGCTCGACACCTGGATGCGGCAGGCAGGTATAGGCCTCGCCAAAAGGTCCAGACGTGGTGGCGTGCACGCCGAGTACAAAATCGGGATGGCGCGCGAACCAGCGGTTCACACGGATCGTGCTGTCGGCATTCTCGGTGTGACCGACCTCGTCGACGTCGAGCCAGGACACGTCGCCCTCGCCCTCGCCGGGCCTCCGCTTGCGGAAGAACAGGATGTCGACCACGACGTCGGTGCCGGCATCATCGCGAAAGCTGCCTTCGGGCAAGCGTATGGCGGCGATGAGATCGGCGGATTTGGCGATGTGCTCGCGTGCCGCGCTGTCCGCCTTGTCCATGGTGCCAGAACTGGTCACGAAGGCCGCGAGGCCGCCCTGCTTCAGCAGATCGATCGACCGGGCGATGAAATAATCGTGCAGGCGCAGCCCCATTGACCGATAGGCCCGATCTGAGCGGACGGTGCGATCGGAGAACGGCGGGTTGCCGATGGCGAGGTCAAACGGAGCCGGCAGGTCGGCGCGGGCGAAGTCCGCGTTGATGATGCGCGCCCGCGGCTGCAGCAGACGAGCAATCCGTGCCGTGATGGGATCGAGCTCGACGCCGGTGACATGGGTCACGTCGCGCAGAGGCTCCGGGATGAGCGCGGGAAACAGCCCCGTGCCAATCCCCGGCTCCAACACCCTGCCCCCGCGCCAGCCAAGCCGTTGCAGGCCGGACCAGACGGCCCGGACGATGAATTCCGGCGTGAAGTGGGCGTATTGCGTGCAGCGCGCCAGCGAAGCGTAATCCTGGCCCGAAACCGCCGTTTCGAGCTCAGCGCCGACGTCGTCCCAGCCGGCACGGAAGCCGGCTTCGCCCGGACGCCGGAACACGCCATTGGCGAGTTCCGAGGCCCCGAATCCGGTGAAACGGACGAGTCGCGCCTGTTCCTCACGCGTTGCCGGTCGATCGGCGGCCTCAATCGCGGCGGCGAGGTGGATGGCATCCAGATTGTCCCGAGCGCGCTGCCTCCAGCCTCTGGCTAGGCCGCGATCGCTTTCGAGAACGAAGTTCTCGCCTCGAGCTGCAGACACGTCTGCCCGATGGGATCCAGGGGCGGTCTGGGGAGCAGTCTGCGCCTGTGGCACCGCCAGACCGGCAGAGGCGGGCGGCGGATCGTCGTCGACATCGTCGGCGCCGAAATCGCTGCCGAAGGCGGTGACGCCCAGGCCGAGACCGGACGACAGCGCGGTGTTGCCGAAGAGATCGAGCGTGAAGGGGTCGTCGTTGGACATTGGGATTTCTCCTTGAGCGAAGGCGCGCGCCATCTCCCGGCCCGACGGGCGGGCCAGCGATCGGCGGCGCAGGTTTTGGGAAGGGGTCAGCGGCTGATCAGCGAGAGCGCGATCTCGGTCTCGGTGAGTTCAACGTTGAGATGGGTGGCCCGGAAGTTGCGGTCGAAGAGCGGGATCAGCCGCTCGGCCTCGATGAATTCGATGCCGTCATCGCCGCCGAAATGCCGGCGCTTGTAGTCCCACCAGTCGGATTTGCCGGTCGGGTGGCATTGCTCCGAATAGACGACTAGTGCGCGAGAGCCCTCGGCGAGCTTGCCGTTGGACATGATATAGACCCCCTCGTCGCCGACCAGCCAGAGGCCGGGCCGCTCGCCCTCGCCGGGCCGGGTCCCGTAATAGGGATTGCGGAACCCGCCATTGGCGGCGGCATCGGCAATACCGCGGTCGATCACCTTGCGGACCGCCAGAGTGGGAAAGGTGAACATCGCCCGCACCTCACGCCGCCGCTTTGGTGGGCAGGTGCCTGAGATGCACCGGGAGCTTGGCCGCGATCTCCTCGTCGGTCAGGTCATCGAGCAGCTTGAGCTCGGTGCGCCCCCGGCCATAGACGAGAACGGCGCGCCTACCGCGATGCTCGGGCAGAAAGCGCTCGCCAGCGTAGCCGCGATATTCATCATGGGTGGCGCTCCAGATATGCTCCAGGCGCTCTTCATGCGTCATCGCCGTCACCGGCCGGGATTCACGCCCGACGATGGCGTCGCGCAACTCGACCGGAGAACGGGCCTTCGAGAGATCGCAGTAGGCGTGGAAGTAGCGCATCTTGCCGTCGATGCGCAGCGTGTAGAAGACGCTGGTGATACTGCCGGTGAGGAATTCGCCGAGCGCGAACATTTCACCTCGCATCCAGAGCGGCGGCAGGATGTCGAGCATGTAGTCGTGTTCGGACCTGCCGATCTCGAACCATTCGCCGGCGAACAGCGCACTGTCGTCGTTCTGCCAGCGATGGGGCCGTTGAGCATGGCGGTCGAACAGGCGGAACATCTGCCGGCGGTCGGCGACGCCCTGGTAAATCTTGCGGAAGGGAGGGACGGTGTTCATGGCGGGCTCCTTGGCCTCTTGCGGGGCTGGAGCGCGGTTCATCCTCTCGACGGCACCATCATCTTCAGCCCTTGCGGACCCCTCCCCGCGGCCGCCTCTCCGTCCGGTCGGGTCAAGGGCCGGCGTCAGCCGGGCGAAGCTTCACCCTTGAGGCGACCGGCGGGTATGCGGCAGCCGGATTTCATTTTCTTCTCGCCTCCTCATTTCCCTCCCCAATTTAGTCGCACGCAGCGGCTCTCATGCATGGATGCGACCAACAGCCGTCATTGCACTCATGTTGCTTGGCACAACCACGGCCATGGCCGTGGAGCTGGAATCTCCCGACAGGGTCGATCCACTCTTTGACTGTTCGACGCCCGTGCTCGATGCGGGCACGCCGGAAAGAGCAAAAATGCTCCGGGTTCAGTACGGGGGCGACGCTCTCGTCAGAGAGTTGCGCCAAACCTATGCGTCCCGACTCGCCGGCCTGTTCTGGGATCAGCAGGAAGGCGCCCACAGCAGGCTGGTCCTGCGCTTGACCGGCGACGATCCGGTCGAAACGCGCAAGCTCTCGATCTGCGGCGAGCCGCTGGCGGTCGCGTTTATTGTCGGCCAGATGCACACAAGCGAGGAGCTTCAAAAGCTTCACGCGGACAACCTCGGATGGTTCCGCGGCAGGTTCCCTGGGCTACAGGGGACCTATGCGGATGAACGCACGGGCGAGATCGTGCTGGATATCTACACTCCGGGAGCCGAGGGCACGGACGTCGAGGCGCTGCGGCAGCATGCCGAGTCCCGGCTGGGCGCTCCGCTGCGGGTCCACATGACGACGGCAAAACCGATGTTGAACCCCAGGAATGCTCCCCAGTAGTGGTTGTCAGCGCTGCTGCGCGGTTCTTGGCTTCAGCATCGCGTTCCAGTCCTCGGCCGCCGGCCTCAACCGCTCGAACTCGCAAGAGAGCTCGAAGGCAAGCTCGCGCAGGCGAGCGACGAAGACCTCGCCCTGAGGATTGGCATCGGTGGCCGCGACAAGCCGTGCCTCCGGCCGCTCTGCCACCAGGCGAATGGCCACGTCAGTCGCTGGCGACCAGCCGCCGCCGGTGCTGACATAAAGCGTATCTGGTCTGTTTGCCTCGATCGCAGCAAGGCTCATGGCATCGATGGCGGCTTCGGTCACGCAGACGCGGCCGGCGTCTGCCGGACCGAGCCGGAACAGCACCTTGCTGCCGCCCGTCGCAAAGCCGCGCCATTCCGGGCCACGTTCCTCCCAACCGGTGACAGCTCCCGCCGAATCGATGTGTGCCGCCCACATGCTGCCATGCGGGCCTTCGCGCAGGACGCCGGCAGCGATCGCGGCGCGGAGGATGCGTTCGGGAAGGTGACGGTCGTCACGCAGATAGCGCCAGGTCGCCGATCCACGCCATGGCTTGCGCCGGGCTCGCCAGCGTTCGGGAAGGGAAAGATCCGGCTCGCGTTCCCGGGGCTGCCGCGTCCAAGCGGGCTCCGAGGGCACGAAGCCGACCAAGGATGCGACCTGGACGAATGCTTCCGGGAAATCGCAACCGTCCAGATGCTGGATCAGCGAATAGACATCGCCCTTGGCGTCCGAAAGCGGATCGAACCAGCCCTTGCCGTCATGGATGACGATGATGATTGCGTCCCCGCGGCGATATTTCATCGCCCTGCGCGTGCTCTCCTTGAGATCGAGCGCAAACCCGCAATGCTCCAGTACGGCGCCGCAGGGCACTTTTTCTTTCAGCTCTTCCAGTTCTGCTTTTTCCATATTCGCCTGCACGTGCCCTGACGCGCTCCTTCCTATCCGATTCCCGCCCCAAGCTTATGGGGCATCAACCGGATGCCGCGAAGAGCAAGGCGGGCAAGGGCGCGGCCCGGCAACCCGGCGATAGTGCTGGGTTGCAGGAACTGCAGGCCGCGGCGCAGCTTCCCTTGCCGGCCGCAGCGCGCAAGCGGCAACACCACCTACCATCAGGTACCGCGGCGCTCTTCCTCGGCCACGATCGCGCGCACCGCGTCAATATCCATCGCCGCCTGCGGCACGATCCGGCCGACCTCGGCGGCGACCTTGGCCCAGTGATAGAACTCGCCCGCGTCACCTTGCAGGCGCGGTCGGGTCGCGCGGCGCTGTGCCTCGTAATAGGCGTTGACCTCTTCGGCCAAGATGAGCCTTTGGGCGTCGGCTTGCCAACGCCGCCGGATCGCACGTCTGTGTTCGACCCATCTCCGGATCGCGCTAAACATGGACCCCTTCCTCTTCGCACAACAGCCCCAGTGCGCGTCAGGGATGGCTGCCCGAACGGGTGAAGACCCCTTTTGGGGCTTCAGCTCCGCCAACAGCCCGGCCCGCAGGGCGACGCCAATCAGAAGCTCGGGTTTTTGGTTCAAAATGCGAGCGCCGCCTGTGCAGATGCTTTGCGCGGCTGCGAAACCACGAACGTGCCGGCAGGCAACGGCCGAAGCAGCTCTTCTTCCAAGCAGGTCCGGTCGAGCCAAGCCATTCGCTGCTCGCGCCGCAGCACCGCCATCTGCCGGTCGTGGAAGGGCGCCACGTCGTCGTTCGCCTCGATCGTCAGGATGGCATAAGCCTCAGGCCAGTCCCGTGTCGCCGGGCGCCAGACTCCAGCGAAATAGAACCAGTCACCGTCGGCGAGCGAGAAGCTATAGGCCTTGCCCCT
The DNA here is from genome assembly GCA_002336975.1 of Phyllobacteriaceae bacterium UBA1940. GTDB lineage: Bacteria > Pseudomonadota > Alphaproteobacteria > Rhizobiales > Rhizobiaceae > Mesorhizobium_A. The sequence goes on from DDFA01000123.1 coordinate 8,797, forward strand.
ACTCCGGTGCCGGAACTCGGATGCCGGAACGAGGCAACGGTGACTGGGAAACGTCCTGCCCTCAGCGCGCACGACGGTGAAGGGCCTGCCTCCAACTTCGCTGGGCTGAAGGCCCCAAGGCAACTCTGCCATCTCAACATCGCCGCCGCAGCGCCTTATGATGACGGGGCGTTCGTCGAGCGATGCGTCGGAATCGAAAACCTTCGCGCTCATGGTCGCGCGAACATAACAGGAACACGATCGCGGCGCAATGCGATCGGACGGAGGACCGATGTGCAATGACTATCGATTGACGGTGGATGTCGCTTCGATCGTGGAGGACTTCGCCGACCTGAAGATCAAGATCCGCTTCGGAGAAGGTGCGCCGAACCTCCAGGCGCGCGAGGACATCAAGATCACGGACGTGGCGCCGATCATCAGGACTATTGAGGGCGTCCGAGGCGAAGGCGATATGATGCAACGGCGCTGGAGCTGGCCCGGACCGAACAAGCGGCCCGTCTATAATTTCCGTTCGGAGGGCCGGGAGTTCTCGTCGAACCGGTGCCTCATCGTCGCGGACGGCTTCTACGAGTTCACCGATTCGATAGACCCCAACAAGAAGCGAAAAGACAAGTGGCTCTTCACAAAGAAGGACGAGCCGATCTTCTGCATTGCTGGAATCTGGCGTGACACGCCGGAGGTCGGCGAAGCCTTCACCATGCTGACGATGGAGCCTGGGCCCGATATCGCGCCCTATCATGACAGGCAGATTGTTATCCTCGATCGCAGCGTGTGGACGGACTGGCTCGACCCTTCGGTGTCGGCGAAGTCGCTGATCAAGGCCCTTCCACCCGGCACACTGCAGGTAGAGCAAGTCCGGTGACTTGAAACGAAACGGCGCCCGATGTCGATCAGGGATAGGGCGGGGAGCGCACCACCTGCCGGGGTGGCTTGTCCTGACGCTCGCCTTGGTACGAGACCTGGCGCAGGAGATTGTCTTCCGTCCAGGTGAGATAGGTGACCTCGACCACCACTTCAGGCCTGACCCAATGCACGCGCGACAGCTCAAGCGGCGAGCCGAACCGGCCCTCGCGCGGCGGCGGAACGTCGAGGGGCATTCGAGCTGCCTGAAGTGGCGCAAGCCTGCCAGCCAATCGCTTGAGCTCTGCAACCGTGATGCCCGTGCCGGCGCGGCCCGCATACATCAGACGACCATCATCGGTGTAGTAGCCTAGAAGCAGCGAGCCGATGTGCGGCCGGCTTCCAGTCGGATCGGTCCAGCCGACGACGATGAATTCCTCTCTGTTGAGACACTTTGACTTGACCCATAGGCCGCGATTGCCGGATGCATAGGCGCTGTCGATCCGCTTTGAGATAGCGCCCTCGAGTGCAAGCCGGCAGGCGTGCTTGCGGAACGCAGGCCCGTCGCCGATCACGTGATCGCTGAAGCGCAGGCCGGGCATGTCGGTCGAAAACAGGCCTTCCAGTCGCGCCTTGCGGTCGATGAGCGGCAGCTTCGCAATGCTTTCTCCGTTCAGGAACAGAAGATCGAAAGCAAAGAAGGCAAGATCGCCCGTGCGGCCCTCGTCCATAGCGGCCTGCAGGCGGCTGAAGGAGGTGACGCCGTCTGCCCGAACGGCGCACAGCTCCCCGTCGACATATGCGTCTTTCACCGAGAGCGCGCGGAGGGCCGCTATCGTCGCTTGATAGCGATGCGACCAATCGAGGCCGGTGCGGGTGAGCAAGCGGATGTCGCTACCGTCGATCCGCGCGTGCATGCGGTATCCGTCGTACTTGATTTCGTGAAGCCAATCGGGGCCGTTGGGCGCTTCGTCGACCAGGCGCGTCAGCTGAGGCTCGATCCATTTCGGCGGATGCGTTTTATTCGGCTTTGTGGGATTCACCGTCTTCCGCGCCAATTGAGATAAAGCGTCGTCATGCGGGCCAGACTACCACATGATGACGGTATATCCGCTGCAGCTTCTAACGGAAATCGCGGGTCTTCACGTTGATGCTGTCGATGTGCCCGTACGGATCTTATCCCGAGTTCGGCATAAGGGATCGACCAGATTCCTCGCCTAGGGACAGCGAGCAGCCTATGCGCCGGGACGGTCGTATCGAAACGGCGTCCGCGCGGCAGCATCGCCCGGACGCCGCTGCAACTGCGCGAGCGGTGCTCCTGGCGTTAGGCGCGCCTATGCAGGTGCGCCGTCGATTGCGCCGGAACACCTTCGCTGTGCCTGCAATCAGGGAACTGATTGCATCCGTGAAACACCGTCCCGTTCCTGTTGCGCTTCTCGACCATCTGGCCCACCAGACAAACGGGGCATTGACGCAAGGCAGCGCCTTCGATTGTCTCGTAGCGCACCTCATCCCCGGCTATCTCGCAAAGTTCCCGGATATAGCGGGACGGCTGGCGGCTGTTGGTGATGAGATATACGCCCCGGCTGGCGCGCGTGAGCGCGACGTAGAACAGGCGTCGTTCTTCAGCATAGGCGAAGGTTTCAGGCTGGGGAATGACCAGGTTGAGCAGTTCATCGTCCTCGATGCGGCTCGGCACGCCATAATCGCCTTCACTCACATCAAGCAGAACCGTGTAGTCCGCCTCAAGCCCTTTGGCCCGGTGAAAGGACTGGCCCGAAACCTCGACATTGGCGAAGAAGGGTGGGATCCCGCCGAACGGATCGAGCAGATTGTACCGCCATAGAACCAGCACTTTGAGTTTGGCGTCTGGTTCGCTGCGCCACTGCTCGGCGATGCTCCCCAGGGCGATGTCGAGCCGTTCGAGAAGACGATGGCAAGCCTGGGCGAATTCGGGCCTGCCGCGTTCGTCATCAATGGGAATGACCCGAATCGACCGCGGAATGGCAGGCCGTGTCGAACGAACCGATTTCGTGATCTGTTCGGGATTACGCTGCACGAATGTCGCGGCCGTCTCGGCAATGAGCTGATTGCAGCGATAGGTCTGTTCCAGGCGTCCCTGCCAGCTTGCCCCGAAATTGGCCTCGAACTGCGTGAAGATCGTGATGTCCGATCCGGCAAAGCGATAGATCGACTGCCAGTCGTCTCCGACTGCGAACACTTTGCTGAATGCCTTCTGCTGCTTGAGCGCCTTGATGAGGTTGGCGCGCGGCTCGGAAATGTCCTGAAACTCGTCGACGAGGATCAGGGAATAGGGACTCTGATATTGCCCGGTCTGGACCAGCCGGACCGCGTCGGCGATCATTGAATCGAAGTCGATCCGCCGGGATTCTTCGAGTTTTTGCGAATAGCCTTTCGTGATCGTCCACACTACGCGCGCATAGAGCTTCGCGCGCTGCTTGTCGTGCAGGGTCTTGGCGCGCTCGAGCAGCATATCGAGCGTCAGATGGCTGGCGCGAATATGCTTGATGCAGATGGATATGAGCTTGTGATAGTGCTTGATGACCACAGGCTCGATCGCCTCGGTGATCTCGGCATAGCTCTTGCGCTCGAAAGGAACCGCGCGCCGCGCCAGTTCTGCCTCGAGTGTGCTGAGCAGGGTCTCGTCGCTGGCCTGGGCTGAAGTCGTCTCGAAGAAATCGATCTCTTTGCGGCGATAGGCCTGACGTTTTCTCTCGGCGTGCTGGACATAATCCGCAAAGGGTGAGGTCCCATCGGCGTTGAGCGCGAAATGCTCATGCACCGTGTCAGTCAGAGGATAGTAGAAATCGGGATGCAGATGGCGGACCGTACCGTCATCGTCCTCGACCGCGATCTGCCGCTCATATTCGAACTCGACGGAATGCAGCCACAGCCAGTTGACGACCTTCTGCTCTTGCAGCGATTTGACGATGACGCCGGCAAGCGAGCCGATCGTGGCTTCGCCCTTCCTGAGCCGATCCGAGACATAGCGACGGTAGTCAGCCTCCGTGTCGAAAACCTCGGCCGGGATGTCCGCCTTGGGATGCACCACGAGCAGGTCGCTCCACAATCGAGCGAATTCCGGATCAGTCTCGACTAGCTGCCGGATGATTTCTTCGATGACTCTGGCTTCGCCAGCGGGATGATCGACCCAGTTGGCAAGCTGGGGTGGGCGTCCTTCGACCTCCTTAATGATGCCCCGTCCAAGCGCGTGAAACGTCGTGACGCGGCACTCCAGCGCGCTTTCCTCGATCTGTAGCTGTCGTGCGATCCTGGTCTTGAGTTCATCTGCTGCGCTCTTATTGAAGGCCAGAAGCAGGATCTCATCGGGCCGGTAGAGCTGCCTTTCCAGGACATAGGCCACCTTGCCGACCATGGTCGCGGATTTGCCCGACCCGGCCGAGGCGACGAGCAGATTGTTGTCCTCCAGGCGGATACATGCCTCGCGTTGCTGATCGGAAAAGGAGCGCCCGTCGAGATTGTCGAAAAATGGCTGGAATTTGCGCAACTCCGCGGCAACGAACGCTTCATTGTAGGCGTGGCGAACGCCTGGGTCGGTCAGCATGGCGAACGAAGCCGGCAGGGACGCCTTGAGCCCGGCCGGAATCAATTGTGGATCCAGAAGCGGGTGAGAAAGTGCGGCAGCGGCGCTGCCGGGCACGCTGGCGATGGCCCGGCCGAGATCGGCCTGCGCGAGATACTGTCTGTTGCCTTCGGTGATCTCCCGAAGCCTGGCATCGACATCGAGCAAATGATCCGTCTCTGTGCCGATGAGGTCGAAGAGATGGGTGTTGATGAACGCATGAAGGTCTGCGGCCAGTTGCTCGGACGCGTCCCCCGACAGACTCGACAGATTGTCCGTTCTGTCGCGTGCGCGGATCTCGACGGTATGCCACAGCAGCGCCTTGCTGGTCGAAACCGACACGATATCGAGGCAGCTGAGATCAACATCGCCACCCTGGCTCAGCCGAATGCGCCCGGACAGCTTGGGGTCCAGGGTCAGCTTCCATTTTCCGGAAGGAAACATCCGCGCAAGGAAGCCAGGGCGGTATGTGCGCGCACGGCCAGATAGCAATTTACTCAGTGCCACATTCGATCTGTCCAGTAAATCAGGACTCCCAAGGAGCTGATTATCATCAACGTATTGAGATGTTCCAAATCATCGCGGGCAATCGCAATGAAATGTTCGCGGCCACAGCGCTGTCCCGCGATCTCGGGTCATCCTGGCATATGCCAGTCAGTGAGCTGCTTCGATTGTGTGTCAGAACATCGTCAGGCTGCGGTCCTACGCGTCATATTGGTCGTATAGACGCCGCTTGGAAGTGAGCAAATGGTTCGAGATTGTTCACAAGCCCTTGCGAGCCCTGGTGCGTTATGCATGGTAAGCTGGCGGCTGAACGAGATCACCGCCGAGCAGATGGGCGCCGGGACCACTCTCGAGGTTTACATCGCCGTTCCGCCGGCGCTGGGTGGAACGGGCTCCCGGCCAACGGCCGCCGGCCCCGAGGCAGGGCTCATCGAGATGATCCGACTGCCTTGGAACAAGATGGGGGTAGAGCATGATGAAGCGTTGGCAGCGTGTCTCCATGGACGCGAGCGCCGAGGATGGGATCACGATCATTCGCATCACACGCGGCCGCAAGGGTGACGCCATGGCTACCGTGGAATCGTTGGAGTGGTTTGAGCCGGACGGTCACAAATACACCGGCTACGCCGCGGCTCAGGAAACGGGGCGGCGTCTTGCCGTGGAGGTGCTCGCCGACTTTAAAAAGGTGCGGGCAGTCGTTGCGCTTGAGAGCGACGACATTTGGGATCCGGCATGGGGTGACCTGCTGCCAATCGGCCGTTAACCGTGCCCGACAATAGTGTGCACAACATGCTGCTGAAGTGGCCGTCCGGAAGCGCTACCGGAAGTCCCGCGTCTTGACCTTGATATGGTCATAGGCATCGACGATGTCGCGGCCCTTCGGCATGCCGCGCGGATCGATGCCCGATCCGCCGTGATGAGCCTCGTCCCCGCGGCCGTGCGGCAACGGAAACGGCGCCTCGCGGTTTCCCACGCTTGCCAGCTCGGCCGACAGATCGGTCAGCTCGTGGGCGACGAGATGCACCACCTCCCCTTCTCGCTGGATACGACCGCGCACGCCGAGCATTGCCGACGAGAGAAGCACGCGACGGAATTTCTCGAACACCTTGACCCAGACAACGACGTTGGCGGCGCCCGTCTCATCCTCCATGGTGAGGAACATGACGCCTTTGGCCGAGCCCGGCCGTTGCCGGACCAGCACCAGGCCGGCGGCCTCGAGCCACCGTCTGTCCCGCGCCTGCATGGCCTCCTCACAGGTCACGATTCGGCGCCGGCGTAGATCGGCCCGCAGAAACGACACCGGGTGGCTGCGCAAGGTCAGCCCGACATGGCCATAATCCTCGACGACCTCGCGACCGGCCGTCATCGGCCTGAGAGTGATGACAGGCTCGTGGATCTCCGTCACCGTTTTCTGTTCACGGGACGTAGCGGCCGCAAACAGGGGCAAAGGTTCATCGCGCAGCGCCTTGATCGCCCAGAGCGCGTCACGGCGGGCAAGGTTAAGATCCGGCAGAAAGGTATCGGCCTCGGCGAGCTGGACCAATGAGGCTGCCGGTACGCCGGCACGGCGCCAGAGATCGTCGACCGAGGCGAAGGGCTCGTCGGCCCGCGCTGCGACGATTGCGGCCGCGTCATCATTGGCGAGGCCCTTCACCATGCGCAGGCCGAGCCGGACGGCGAAGCGATCTTCGATATCGGTCGGCTCAAGCGTGCAATCCCAGCGGCTGGCATTGACGCAGACCGGGCGCACCTCGACGCCATGATCGCGAGCGTCGCGCACGATCTGGGCCGGCAGATAAAAGCCCATCGGTTGGGAATTCAGCAGCGCTGCGCAGAACACATCCGGATGCCAGCATTTCATCCAGGATGAGGCGTAGGCGATCAGGGCAAAACTGGCAGCGTGACTCTCGGGAAAACCGTAGCTGCCAAAACCCTCCAGTTGCGAAAACGTTTTTTCGGCAAACTCCGGGGTGTAGCCGTTGGCGATCATGCCGTTGATCAGCTTGTCGCGGAATTTTGAGACGCCGCCGGTGTGCTTGAAGGTGGCCATGGCGCGCCGCAGCTGGTCGGCCTCTCCGGCGGAAAAGCCAGCGCAGACCATGGAGACCTGCATTGCCTGCTCTTGAAACAGCGGCACGCCGAGTGTCTTGCCGAGAACGCGCTCGAGCTCCGGTGTCGGAAACGTCACCTCCTCCTTCCCGTCGCGGCGGCGAAGATAGGGATGGACCATGTCGCCCTGGATCGGTCCCGGACGGACGATCGCGACCTCGATGACCAGGTCGTAGAATGTCCGTGGCTTCATGCGCGGCAGCATCGACATTTGCGCGCGGGATTCGATCTGGAACACGCCGATCGTGTCTGCTTTGCGGATCATCGCGTAGGTTCGCGGATCCTCGGCCGGGATCGTCGCCAGGTCGAGGGCGATGCCCTTGTGCTCGGACAGAAGATCGAAGGACCGCTTCATGCAGGTGAGCATGCCCAGGGCCAGCACGTCGACCTTCATGAATTTGAGGGCGTCGATGTCGTCCTTGTCCCATTCCACGACCTGGCGATCCTTCATCGCCGCAGGTTCGATCGGCACGAGATCGTCGAGCCGATCGTGCGTCAGGACAAAGCCGCCCGGATGCTGGGAAAGATGGCGCGGTGTGCCGGCAAGTTGCGCAGCGAGCTCAAGGGTCAGGCGCAGCCGCCGGTCGCCGAGATTGAGGTTGAGCTCGCCAGCGCGCTGTTCATCCACCGCCTCGCCATGGCCCCAGACCTGCGAGGACAGGAGTTTGGTCATGTCCTCAGGCAGGCCAAGCGCCTTGCCGACATCACGGACAGCACCCTTGGTGCGATAACGGATGACGGTGGAGCAAAGTGCTGCGTGGTCGCGGCCGTAGGTCTCGTAGACCCACTGCATGACGATCTCGCGCCGTTCATGCTCGAAATCGACATCGATGTCGGGCGGCTCACGCCGCTCTTGCGAAACGAAGCGCTCGAACAGAAGGTTGTTGCGTTCAGGATCAATGGAAGTGATGCCGAGCACGTAGCAGACCGCCGAGTTCGCGGCCGAGCCGCGGCCCTGGCAAAGGATGTCCTGGCTCCGGGCGAAGCGAACGATCGAGTTCACGGTCAGAAAGTACGGCGCGTATTCGAGCGTCTCGATCAGCCGCAGCTCATGCTTCAGGATACCGATCACCTTTTCCGGCAGACCCTCGGGATAGCGTTGGTCAGCACCTTCCCAAGTCAGCTTTTCGAGCGCCTGCTGGGCCGTGAGGCCGGGCATCGTCTTTTCCTGGGGGTATTGATAGGCGAGCTCGTCCATTGAAAAGCGGCAGCGGTCGGCGATTTCGATCGTCCGCGCCAAAGCCTCAGGATAGCGGCTGAACAGCCGCGCCATCTCGTCGCCCGGCTTGAGATAGCGATCGGCATGACGTTCGCGCCGGAAGCCTGCGTCATCGATGGTGACATTGTGGCGGATGCAGGTGACGACATCCTGCATCAGGCGTCGAGCCGGTTCATGGAAGAGAACGTCATTGGTGACGACCGTCGGCACGCGCATTGTGGTCGCCAGGCTCGCCAGTTCGTAAAGTCGGAGCTGGTCGTTCGGGCGCCGGCGCAAGGTGAGCGCCAGATAGGCGCGATCAGCGAAAACTTTGCGCAGTCGCCGCAGACGAACGGCGCAGAGCTCATCGGCTTCATCCGGCACCAGAACCGCGACCAGTCCCTCGCCGTATGCGACGACGTCATCCCATTCCAGATGACACTTGGCTTTGCCGGCGCGGCCTTTGCCGAGCGAAAGCAGGCGGCAGAGACGCGAATAGGCCGGGCGGTCGGTTGGAAAAACCAGCATCGACATGCCGTCGGCGAGATCGAGGCGACAACCAACGATCAGCCGGACAGCTGTCGCCTTCGCCGCTTCATGGGCGCGCACGATGCCGGCAAGCGAATTGCGGTCGACGACAGCAAGCGCCTCGATGCCAAGCATTGCCGCTTGCGCGAACAGCTCTTCGCAGGAGCTTGCCCCGCGCAGGAAACTGAAATGCGAGGTGACCTGTAGCTCGGCGTATCGCGCTTCGCCGGTCATCCGAAGATCCCGTGCATGAACCATCTATGCGATCCGGTCGCGGCATCCTCGCCATCGCCGGCGCGATAGACCCAGTAGCGCTCGCCGTTCTCGTCCTCGACCTGGAAATAATCCCTCACCGCCGCGAGCTCAGCGTCACGCTTCCACCATTCCCCGAAAACCCGTTCCGGGCCGTCCGCCCGCTTCACGCGGCGGCGCACCCCGCGCCAGGTGAAGGTCACGGGCGGATGGTCGGGAAGGAGTGCTACCGTCTCGATCGGCTCGGGCCGCGGCAGCAAGCGCGACGGGCGTGGCCAATGGCCTGGCCAGCCCTCGCCGGTGTCCGGCGCCATCGGCGCGATACGTTGAACCGACCGCTCGGGAACGTCGCTCTGCACCGGGGCGAAGCGATAGAGCCGGTCCTCGCCGACACGGTTGGCGAGGATATCGATCACATCCGAGACATCAGGTTCCGGCGCCTCGGCCAGCGAAGAGATCGTCTGCTTCGCTCGCAGCGGCTCGGCAGCAAGTGCTGCAAGCCGCATCTGCTCGATGCCGAAGCCTGGGTCTATCGTCTCTATTTTGTCGGTGAGAAGCCGGGTCAAGCGCTTCATGTCGCGAACCGGCATTGCTGTGCCGACCCGGATCGCCTCGATGCGATTGTCAACGCGGAAGAACAGGAGATCGAGCCGGCGTGCGCCAAGCCCTCGCATCTCAAGTTCGGCGCAGAGCTCGGCCACCAGCTTGCCCGTATAGCGAGCGATGGTCTCGGCCGCGCCGATCGGTTCGGCAAAATTACGGCGCACCTCGGCGACCTCCTCCGGTCGGATCGGCTCTATCGGTTCGCTCACCCGTCCGAACGCCTGGTCGAGGCGTCGGCCGGGTTCTGGTCCGAAACGCAGGGCGAGCGATGCGCGCGGCGTACCGGCAAGATCCGCAATCGTCTCGAAGCCGAGCCGTCGCAGGCTATTGATCGTCCCGGCGGGAAGGCGAAGGGCAGCAATCGGCAAAGTCTGGACCGCCTGTGCAATCTCACCGGACGGAACGACAAGGGTCTGCCGTTCACCGAAGCGGGCCAGTGCGTGGGCTGCACCCCAGGTATCGGCGATTGCGGCGCGTGCGGCTAGACCGGAGCCGCCAAGCCGCGCCACCATTTCGGAGAGCATCGCCGCCTCGCCGCCATGCAGATGATCGGCGCCGGTGGTGTCGATGACGAGGCCGTCCGGCGGATCGGCAGCGACGATCGGCGCATAGCGGCGCAACGCCCACAGCGCCAATCGCTCGAGCGCCATTTCGTCGGCTTCGGGCTCGGCATCATGAATCGCGAGATTAGGGACGAGAGCCTGCGCCTTGCTCGCCGGCATGCCGATACGCAAGCCGGCTGCGTGCGCTGCCGCATCGGCGGCGAGCACGACACGGCGACGACCATCACGGCCGACAAGGACGAGCGGCGTCTCAGGCGGAGGCGCGGCGTCGCCCGATTTCCTTCTGAAGCGGTCCGTCGGCCACATCGGAAGGAAGAGCGATACGACCCTTGGCATCGCAAGCCTCCACAATAAAATCTGCACTCTCTCCGGCCCGGCATCGGATCAGCTCGACATGCCAGCGCGCGCGCCCGACGCCCTGAACCGGCAATGGTGTCGACGGCAGGACCGACACCCGCCAGCGTGTCTCGGCGGCTGTCGGCTGACCAAAATCCGTTGCCTCCGTCTGCCGGCGCCAGCGGCGAATGGCGATGCCGATGGCGCCGGAGCTTTCTGCGGCAAGCTGCAGCCGCCGTGAGGCCGTCATCGAAAGCCGTGCAATCTCGGCAACGACAGCGCCAAAACCGCCATGAAGACCCTCCTCGAAACAGGCGAGAACAGACTTTTCGTCGCCGGCTTCGACATAGATCACCCTTCCCGGAGGAAGGCCGGCCTGTTCGATCGCCGGCGCAAACAGATCAGGCCGGGTAACGCACCACAGCACCTTGCGTACCGTGCGGGCGGCAATCCCTGCTGCAAAGAGTGCCGCGGCCGCCCCGTCGACGGCCCCATTTCCACCACCCGCGACCTCATGCAGACCGCCAAAAGCCAATCCTCCTCCCGGCAGGACCCTGTCGATCTCGGCCACGCCGAACGGCAGAACCATGCGGGCGCGCGCGTTGCCGCCTTCGAGGCGCGCAATGCGTTCTCGAAGCTCGGAAACGGCAGCAGGGGGCGCCGATACACTCATCTGTCCCTTGAAACACGGAAAGCCCGTGATATGTTCTATGTTTGTTCTCGTCTTGATCGAGAGTCAATCGGGCTGATGTCGTGCCCTGCGGAAGCGAAGGGCGTCGATGCTCCCGAGCAGCAATGGAGGCAGGTGATGACCATCACGTCGAAGGAGCGCAGCCGGAAGAAATCGTGCGTGGCTTGTTCGCCGCCCAGGACGTGTTCGACAAGGCCGGCGTCACCCCAGATCAGGCGGCGTCGGCGCGCTTTGTCGTCGAAGGTTGGGACATCCGTGGCTTTACCGGCAAGGTTCCGGAGGAAGAACTCGCGATCTGCATTATCTGGGATGAGGCCGACCAGGCGGCGGTCCGAGCTTGTTGCGCTGGCTGGGCTACCGACAGAGTGCCAAGCTCGGCCGATCTCGAGCTTGTTCGTGAACCGCAGCGTCTCAGCTTCACCTCGCAGGAGGAGAAGAGCGAGTGGCTTTTCCACACCGCCGACGCCGGCATTCTCCAAGAAATGTGCGAGGAAGGCTATTTCGACGACGGACGGCCGGAAGATGAGGTTGCTTTCCTGCTTGACGATTGGGATTTCGAGCGCCTGACCAATGAGCAGCGGAGGCTCTACGACGAACACCTATCCCCATTGATGCGCATCTGGTTCTTCGAGCGCGAGCGCTTTGAGGGGGAATATAACCGCCTGAGAAATGAGCGGCCGCATGAACTGCCGGATGACCGCCAACTCAACCTTTTCGCGGCTTAAGACACGCAGACCTGGCTGGCTGGCGGCTATTTTGCCAAGTTCATTTCCCGATGCGGTGGCCATGCCACGAAACTGAGCGTCAGGTCAGGGTCACGGGCGTGCTATACGTCTTTGATGGCAATTGGTTCGATGTTGCGCCCGCGCTGTCTGCCGGAAAAGCGCTTTCCATCCTATGCGTATCTGCCGGGCAGGCAACCGCATCCGGTGCGCGATCCCGCGGGACATAGCTACCACAGCGAAGCCATGCCGTTGGCCGCGGAGACGTCGCTTGACTCAGACATGTTCCTCTGGGGTCTCGACCTGTTCAATCACGGATATTACTGGGAAGCTCATGAGGCTTGGGAAGGTCTGTGGCAGGTTGCGGATCGAGGCGGTCCGCTCCGGATGCTCTTCAAGGGGTTGATCCTGTTATCGGCGGCTGGCGTGAAGATCCGCGAGGGCAAGCAAGCCGCGGCGATGCGTCATGGCGTCACGACACGAAAGTGATGAATCTGTCCGACTTTTGAGAACATAGGGTGATCAGGCTGCCAGCATAGATGCTTCGCACCGTAGCGGCCTGAGATCGAGGCTGTCTGTCGGGGTCCAGATGTAATCGCCGGTGAGGCTGATATGCTGCCATCCGAGCGGAGCGATGTGTTTGATCACGTCGGGCGGCGTGGCGACGCCCTCCTGGTTAAGCTCGACGAACGCCGGTTCGAGATAGAGCGTGTTCCAGTAGACGATGGCGTTGATCAGCAGGTTCAGTCCGGACGCCCGATAGAACTGGCTCTCGAAGGTTCTGTCCCGCAGCTCTCCGAGCCGGTTGAAGAACAGCGCGCGAGCCAGGGTATTTTGGGCCTCGCTCTTGTTGAGCCCGGCGGTGGCATTCCTGCGCATTTCGGGGTTCTGCCACCATTGGGGCAGGAAGATGGACCGATTGATGCGCCCGATGTCGCGCAGCGCCAGCGCCAGTCCGTTTTGGCGCGGGAATGCGGACAGCTTTGCCAGCAGGGTCGAAGGGCGGACCTGGCCGGAGCGGATCGTCGTGACAAGGCGCAGGATGTCATTCCAGTTTGCCTTGATCCGCTCGACGTTGATGGGCTCGCCGACGAGCGATGCCAGGTTTTCGGGAGGCGTGTCGCCCGGGAATAGATAAAGCTTGCGATCCTTGAGACCGCGCAGGCGAGGCACGAGCTGGAAACCGACGAGGTGGCAGAGGGCGAAACTCATGTCGCTGACCCCGCCGGTATCGACATAGTGGGTTTCGATGGCGAGGTCGCTGCCATGATAGAGGAGACCGTCGAGGACATATATGGCCTCGCTCGCATTGGCATTCATGGCGATGATATGGAAAGCGCCATATTGGTCGGAGGTGAAGCGATAGAATTTGGCGCCGGGATTGGGGCCATAGCGGGCGTTGAGGTCGCCGATCGCCTCGGCATGCCCTCCCGCCGGAAAATACTGCCCATCCGAGGAAGAAGTGGTTCCGTCGCCCCACAATCCGGCCAGCGGCAATTGCCTCTGGGCGTTGACGAGGATGGCATGCGCGGCAGTGTAGCCTTCTTCCCGGATGTGCCAGTCGTGCGCCCAGGCGAGCTGGCGCATCGTCAGCCCGGGAGAGACATCCGCCATCCTGGTGAGGCCGAGATTGATGCCGTCCGCCAGGATGGCGGTAAGAAGCGCAAGCTTGTTGTCGGCTGTCCGCCCGGTGCGCAGATGGGTGAAGGCGTTGGAAAATCCCGTGTGTGTATCCACCTCAAGCAAAAGGTCGGTGATGCGGATCGCCGGCAGGCGGCCTTCCACTTGTCGTTTCAGCGCCTTCGCGATATCCGGAAACATGGCCTTGTGCGGCGTGACGCTGAAACCCGCGCCGGTCAATTCGACATCGTCGAGTTCGCCGGCGGCAGCCAAACGGGAAAGGTCACTCAGCCCGTCGTTCAAGATCTGGCGTTGCTGCTTCAGATAGGTTTCCACGTCGGTATCGACGGCGACCGGAAGCGGACCCTCCTCGCGCATCAGCTCGAATGTCGGCGTGGGAATGAGGAAGCTCTCGAAGGACTGGAAGCGTTTGGCTCCTTCCACCCAGACATCGCCAGCATCGAGGCGGCGTCTCAATTCACTGAACAGGCAGAGTTCATAGGCCCTGCGATCGATCTTGCCATCCTGCAGGATGAGAGGCATCCAACCTCTCGGCGCAAACGATATGGGCGCCCTGTCGGGTATTGCTCTTTTCCGGGTGCGGTACAGATCGGCGACCGTGGACAGCGCCCGCAGGAGGTTTGCCGCCACGGCGTGGCCACGAAACACGAACGCCGACAGGAATTCCGGCGCCATTTTTCGGATTGTCGGATAGCGCTGGAGCATTTCGATCTTCCCGTCGATGCTGTCCGGGGCAATCAGCGTGTCGACCGCCTGAACGCTGGTCGTGAAGCCCGGCCATTGAATGATCCGTTCGAGCGCCCTGCCGATATCCTCGCCTTTCTCCCTGGCCTCGATGATCGCGTGGCAAACTTTCGAAACGTCCCTGAGCGGCTTTTGAACCTCCCGGACGGAACGGGTGATGCGGGCGGTCGCCTGATTGTCGGCGCGCCGCGTCAAGGCGCCGATCAGTTTCTTGAACACGTCGATTGCGCAATCGGTCAGATGGCGGGAAAGATGCAGGACGGTGGCCGCGAGCACGGCGTGCCGGCGTTCTGGGTTGAGATCGCGTAGATGCTGTGCGCTCATCCGCACCCCTTCCGCGGCGAGTTCATCAAAAACCTTGGCCGGAATGCGCTCCATCAGTTCCGCAGGCAGGTGCAGTGACCGAAGAAACTGAACGCGTTCGGCTATCCTGTCGAGATTGACGGCGGTGGGCGACAGTGCCGGTGTTCGTGCCCAGGCGAGGATGGTCGCGCTCGTCCCTTCACGTGGATCGAGAAGCTTCTCCAGATCAAGCTTCTGCTGTTCCGAAAGCCCGCCGGCCAGGGCCCGGTGACCGATACGGATACCGCGCCGGATTGCAACGTGGATGATGGCTTCGAGCGCGCCACGCGCCGGCAGGAGAATTCGCCGGCGGCGCAATTCCTCCACAACCATGTCCGCCAATGCATCGGCCTGACGCATGGTTTGCGCCGCAGGCGTCAGCCAGCCGGTCAGCGCCCGCACATCCGAAGGCCCGAACGGGCGCATCTTCATCCTCTCGAAAAGCAGAGCGAGGTGTTCTCGGCGTGTCTGCGGACGCTCGAAATATCGATCGATCTCGCGATGATCGACGCCGATTTGCCGCGCCAGGAACCGCAAGACACCTGGCGGCAGGACCTCACCATCTGCAAGCGGCCGGCCTGGAAATCGCAACGTTGCCAGAACACAGGCCAGACCCAGCCGGTTCGACGCACGGTTCTGCCGCATGATCAGATCGAGATCCGACTGGTCCAGCGTGTAATATTTGGCGATCTCCCTTTCGTCATCGGGGATCGATGTCGCCTGGTTCCACCATATTTCGCTCAACAGTGCTCTTCGCGCCATTCATCATCATCCATCTCGTCGAGGGGGCTGCAGCGAAATGGAAAATGCGTGTCCGGCAAACGACCGTTTCACGGCTTCCACAGATTTTGTCCGCAAACCTTGCCATGAAACGGCAAATCGGACATTGTCCGCATTTAACGAGAAAACGGACAAATCGCCTCATGACCACTATTGGCTACGCAAGGGTATCCACCGGCGACCAGCATACGGCGCTTCAACTCGATGCGCTGCGCAAGGCGGGCTGCGAGAAGCTGTTCGAAGACAAGGCATCGGGTGTGAAAACCGATCGGCCGGGGCTAGCCGAAGCCGTGCGCTATGCTCGAGACGGCGACACGCTTACGGTCTGGAAGCTCGATCGCCTGGGCCGATCGATGAAGCACCTGATCGAGATCGTCACCGAGCTGGAATCCAAGGGTGTAGGCTTTCGATCTATCACCGAAAACATCGACACCACGACACCCGGCGGTCGCCTGGTCTTCCATCTGTTCGGGGCGCTGGCCCAGTTCGAACGCGATCTCATTCGGGAAAGAACCCGCGCCGGACTACAGGCAGCAGAGGAAAGGGGCCGGCGCGGAGGCCGGCAAGCTGTCGTCACGCCGGAGAAGCTCGCCAAGGCCCGCCAGCATCTGGCTGCCGGCCTCAATGTTCGCGAAGCCGCCGCGCGTGTGAAAATCGGCAAAACCGCCCTCTATGAAGCCCTCAAAGCCGAGAAATCTGTCGCGGCCACTATCAAATAAGCCGGAGTTCCGGGTACGTTCTCAAAAGTCGGACAGATTCACCACTTTCGTGTCGTGACGCC
>DDFA01000024.1 GCA_002336975.1 Phyllobacteriaceae bacterium UBA1940
TCGCCTTCGACGCCTTCGCCGCCGATGGCGCGCGAGCCGGACGCCGCCGGCGGCGCGAGGCCGCGTGCTTCGGCTTCGGCAAGGATCGCGGCGCCGAGCGGATGCGACGAGCCGACCTCCAGAGCGGCGGCAAGGCGAAGCAGGTCGTCTTCGGAGCGCGAGACCGCGACCAGGTCGGTGACTTTCGGCTTGCCGGCAGTCAGCGTGCCGGTCTTGTCGAAGGCGACTTTCGTCACCTTGCCGAGCGTTTCCAGCACCGCGCCGCCCTTCATCAGCAGGCCGCGCCGCGCGCCCGCCGACAGCGAGGCGGCAATCGCCGCCGGCGTCGAGATCACCAGTGCGCAGGGACAGCCGATCAGCAGCACGGCGAGGCCCTTGTAGATCCATTCGCGCCATTCCGCGCCGGCGGCCAGCGGCGGAAGGATGGCGATCAGCACCGCCACGATCATGACGCCGGGCGTGTAGTAACGCGAAAACCGTTCGATGAAGCGTTCGGTCGGGGCCCGGCTTTCCTGCGCTTCCTCGACCATCTTGATGATGCGCGCGATGGTGTTGTCCTGCGCCGCCGCCGACACCGCGACGCGGATCGCGCCGGTCTGGTTGATCGTGCCGGCGAACACCTGGTCGCCGGGAGCCTTGGCTCTGGGAACCGACTCGCCGCTGACCGGCGATTCGTCGACCGCTGTGTCGCCGCTCAATATCTCGCCGTCGGCGGCGATGCGGTCGCCCGGCCGCACCAGGATGACGTCGCCGATGACGAGCCGCTCGACCCCGACTTCGCGGACCGCGCCGTCGCGCTCGAGCATCGCTGTCTTCGGCGCCAGCGTCGCCAGCGCCTGGATGGAGGCGCGCGCCCGGCCGGCGGCGATGCCTTCCAGCAACTCGCCGACCAGGAACAGAAAGACGACGACGGCGGCCTCTTCCGACGCATCGATAACGACCGCGCCGACCGCGGCGACGGTCATCAGCGTCTCGATGGTGAACGGCATGCCGTTGAGCGCCCCCTTCAATGCGCGGCGCGCGATCGGGATCAGGCCGATCAGGCTGGCGACGACGAACACCCAGGGCTTCGTCGACGGCGCCGCCCAGGACAGCGCGAACGCCAGGAGAAGCGCGAGGCCGGATGCGATGGTCAGCCGCGCCTTGGCGCTGCTCCACCAAGGCCCGACGGTCGGACCGTGGTCGTGCCCGTGCAGGCCCGCGCTCGCCGCCGCGGCGTGGTCGTGAGCCGAATGATCGTGGCCCGAATGATCATGACCAGAGTGGTCGTGGTCATGGCGTGGGCGCTTCGCCGCGGCGGCGGTTCCGCTTGCGGCGATCGGCGCGGCGGCGTAGCCGAGCGACGCGACCTTGCGGGCCAGTTCGGTGAGGTCCGCGCCGGCTTCATGGGTGACGCTCATCGTGCCGGCGGTGACGAACACCTCGACCTGGCTGACGCCGCTGACGCGCCGCGCGGCGGTTTCGACCTTGGCCGCGCAACTGGCGCAGTCCATCCCCTCAACCTTGAACCGGGTCGTTTCCATGCTGATTCCGTCTCGTGGACACTGTTCCAGTGTCGATGTAATTCCTCTAGCGGCTAGAGCTACAAGCGCAAAATGCCCGAACCGGCGTTTTTCCGGCGTCGAGCGGCTGTTGACATTGACGGCGGGGCGGTCGATTGCGTCGGCAACGGAGTGGATCGGTTGGCGGGCAAGGACAGAGCAAAGACGGCCGGCGGCGAGGGGCTGTTCGCGCAGCCCTGGACCTTTATTCGCTCGGTGCCGTCGATGAAGCACCTGCCGCCCGAGGGGCCGGCCGAGATCGCTTTCGCCGGCCGCTCCAATGTCGGCAAATCGTCGCTGATCAACGCGCTGCTGGGCCAGAAGGGGCTGGCGCGCACTTCGAACACGCCGGGCCGCACCCAGGAACTGAACTATTTTGTCCCCGACGGCTATTCCGGCGAAGGCGCCGACCTGCCGCCGGTGGCGGTGGTCGACATGCCGGGCTATGGCTACGCCCAGGCCCCCAAGGAACAGGTCGAGGCCTGGACGAAGCTGGTCTTCGACTATCTGAAAGGCCGGGTGACGCTGAAGCGGGTCTATGTGCTGATCGACGCCCGCCACGGCGTCAAGAAGATCGACGAGGACGTGCTGACGCTGCTCGACAAGGCGGCGGTGTCCTACCAGATCGTGCTGACCAAGACCGACAAGATCAAGCCGCCGGCCGTCGAGCGCCTGATCGCCGAGACGATCGAGAAGACGCGCAGGCGTCCGGCGGCGTTTCCGCAGGTTGTCGCCACCTCGTCGGAACAGGGCGCGGGACTGGAGGAATTGCGCGACGCCATCGCCCTGGCGCTGCGCGGCGGCTGATCAGGCCGCGCCCGCCGGCTTGAAGCTCAACGCCAGCCCGTTCAGGCAGTGGCGCATGCCGGTCGGCGGCGGACCGTCGTCGAAGATATGGCCGAAATGGCCGCCGCAGCGCCGGCAATGGCACTCGGTGCGTGTCATGAACAGCGAATTGTCCTGCCGGGCGCCGATGGCGTTGGGCAGCGATTCCCAAAATGACGGCCAGCCGGTGCCCGATTCATATTTCGCCTCCGACGAATAGACCGGCAGGTCGCAGCCGGCGCAGTGGAACACGCCCTTGCGTTTCTCGTCGTTCAGCGGGCTGGAGCCGGCGCGTTCGGTCGCCTCGTGGCGCAGCACCTGGTAACGGTCCTCGCCGAGCTGCGCCTGCCATTCGGCGTCGGTCTTGACGACTTCGAACACAACGCCGTCGGTCTGCGCGCCCGCGCGCGTTCGCCAGCCCGTCAATCCGAGGCCGAACGCGCCAAGGCCGGCGGCTGCGAAGAGGAAATTGCGTCTCGTCATGGTCCTGTCTCCTTGCGCTTGAGATAGCGAACTGGCTGGGCGCTGCAAAATCAACTTGCATTGAAAAGGCTCGCGGCCGGCCTCGAGGCCGGCCGCCTGCTTGGTAACTTCGCCTTGAAGCGGCCTTTGTTACATTTTCGGCAGCAGGACCCTGTCGATGACGTGGATGACGCCGTTCGACTGGTCGACGTCGGCGATGGTGACGGTGGCGACGCCGCCGTTCTCGTCGGTCAGCGTGATCTTGTCGCCGTCCATTTTTGCCTGCAGCGTGCAGCCGCCGACCGTCTTGACCGGGTGCGCGCCGCCATCATCCTTGATCATCTTGCCGATCGCATCGCTCATCGCGTCCGCCGCGACGACATGGCAGGTCAGGACCCTGGTCAGCATCTCCTTGTTTTCAGGCTTGAGCAGGTTGTCGACCGTGCCGGCCGGAAGGGCGTCGAACGCGGCGTTGACAGGCGCAAAAACCGTGAACGGGCCAGCGCCCTGCAGCGTCTCGACCAGTCCGGCCGCCTTGACCGCCGCCACCAGTGTGGTGTGGTCCTTCGAGTTGACCGCGTTTTCGATGATGTTCTTGTCGGCGTACATCGCCGCGCCTCCGACCATCGGATTCTCGGCATAGGCCGCGCCCGCCAAGGTCAGCACCGCGGTCGTGGCGAGAATGGTGGATTTCAGGAATCGCATAGCTGGTTCTCCTCAATTGATCCCTTGTCTGGGATGACGGAGTTACGTTCGGCGATCCAAGCCGGTTTCAGTCGCAGCGGCTGCTGGCGTTCAATCAATTGTGAGACCGCATGGCGAAACTTTTTCGCGCAATTCGCGTTCCCGCGCGCCAAGGCGCGGCAAGGAAACCGCATGTCCCCCGCGAATGACGAGACAATGCTCCGCGGCGATCGAGGTCAGATGCGACGCAGGTCGCCGGCGGCGACCACTGGTCCCGTAGGCGCCCCGGTGACGGAGCCGCCGCGCGGCTCGAGGCTGATGGCGACGGTCGCACCAGCCGCCAGCATCGGGCGGATGTTTTCTGGCACGGCGAGACGCACGGTCTGGCCGTCTGAAACGACGCCGAGCGATTTTGGCGCGCCGCCGTCGATCACCCAGAGCTCGAAGTCGCGATCTGGCGCGTGGCCGCCGGTCATGCGGGACAGCCCGACCTCGCCGCGCGCCGGATCGTAGATCGCGACGTAGTGGACGTCGCTTTGTTGCGGTGCGATCGAGACGACGAGTTGCGGCCGGGAAGGGGGTGGGGGCGACATTGCTGGCACGGCGACCGCGATGACAGCGGCCGCGACACCGGCAACCGCCAGCCCGCGCCAGAAGGCGATGCTGGACCAGAGGCCGCGGCCGTGGACGGCAGGATTGGCGGTCGACGCAAACAGCCTGCGGTCGATTGCCTGTTTGGCCGCCGCTGGCGGTTCGACAGCCCCGTAGCCCGCCGCCAGCGGCGACAGGCGTTCTTCCCAGGCGTCGACCAGCCGTGCAAAGGCGGCGTCAGTATCGATCCGCCTGGCTGCCGCCGACCTTTCGCCGGCGTCGAGCACGCCGAGGACGTATTCGGCGGCGACCGCGTCGTCGCCTCCAAGTCCTCTGTCGTTGTCGTCGACGGCCGTCATCGTTCCAGACATTCCCGTATCTTGAGCAGACTGCGCCGCAGCCAGGTCCTCATCGTGTTCAGCGGCACCGAATAGCGCTCCGCCAGTTCAGCATAGCTGTCGCCCATGATGTAGGCGTCCCGCACCGCGCCGGCCCGGTCGGTTTCAAGCTCGTCCAGGCAGCCAAGTATACGGTCGCGCTCGCTTCTGGCCGCCGCCAGGGCCTCCGGGTCCGGGGCAGGGTCGGAAATGTCTTTCGCCTCGTCGATGTCCGCCGCCGGTCGCCGCCGCTGGCGGATTCGATCGATCGAATGGTTGCGCGCCACCGCGACGAGCCACGAAATCGGGCTGAGATCGGATACGGCGAAACGGTCTGCCTTCGTCCATATCTTCACATACACGTCCTGCAGCGCCTCTTCCGCCTCGCTATTGTCTCCCAAGACACGCAGACACACGCCGAAGAGTTTCGCGCTGGTCTGGCGGTAAAGTGCGTCGAACGCCGCGCGGTCCTTCAGCGCGACGCGGACGATCAGTCTGGAAATATCCGGGGGCGTCATCGAAAACGCAAATTAGGGCAGCACGCCGCGTTTGCAATGGCGGCGACGCAAATCGTGCAGCTTGCCGCTTTGAACCTGTCGTCAACTTGCGCTAAGACCCCGCGACTTCAAGCCGGGAACGCGCCATGACTGCTTCGATGACCGAAACCCCTGAACAGCAGGCGGCCCTGTTGTCGCGCGCGCTGCCCTATATGCAGCGCTACGAGAACAAGACGGTGGTGGTGAAATATGGCGGCCACGCCATGGGCGATCTCGAACTTGGCAAGGCGTTCGCGCGCGACATCGCGCTGTTGAAACAGTCCGGCGTCAACCCGATCGTCGTGCATGGCGGCGGACCGCAGATCGCCGCGATGCTGGGCCGCATGGGCATCGAATCGAAATTCGAGGGCGGATTGCGCGTCACCGACGCCAAGACGGTCGAGATCGTCGAGATGGTGCTGGCCGGCTCGATCAACAAGGAAATCGTCGCGCTGATCAACGCCGAGGGTGAATGGGCCATCGGCCTGTGCGGCAAGGACGGCAACATGGTGTTCGCCGAAAAGGCGCGCAAGACCATGGTCGATCCCGATTCCAACATCGAGCGGGTGCTTGATCTCGGCTTCGTCGGCGAACCCGTCGAGGTCGACCGCACACTGCTCGACCTGCTGGCGCGCTCCGAGATGATCCCCGTGCTGGCGCCGGTGGCGCCGGGCCGCGACGGCCACACCTACAACATCAACGCCGACACGTTCGCCGGCGCCATCGCCGGCGCGCTCAACGCCACGCGCCTGCTGTTTCTGACCGACGTTCCGGGCGTCATGGACAAGAACAGGAACATCCTGCCGCAACTGACGGTAGCCGAGGCAAAGGCGCTGATCCGCGACGGCACGATTTCCGGCGGCATGATCCCGAAGGTCGAGACCTGCATCGAGGCGATCGAGCGCGGCGTCGAGGGCGTGGTCATCTTGAACGGCAAGACCCCGCACGCGGTGCTGCTCGAACTGTTTACCGAGCACGGCGCCGGCACGCTGATCGTTCGGTAGAGCGCCGCGCGTCCAATCGGACGCGCAAAGGACGCTCCAACACTTTGAATCTGCTGCATCGTGCTTTCGAAAATCGATTCCGATTTTCGGGCCGATGCAGTAGACGGACCGGGGTTGCGGGAAGCCGGGAGCGTCCCGCGCCCGCGTCGCCTAAACCGTCATGCGGTGCGCGAGATGGTCGCCGAGCCGGGCGGCCAGGGCGGTGATGGTCGTGGTCGGGTTGCATTGCCCCGAGGTGGCGAACACCGACGACCCGCCGACATAAAGATTGTCCATGCCGTGCACCTTGCAATTGGCGTCGACGACGCTCCTGGCGACGTCGGTTCCCATGCGCGTGCCGCCCATGTGATGGTGGCCCGCGAGTTCCTGGTCGGTCGGAAAATCCTCGCCGTTGCGCAGCCAGTCGGCGATGCGGACGCGGCCGATGTCCTCGGCGGCGCAGGTCTCGCCGAACAGGCGGATGCCTTCCAGCAAGGTCTTGCGCCCGAATTCGCCCTTGTGCCACGTCAGCTCGATGCGCGGCACGCCTGCATGGTCGCGGGCGGAGGTCGACAGGCTGATGGCGTTCGACGCGACGGGCGGCAGTTCCCAGGCGACATGCAGTTGCGCCGCGCAGCGCATCCGCTGGTCGAGCTGCTTTGCCGTCCACTCTGCCAGCGACGGCGCCGTGCAAGCGAGATCGGCGACGAGCCGCTTGACGCCGTCATAGGGCATGCGGATGAAACGGACGCCAAAATTGCCGATGCCCAGCCGCTCCATCGCTTGCGGCGACGGCGAGAAGAAGGCTTCGTCGGCGACGTCGTATTCGACGTCGGGCTCGTTGGTGATGACGATGTCGCCGCCCTTGAACTGCGGATGTTCCATCCAGTAGCGGCCAAGCGCCTCGGCATGGGGAACCACGCCGCCATTGGAGGTCGCGTTCGACCACAGCAGAAGCCGCGAGTTTTCGAGGCCGCCGGTGCATGGGACATATGTTTCGGCCTCAAGCGTGCCGGCGTCCTTGCCCGCCGACCAGATCCGCGCGCCGGTGACGCGCTTGCCGTCGCCGGTCAGCGCCGTGACATAGGTGTTGAGCACCAGCGCGATGTGGCTGCTGGCGGCGATCTCGTCGTGGAACTTTTCGCCGAAATTGACCGCGCCGCTCTTGATCAGCTGGACCCAGTGGATGTCGTCGGAGATGGGTTTGTCCGGCTTGAACTCGGGCAGGTCGAGAATGTCGCGGACCTTGCCGAAATAGGGTTCGAGGTCGGTGCGGGCGATCGGCCAGCCGGAATCGGGAATCCAGGACTTTGCGACAAAGTCGTGCGCGTCGAGCACGCGGCACCAGCCGGCCCAGTGGTTGGACGAACCGCCCATCATGCGCAGGCGGGTCTGGGTCAGGTCGAAATAGGGATCGCCAATCGACTTGCCGGCATAAAAATCCTGCGACACTTCGGTGTAGTCGGCGGCCCCCGCCTCAAGGATGACCACCGAAATCCCGCGCGCGGCGAGTTCGCGGGCGATTGTCGTGCCCGCGGGTCCGGAACCCATGATGGCGACGCGCGGCTTGAAGTCGGTCGCCTTGAAATCGTCGTAGCTGTTGAAGATCATGCGAGATCGCTCCTCTTCACGATCCAGCCATTGACCTCGACGATGTCCTCGGCCCGGGTCGGCCCGAAACGGCGCACGAACGGAATGGCGAACAGCGCTGCGGCGAGGCCGGCAAACGCCCTCCGGGAGATGTGCTTGGTTTTCCAGCTCATTGACATGCTCCTGCTTTTCGCGCCGACGGCTACAAAAGGTGGCGACTGAAAGGGTTGAAGCGATATCCGTGCCAGTTTCTGGTCTTTGGCCGATTCAAGCTATCCGCCGCGCCATGCAAAGCCGATTATGCTTTACAGTTGGTTAAATTCGCTGCCTGGGCGGGTCGCCGGCCGCTGATCGGCGACGAAACGTCCGCGGCCGGGTGCGTCGGCGGGCGCGCCGGCCGCCGGTGTCGCACAATGGCACAGCCGCTATCGTCTCAGATGCGCCAGGGGGACATGGCCCGGTCCCTTGATGTTGCGCAGGACGAGCTGGGTGTGCAGGTCGCGCACGCCCTTCAGTTTCATCAGCCGGTTCATGACAAATTCGTTGAGATCGTCGACCGACGGAACCATGACGTGAAGCAGGAAGTCGTAGTCGCCGGTCATGGTCCAGCACGACGACACCTCGTCCATCCGGTCGACCGCGGCGATGAACATGTCGGGCGAATCGTCGCTGTGGCTGACAAGGCGGACCTGGACGAACACCTCGACCATCAGGCCGACCTTGCGGCGCGAGATCAGCGCCTGAAAACCCTTGATGATCCCGTTGTCGCGCAAGGCTTCGAAACGGCGCGCGCAAGGGGTGGCGGACAGTCCGACCGCCGCCGCGAGATCGGAGACGGTCATGCGTCCGTCCGCCTGCAATTGTTCGAGCATCGCAACTTCAAATCGATCCAGTTGAGGCGGTTCCACTCGTTTTACTCCTGTTTCGAGTGACATTACCGCATTTGCAGGCTGCTGGCGACAATTGAGGTGGGAAACGCCGGGCGCGATCGCTCATCATCTGTCTTGAGGATGAGGAGGATTTGCCATGACGATCAGTGTCGCCGACTATGCGGTGGAATGCGCCGAGCAGGGTTTGCGCGGCAACTATGCGGTTTGCCGGCCCGATTTCACCGTCGACCAGGCCTATGACTACACCGCCGTCGAACAGGCGGTCTGGCGCGTATTGTGCGACCGGCAGACGAAACTGACGGAAAAGCTTGCCCACAAGACCTATCTCGACGGCGTCAAGGCGCTCGGACTGCTTGACCGGATCCCCGATTTCGACGTGGTCAGCCAGAGGCTGAAAGACCTGACCGGTTGGACGCTGGTGGCGGTGCCTGGCCTGATCCCGGCCGAGCCGTTTTTCGACCACCTCGCCAACCGCCGCTTTCCGGTGACCAACTGGCTGCGCACCGACGATGAACTCGACTACATCGTCGAGCCGGACATGTTCCACGATTTCTTCGGTCACGTGCCGGCGCTGACCCAGCCCGCTTTCGCCGATTTCATGCAGATGTATGGCGCCACCGCCGAAAAGCTGATTGCGGCGGGCGGCGGCGAGATGATCACCCGGCTCTACTGGTACACCGCCGAATACGGGCTGATGCAGGGCGAGGGCGAGCCGCTGAAGGCGTTCGGGGCGGGGCTGATGTCGTCGTTCACCGAACTGCAGTTCGCGGTTTCGGACCCCAAGGCCCATCATGTGCCGTTCGATATCGAGACGGTGATGCGCACCGGCTACGAGATCGACAAGTTCCAGCGCGCCTATTTCGTGCTTCCCTCGTTTGCGGCGCTGAAGGGCGCATTCGAGCAGGCGGACCTGATGGCGATCGTCGAGCGCCACAAGAACGCCGGCCCGCTCGATCCGGCGGCGGTGGGCGTCAGCCGACAAGCAGCAGCATGAGGATGCCGGCGACGATCAGCCCGCAGCCGATGGTCTCGTAGAGGTTGATCTTCTCCTTGAAGTAGAAGACCGACGAGGCGAAGGTGAACAGCATTTCGATCTGCGCCAGCGCCTTGACGATCGCCGCGTGCTGCAGCGTCATCGCCATGAACCAGCCGAACGAGGCCGTGGCGCCGACGAAGCCGACAAACAGGGCGGGCTTCCAGGCGCGGGCGATCCTGGCGAATTCGCCGGGCTCGCGCCATGCGATCCACGACGCCATCACAACCGTCTGGAAGGCAATGACGAAGGCCAGCGTCACCGACGCCTGGACGATGAAGTTGGGGCCGCCCAGCGCCAGCGACGCGGCGCGATAGGCGACGGCGGATATGCCGAACAGCGTCCCCGACGCCAGCCCGATCATCGCGTTGCGCGACGCAAGCGACGTAACCAGGTTGCGCGCGTTCAATTGCGTGTGGGCGACCGAGATCAGCATCACCCCGACGACCGAGACGGCGATGGCGATCATCACGCCCGGCGTCACGATCTCGCCGAGGAAAATGAGGCCGAACAAGGCGGCCTGCGCCGGCTCGGTGCGCGAATAGGCGGTTCCGACCGCGAAATTGCGGAACGAGAACAAATAGACCAGCAGGAAGGTCGCGCCGATCTGGCTGAGGCCGCCGACGATAGCCCAGGCGAAAAATTTCGGCGACAGCGCCGGCAACGGATAGCCGGCCGCCAGGATCAGGACTGTCAGGTAGAGCAGGGCGAAGGGCAGGCCGAAACCGAAGCGCACGAAGGTTGCGCCCGTCGTGCCCATCACGCTCTTGAGATGTTTCTGGCCCGCCGACCGCAGGTTCTGCAGGAAGGCGGCGGTGATCGTGATCGGTATCCAGAGTTCCATCGCGGCCCCGTGAGCGCGCCCGCGAACAGCCGCCGCGCGCTACCGCGCCGCTCTTGGCCCGAACCGCCGGATTGCGCAATGCCTGGGATCAGCGAAGAGCGGCCAATCGGAGCGCAACGCGCCGATTCTCGCGCCGCTTCGTCGAACCTTTCGCGCCAGTCAGGCCGCGATGCGTTCGGCCCCTGCCGGCATGATGATGCGATTGCGGCCGCAATTCTTGGCCTGGTAGAGCAGGTTGTCGGCTTCGCGCATCAGCTCCGAAATGCCGGCGCCGGTGTCGCATACCGCCCCGCCGATGCTGACGGTGAGCACGGCGCGCTGTCCATCGCGGGGTCGAAAATCGACGCCTTCGACTTCCTGGCGCAACCTTTCGCCGATCGCCGCGGCGTCGCCGGTGGACGCGCCGCGCAGGAACACGCCGAACTCTTCGCCGCCGATTCGCCCGATCGTGTCGTGATCGCGCACCGCCTGCCTGATCGCCGACGAAATCAGCAGCAGCGCGTCGTCGCCCGACTGGTGGCCAAAACGGTCGTTGATCGACTTGAAATGGTCAGCGTCGATGATCAGCAGCACGCCCCGGTCGCTGGCCCGCCGGGTCGCGTCAAGGTCGGCAAAGAACGACTCGCGATTGAGGAACCCGGTCATCGCGTCGTGGCTTGCCTTCTCGGCGAGTTTCGCATGCGCCAGGCTGAGCTCGACATGCGCCTGCGACAGGGCGGCGTTGAGCAGCCGTAGTTTCCGGTTCTGCCACATCGTGTATGCCGAGCAGGGAAAGGCGGTCGCCATGCAGCATGCCGTCGGGATCCACAGGGCGGACCATGAAAAGTCGGGTTCCGCCGCCCCCATGATCGCAGCCGATGCGGCGATGCAGGCAAGCGTGATCAGAAACGAGCGGAAGAAGATCTGGACCATGGCCGCACTGTGCGCCACCGCGCCTGAAACTCTCGTTCATCGCTTGCGTAAAATTCGAGGCAATTGACGATTTCCCGTATTGAAACCGGGCCGGGCCGGGCCGATGGTCGACCAATGACGCAGATTCCGCCGCCGCAAAGATTCGCCCACATCACCGACTGGGTGTTCGACCTCGACAACACGCTCTATCCGCACCACTCGAACCTGTTCTCGCAGATCGACGTCAAGATGACGAGCTATGTCCAGAACCTGCTGAAAATGCCGCGCGACGAGGCGCGCAAGCTGCAGAAAGAGCTCTATCTCGAATATGGCACCACGCTGAACGGCCTGATGGAGCGGCACAATATCGACCCCGACGAGTTCCTGCGCATCGTCCACGACATCGACTATTCCTGGGTCAAGCCCAACCCGCGGCTGGGCAAGGCGATCAAGGCGCTGCCGGGGCGCAAGTTCATCTTCACCAATGGCGATCGCGGACATGCCGAACGAACCGCCCGCCAGCTTGGCGTGCTCGACGAGTTCGACGACATTTTTGACATCGTCGCGGCCGGGTTGGTGCCCAAGCCGGCGCGCGCCACCTATGACCGGTTCGTCGACCTGCACGCCATCGCCGGACCCAACGCTGCGATGTTCGAGGATCTGGCCCGCAACCTGGTCGTGCCCAAGGCGCTCGGCATGACCACGGTGCTGATCGTGCCGAACAATTTCGAGCCGACCTTCTCGGAAATCTGGGAACGCGATCCGGCGCTGACCGACGAGGTCGACTTCGTCACCGACGACCTGACCGCGTTTCTGGACGTGATCGTCGGGCAGGCGTCCGACTAAACCGTCGCCGGACGGTTCACGTCCGGCGACGACTGCTCTCGTCAGTGCTTCATCGTCTCCATGCCTTTGGCGTCCCTGACCGGCAGCGCGATGTCGACCTTGCCCGCCTTCTCGAATTCGAGCGTCACCGGCACCGAGCCGCCCGCCGTGAACGGCGACTTCACCTGCATGAACATCAGGTGGTAGCCGCCGGGCTTCAGTTCGACAGTCGCTCCGGCCGGGATTTCAAGCCCGCCCTCGACCGGCCGCATGGTCATGACGTTATCGGTCATCTTCATCTCGTGAACCTCGGCCGTGCCGGCGAGCGGCGATGAGACCGAAATCAGCCTGTCGGCTTGTGCGCCATGGTTGGTCACCGTCAGGTAGGCGCCGCCGGCCGGCTGGCCAGGCAGCATCGCGCGCGCCCAGCCTTCGGCGATGTCAAGGTCGCCGGCTCTGGCGCTCGCGGTCGCGCCCGCCGCCCCCATCATGTGGCCGCCATGCGCGTCGTGTCCCTGGTCCTGCGCAATGGTGACGAAGGGCGCGGGGTGTTTCAACGAGTGAGGGTCCTGCCCTTCGGCGGCGATCTCATTCCATGCCACCTTGCCGTCGGGGCAGGTCTGGGTGACGACAAACGGCAGCCGCGCGCCGGCCTCCGCGCTCAGCGTCCCGTTGACGACGAACTCGTCATACTGGTCGTCGGGCAGCTCGCCGCCGCTCCAGGTGACGACCTTGAGGCCGGACAGCACGTCCTTGCCGTGCAATTTGTAGGTCTTGGCGTAGTCGCCCTTGTCGAGGGTGAGCGTCCAGCCTGGCTTTGGCATCGGCTTGGCCCCGATGAAGCCTTCGGGCAGTTCGACCTTGACGCCTATCGTCGGCTGGCCGTCGCAGCCGTGCGGAACGCGGATCACCGCTTTGTAGCCCCCGTTCGGGGCTTCCGCCTGCTCAAGCGTCGAGTGGGCTTTTGCCGTCAGCGCCGAAGCAAGCGTCAGGCTGACCGCCGCGGCGGTCGGAAGGAGAAATTTGCGCATGGTTTGTCTCTCGAGATTGAATGGAATTTGACGCACGGGGACCCGCGCATCGGCACTTCATTCAGATCGAAAGCGGGGGCGCCCGGATCGAAGGCGGTGGCCTTTGCCCGGCGGGAGGCGGGTTGAGCGTCCGGTCGAGCGGCCAGCGGAAGCCGGCGAGTTCGCCCGGCTTGACCCATGCCGGGCCGGCCGAAACAAGGATCTTGCCGACGGCCGGCATGGAGCACAGGCCGGACAGGCACTTGGCGCAGTTCTGGTGGTTTGCCGGCGCGCCGGTTTGCGACGCATCGTCGGCGGCTATGCTGGTGCAGTCGACGGAGAACGGGTTGGCGCCTTGCGCGGCGGCGGCGATCGGCTG
Source organism: Phyllobacteriaceae bacterium UBA1940 (assembly GCA_002336975.1). Classification (GTDB taxonomy): domain Bacteria; phylum Pseudomonadota; class Alphaproteobacteria; order Rhizobiales; family Rhizobiaceae; genus Mesorhizobium_A. Next base: position 13,462 of record DDFA01000024.1, read on the forward strand.
CAGCGCCTGCAACAGCAGGATCAGCGAGGCGAGCAGCACGAAGGCGTGCCGGTCGCGGCGAAGCGCGTCGAACCAGGATGTGCGCTGCGATCTCGTCATCGCCATCTGTTATCGCGACAGGCCGCGGCGCGCCAGTGCGTCAAATATGCATCAGGATATGTCGTAGAAATCGCTGACGATCTTCCAGGCGGTCTCGGCGGTGTCGGCATAGTCGATGATGTTCTGGTCGCCGGGCGAGATCGTCCCCTGCTCGGCCAGGAAGTCGAGGTCGACCGCCTTGTGCCAGAAGTCGGAGCCGAACAGGATCACCGGCACGCGCTCCATGCGGCCGGTCTGGATCAGCGTCAGGGTCTCGAAGAACTCGTCCATGGTGCCGAAGCCGCCCGGGAACACCGCGACCGCCTTGGCGCGCATGATGAAATGCATCTTGCGGATCGCGAAATAGTGGAAATTGAAGCACAGGTCCGGCGTGACGTAGAGATTGGGCGCCTGCTCGTGCGGCAGCACGATGTTGAGGCCGATCGACGGCGCGCCGACATCGGCGGCTCCGCGGTTGCCCGCTTCCATGACGCCCGGCCCGCCGCCGGTGACGACGACGAATTCACGGTGATAGGACGCCGCTGAGTGCTGCGAGCACAATTGCGCGAACTTGCGCGCCTCGTCGTAATATCTGGCGTTGGCCTTGAGGTTGTTTTCCTGCGTCCTGTTCTTGGCCGCCCAGGCCGGACCGCCAGGTTCGGGAATGCGCGCGCCGCCGAACATGACGACGGTCGAGCGGATGCCGCGCTCGGCAAGCGTCAGTTCGGGTTTCATCAGTTCGAGCTGCAGCCTGACCGCGCGGGTCTCGCGACGGGTCAGGAAATCCTCGTCGTTCCAGGCGAGCCGATAGGTCGGCGCGCGCGTCTGCGGCGTGTCGGGCACCGATCTGGCGCGCTCAAGGTCCTCATTGGAATGGGAGAGCGGCGTCCAGCCGGTCTGTTCCATCGGATTCATGTTTTCATCCCCGTCCGCCGCGCGATTGACCCGTTCAGGTGCATGACATAGGTTCCGCGCGCTTTTCAGCCTATCCACCCAGCCGTTAATGGAACGTTTACCATGTCGAAGCACGACCTTCCCGCCCTCGAAAAGTCGATCGAAGCCGCTTTCGAGGCGCGTGACGGCGTCAACGCCTCGACCAAGGGCGAAGCGCGCGATGCGGTCGAAACCACGCTGAACCTGCTCGACAAGGGCGCGATTCGCGTCGCCGAGCGGCAGGCGGACGGCGCGTGGCGCGTCAATCAATGGATGAAGAAGGCGGTGCTGCTGTCCTTCCGCCTCAATGCGATGGAAATCATCAAGGGCGGACCGGGCGACGCCAACTGGTGGGACAAGGTGCCGTCGAAATTCGACGGCTGGGGCGCGGTCGATTTCGAGAAGGCCGGTTTCCGCGCCGTTCCCAGCAGCGTCGTGCGCCGCTCCGCCTATATCGCGCCCGGCGCCATCCTGATGCCGTCCTTCGTCAATCTCGGCGCCTATGTCGGCGAGGGCACGATGGTCGACACATGGGCGACGGTCGGCTCCTGCGCCCAGATCGGCGCGCATGTCCATCTGTCCGGCGGCGTCGGCATCGGCGGTGTGCTGGAGCCGCTGCAGGCCGGCCCGACCATCATCGAGGACAATTGTTTTATCGGCGCGCGTTCCGAAGTCGTCGAGGGCTGCATCGTGCGCGAGGGGTCCGTGCTCGGCATGGGCGTCTTCATCGGCAAGTCGACCAAGATCGTCGACCGCGCCACCGGCGAGGTGATGTATGGCGAAGTGCCGCCCTATTCGGTCGTCGTCGCCGGAACCCTGCCGGGCGCCGATCTGCCCAGCGGCAAGCCCGGCCCGAGCCTCTACTGCGCGGTGATCGTCAAGCGCGTCGACGAGAAGACCCGCTCCAAGACCTCGATCAACGAGCTGCTGCGCGNNCCCGCTCCAAGACCTCGATCAACGATCTGTTGCGCGACTGACATGGCGCGGCGGGTCTCAGCGCGCGATTTCGTCTGGCTGTTTCTCGGCTTTCGCGGTCGGATCGGCCGCCAGGCCTATTTTCTGGCCGGCCTGCTGCTGCTGGTCGCCCTGATGTTTGCCTTCGACCGTTTCCTGGCGGCGCCGGAAGGATCCAGTGAAAGCGGCTTCTGGGCGTCGACATTCATGATCGCCGCGACGCTGTCGATCATTTCGAACATTGCGCTGGCCGCCAAGCGCCTGCAGGACATCGACCGGCCGCCGCTGCTGGCGGGGCTTTACCTGCTGGGCGGCTTCTTCATGTGGCTGTTCCTGTGCTTCGTGCCCGGGACGCCCGGTCCCAACAAATACGGACCGGGACCGGACCAGCCTGTCTAGCGATGAAACGGTCTAACCTTTCGCCAGCGCGCGCATTGCGCGCCGCGCGAGGGGGATCGCCGTTCCATGGAACGCCCGCGCAAAGAGCCGGCCGCGCGCGGTGAACGGATAGACGGCGCTCTGGACCGGCGTCGTCGCGTCGGCATGGTGCATCTTGTAGGCGTCGGCGGGCGGCAGCAGATCGAATGTCCGTGCGCCGGCGGCCCTGGCGGTCGCAAAGACGTGATGCACCAAAAGATTGCCGACGCCCTTCTGCACCATTGCCGGCTCGGTCGCGAGCACATGCCCGAAGGCGGTCGACTTGCACAGGAAGGAAAGGTCGATCGCGACAGGCTGGCCGTCGATTTCGATCGCGGTCGCCAGCAGCCCCGATCGCGGGTCCGCCGCGGCGAGACGGAAGAATGTTTCGAAACCGCAGCTACGCACGGCAGGCGAGACGATGCCGGCGGCCTTGAGCGCGCGACGCTTGATCTCGATGGCGCGCGCGGCGAGCAGCGACGCCTGCTCGCCGGCGCGATGGCTGGTCATCGCTAGTGCGCCCGTCTCGGCCAGCCGGCGCTGACGCCGGCGGAAATTGGATCGCTCCTTCGCCGGATAGGCCGGTCCCGGCGCGCCGCCGTCGACCCGCGACGACAGGCATGCGAACGGCGCTTGCGACATTTCGGTGACGACGCCGCCGGCTGGAAGCACCGCAGCCAGCGCCGAATCGGCGCGCACCCGCCGAGTCTCGAAAACGTCCGCGCCGAGNNATCGCCCGCCACAGCAGCGCGCCGGCGTCGGCGCCGCATTCCGCGTCGATCAGCATGTCGTCGAACTGCGCGACCGGCGCGCCCATCAGCCGCATCCGCGTCACCCCAAGCGTCCGCGACAGCACCAGCGGCGCGACGGCCGCCAGCCGGCCGCCGGCGCGCACCGTGACGATGGCGATGCCGGCAGCGGCGTCGGGGTAGCTCTTGGCCCAGTGGCCGAGCAGGGCATGCTGCTGGAACAGTTGCTGCGGACGGCCGGCGCGGGCGAACAGTCCGTCCCACTCGCGCTTCAGGGCAAGGAACGCGTCGACGCCGCGCAGCGCCTCGACCGTCAGATCGTTGCTGTCGGCGAGCGGCGTCAGTCTGGCGACCGCATTCATCCGTGACGCCAGATCGGCCACAGCTTGCGCAGGCCGGCGAGGCGGAACTTGACCAGATAGGGCGCCGTCAGCAACGGATGGCGGGCGGCGAACGGCGCGTCCTGCTCGACCAGGTGCCGGATGGCGAGCACCGGCAGGGGCGAGCGAAGCGGCCGGAAATCGGGGTTCCAAAGACCGGGCGCCTCGGACGTCGCGAACATGTAGCCGATCATCCGGAAACGGGCGAGCGAGTAGAATTTGTGGCGCTTCTGCACCCGCTGCAGCATGGCGAAGCCGGCGTCGCTGGCGCAGTCGGGAAAGCCGACGATGATGGTGCGAAAGTGCTCCATGCCCGGCTTGCAGGGAATCTGCTCAAGCTCGGCGAAGCATTTTCGGATCAGCGCGAAGGCTTCGTCCTCGTCGTCGGGCGTCGCATGCGAAACCGCCAGGCGCACCGTGTCGAGCTTCGCCGCCTGTTTTGTGAACGGGCAGACCGCCCCGGTGCGGCCGAGCGCCTCGTGGCCGCGCATCAGATAGGTCTCGACCCAGCCGCGCAGCTGCGTCATCGCCGCGTCGCTTTCCCACGCGCCGATGTGCGTTTCGGCGATCGTCAGGCGGGGAGCGCCCGACAGCGAATGCGTCGCCAAGGTCTTGTCCAGCATGATGCGACCTTTCCAAGCTACCTCTGGCAGATAGCAGGTTCTCGTTTCGGAAAGGTTGATGAAGGAAAGTCGTGCCGACGGCATCCGTGCAGACGATTTCGGTGGAACCGACGTTCGGGCCGGGAATTCTCCGATTTGACTTGAGATGTGTTTCAGGTCCTTCGACAAGGAGACCGAAATGAAACGATCCGATTCTGCGGGCCGGGGGCGGATGGCGCGGATATTCGGGCCGTCGGAGGCCGCACAAGAGGCTGCGCGACCGACTTAGGCGCGGCAGCCTTTCAGACATGTTCGGCAGCGTCGGCTGGACATTCTAGACATCCTTTCGCCAGCCGCGTCCAAGTGCGCGGATCATCCCGAAGAACGTGATCGCCCAAGCGGTCAGCGCAATCCACCAGAATGCGCGCGGCAGCGGCGCCAGAAACCCGAACTCCATGGCTCGATCCATCTGCCAGGTGCAGGCGGCATACATGCCCAAAGGAAACACTGCGCCCCAATAAAGCGGATCGTACTCGAACGGATACCGTTCGAAGCCGTAGCGCCAGACGCCCAGCAGCACCAGCATGGGTATCCACCACGTCCCGGTCGCCCAGAAAAAGATGGTGAAACCTTTCAGGAAAGGCAGGAGCGACGTCAGATAGGGCGCGTGCGGCGCGTTCAGGATGAGCAGCGACCCGGCAAGCGTCGAAATCGCCATGGCGCCCATGTTGATCCAGTAGGGCGGCGCCAGATCGCCGGGCGAAAAGCGGAAGAAGGCGTAGCGGTAGAAGATCAGCGACATCATCCAGATGTAGAGCATGCCGCCCCACAACCACATCGACAGCGCCACCAGATTTAGCTCGAGCCGGTAAGGCTGACCGATCCGCGCCGCCAGCAGCGCGCTTGATACGGCCAGAGATTGCGTGGCGACCACCGAGAGCAGCCAGCTTCCGTTGATGCCCCGGTCAAGCGTCGGCTTCTCGCGCTTGACGGTAAACGCCGTAAAGATCGTGTAGGTCAGGCAGACCCACAACGCCAGGGCCAGCAGCCATAGCGCCATGCCTGCGACGACATTCTCGTGCAGCACCATGAACTGGCTTGCCAGTATGCCGGTCCCTGCCGCGACGGTGAAATAACCCGGCCCGATGCTATGCGTGACCAGGTCGCCGAAAAACCGGTGCGGGTAGCGAAAGGCCCGAAGGCCGTAGAGGACGCACAGGACAAGGTATTGCGCGATGTTCAGGTAGAACAGCGCAAACGCCAAGGCTGCGTGATCCATCATGAAGCCGCCGAGCGAGACGATGCCGGTGGCCATGACCAGCCCGAAATAGGCAGGCGACAGATTGAGCAGGAACGTGTCGAATTGCGCCGAAAAGGCTTTGCCGGCCGCCATCTGCTGTTCCCCCGCAACATCGGTGGCCGCCACTATGACAAGGCCCGCGCCTCGCAAACAAGATTACAAACTAGCGCACCGACAGTTCGGCCGGGTCGAGCGCCGGCAAGCCCGCGCCGGCGGCTTCCGCCCGATGAATCGCGTGCGTGATCCGCTCGGTGAGCGGCGTGGCGACGCCGGCCCGGGCGCCGAGACGCTGCACCTCCCCCTGGAGGCAGTCCACCTCGGTGGGGCGGCCGAGCCTCAGGTCTTCCGACATCGACGACCTGGCCTGAGGGTCGATCGCCAGCATTCGCGAGGCGACGCGGGCAAACAGCCAGTCGGGTAGGCGCAGGATAGCGGGCAGCAAGTGCGGCGGCGCGGCGGCTAGCTTCGCCGGCCGGATGCCGCTCGCCTTCATCGCCGCCAGCGCCTCGTCCATCTGCGCCGCCAGCAGCCGTCGCCAGCGCCGGTCGGCCAGTTGCGTCGCCAGGGGCAGGCCCGACAGCGCGTTGAGCGCATTGTTGAGATTGAGCAGCAGCTTGCCCCACAGGACCGCGGTCACGTCGCTGGCCGTCGCGACATCGAGGCCTTCGCACGACAACCGGCGCGCGATCTCACCGGCCTTGGCGTCGACGACGATGTCGCCGCTGGTGGCGCGGTGGGCCCGCAGCGCCTGGCCGGCGCGCTCGTCGAGCACGACGTTGAACGCCACCATGCCGGCAAACACCGGCGCGGCCGCGCCGAGCGTCCGGGAGATCAGGGCGGCGTTGTTGACGCCGTTCTGCAGGCTGACGATCGTCGCGTCGACGGGCGCATGACGCCCGATCTCGCGCGCCATCGCCTCCGTCGCGCCGCTCTTGACCGTGACCAGGACGAGACCGGCGCCGGCGAGCGCCGCCACATCGTCGGTGGCATGGATCGACCCGGCGGCAATGAGGCGGTCGCGACCGTCCAGATCGGTGACCCGCAGGCCGCTTCGCGTCAGGGCCGAAACGATGCGAGGCCGGGCGAGAAGGCGCACGTCGCGGCCGGCCAGCGAAAGACAGCCGCCGACATAACAGCCGATCGCGCCGGCGCCAGCGATGACGATGGGCCCTGAGTAGATATCCGGCATGGCTGCGGCGAACCCGTGACGACGCCAGGATAGCACGGAGGAGAAGGCTGACACAGGCGCTGCTTGCCCTTTGATTTTGCCGGAACTCGGTCTATCCATGCGCCGATGAAAATGCCCACAGATCCCGCCGACATCCTGGCCGCCCTGATCCGCTGTCCGTCCGTGACGCCCGCCGAGGGCGGCGCGCTGGCGGTGCTTGAGAATTTGCTGCGGCCGATGGGGTTTGTCGTCGACCGGCCGGTGTTCAAAGAAGACGCAACGCCCGACGTCGAAAACCTCTACGCCCGCCTGCCGGGCGAGGGGCGGCATCTGATGTTCGCCGGTCATACCGACGTGGTGCCGCCAGGCGACGAGGGCGCCTGGACGCATCCGCCCTTTGCCGCCGAGATCGCCGACGGATGCATGTATGGCCGCGGCGCGGTCGACATGAAGGGCGGCGTCGCCTGTTTTCTAGCGGCGGTGGCGCGGCATATCGAGGCGCACGGCCCGCTCAACGGATCGGTGTCGTTTCTGATCACTGGCGACGAGGAGGGTCCGTCGATCAACGGCACCTCGAAACTGCTCGAGTGGGCGACGGCGCGCGGCGAAAAATGGGACGCGGCGCTTGTCGGCGAGCCGACTAATCCCGACGCCTTGGGCGACGCGATCAAGATTGGCCGGCGCGGCTCGATTTCCGGGCTGCTCGTCGTCAACGGCGTGCAGGGCCACGCCGCATATCCGCATCTGGCCGACAATCCGGTGCGCGGCCTGGTGCCGATGGTCGAGGCGCTGATGCGGCCGGCGCTGGACGAGGGAACGGCTGATTTCCAGCCGAGCAATCTGGAGGTAACGACCATCGACGTCGCCAACCCGGCGACCAATGTCATCCCGGCGCGCGCCACCGCCGCCTTCAATGTCCGCTTCAACGACAGCTGGACCGCCGAGACGCTGCAGGCCGAGATCCACAACCGGCTCGACAAGGCGGCCAACAGCAAGGCGCTGAGGCCCGGCAGGAGCGCGCCGGCAGACTATGAACTGAACTGGCGCGACCGCCCGAGCCCGGTGTTCCTGACGCGCGACGAGAAACTCATCGAGGCGCTCGCCGGTTCGGTCAAGGCGGTGACCGGCCGCCGCCCCGGCCTGTCGACCGGCGGCGGCACCTCGGACGCCCGCTTCATCAAGGACTATTGCCCGGTGGTCGAGTTCGGCCTGGTCGGGCAGACGATGCACATGGTCGACGAGCGGGTGTCGCTGGACGATCTCGAGACGCTGACCCGCATCTACCAGTGCTTCATCGCCGACTGGTTCGCCTGACATGCCGACGAGCGACGAGATCCAGCGGTTTCTGACCGGCGCCTGGCGTCTGATGATGGGCCGGCCCGACGGCCTGAAACTGCTCGACCTTTCGGCCGACGGCTTCTGGAATTCGTTCTACGCCATCGTGCTGGCGCTGCCGGCGATGTTTGTCGGCTGGGTCGGCGTGGCCAACGGGTTCGGCGACCAGGCCGCCGAGCTTGGCGGCCGCGGCTCGCTGCTGTTGCGGCTGGCGTTCATCGACATGGCGGCCTGGATCGCGCCGCTGATCGTGGTGGGCTTGCTGGCGAAGCCGATCGGCATCGCCGACCGTTTCGTGCCGTTTGTCGTCGCCAGCAATTGGGGCTCGGCCATCACCTCGTGGATGCTGGCGCCGGTGTCGATCCTCGACGTATTCTTCCCGTCGGCCGTCCAGATCTCGGACAGCCTGTCGCTGGTGTTGTTCATAGCCGTGCTGATACTGATCTGGCGCCTCACCAACGCCTCGATCGGCCGCGGTCCCGGCGTCGCCAGCGCGGTCTTCGCGCTGGTCCTGGTCGTTTCGATCTTCCTGATCGTCGGCCTGCAGGACGTGCTCGGGCTTACCCCGCTCATTCAGCCGGCCGGGTAGTCGACCCTTGTGAGATAGAGTCCGTCGGGCGGCGCCACCGGCCCGCAGCGCGTCCGGTCGACGGCGTCGAGCGCCGCCTTCACATCGTCCGGCGTCCACGCGCCTTCACCCACCCGTTTCAGCGTGCCGGTCATCGAGCGCACCTGGTTGTGCAGGAAGGAGCGCGCCGAGGCGCGGATCTCGATCACGTCATTGTCGCGCGTCACTTCGAGCAGGTCGAGCGTGCGCACCGGGCTTTTCGCCTGGCAGTGGATCGAGCGGAAGGTGGTGAAATCGTGCCGTCCGACCAGCATCCGCGCCGCCGCCTGCATGGCGTCCGCGTCGAGCGGCCTGGGAACCCACCAGGCGCGGCGGGCGTCGATGGCGAGGCGGGCGCGGCGGTTGACGATGCGGTAGAGATAATGCCGCGCGACCGCGCTGAAGCGCGCATCGAAGTCGTCGGCGACCTTGCGGGCGGCGAGGATGGCGACGGTGTCGCCGGCAAGTCCCAGATGGGCATTGACGGCGTCGCGCACAGTGTCGTCGTTCCAGTCCTTTTGGAGATCGACATGCGCCACCTGGCCGAGCGCATGCACGCCGGCGTCGGTGCGCCCCGCGCCTCGGATTGAGACCGTCTGGCCGCAAAAACCGTGGATCGCCTTTTCGATCGCTTGCTGCACCGACGGCTGGCCGGCCTGCCGCTGCCAGCCCGCATAGGCGGAGCCGTCATATTCGATGTCGAGCCTGTAGCGCGGCACGAGGCTCTAGCCTTCCACGGACCCGAACGCGGCCGCATATGCGAGCCTTCCCGTCGTCGGGGCATCGCCGAAACCGTGCGCCTGCAGCGCCTCGCCCTGGAAGATGCTGTCGAAGCCGGCGGCGCGCGCATGCGAATATCTGAACCGGCCGTAATAGGCGGGGTCGCCGAGCACCACCGACAGGGTTTCGCCGGCCTGCTTGAGGCGGACATGGCCTTCGCGGATCAGCGCCCCGCCGATGCCGGAACTCTGGAACGACGGTTCGACCGCCAAAGGCGCGAGCGCCACGGCGTTGAACGGCTTGCCCGGGCCGACGATGCGCAGGCGCGAGAACAGGATGTGGCCGACGATCGAGCCCTCTTCTTCGGCGACGAGTTCGAGCACCGCGTCGCCGGCCGCGACGACGGCGTCGACCAGATCGGCCTCGTCACGCCGGCCGAAGGCGCGGGTTTCCACCGCATGGATGGCGGCCCGGTCGCCAGGCGTCGCGGCGCGGATGGCAAGCATGCTCATGGCAGGATCGTCCCAGTTGAAATCGGTGCGCCGCGCAGGAAATCGCCGGCCGGCATCGGCTTGCCGCCGGCGCGCTGGACAGTCGTCAGCCGCACGGCGCCGTCGCCGCAGGCGACGGTCAACCGGTCGTCGAGCGCCTGGCCCGGCTGGCCGGCGCCGTAGGCGAGCGTCGAACCGAGCAGCTTGACGCGCTCGCCGCCGATCTCGGCCCATGCGCCGGGAAAGGGCGACAGCGCCCGGATGCGGTTGTGAACTTGAGCCGCCGGTTTTGTCCAGTCGATGCGGGTCTCGGCCTTGTCGATCTTGGACGCGTAGGTGACGCCGTCCTGCGGTTGCGCCGTCAACGGCAGGTCGCCGGCCTCCAGCCGCGCCAGCGCCTCGACCATCGCCTCGGCGGTCAGGCGCGACAGCGCGTCGTGCAGTTCGCCGCCCGTCATCTCTGGTCCGATGGCGAGTGTTTTCGTCAGCGCCACGGGCCCCGTGTCGAGGCCTGCCTCCATGCGCATGATCATCACTCCGGTTTCGGCGTCGCCGGTCATGATCGCGCGCTGGATCGGCGCC
>DDFA01000048.1 GCA_002336975.1 Phyllobacteriaceae bacterium UBA1940
GAGTCAATTCGTCCACACGGCCTAACGCGCCCATTACATCGAATTAATTTGAAGCCGGCCGGGAAGGTCCTAATTTTCCGGTCAAGGCCGGGAAACGCCGGCGGCCGATGGAGCGAGGCCGCGACCCGACGCGACCAGACGGCTTGTCGATGTCCCACGCTCCCGATGTGACACCGGCCGCAAAAACCCCCGAGGGAAATGGCGCCCCGGACGGCGCCAGGAGAAGACCATGTCGAACCAGTCTTTGATCACGAGCCGTATGCGCGTCACGGCGCTGGCAGGCGTTGCCCTGTTGGCCGTCTCGCTTGCCGCAGGCGCCGCGCTGACGGCCGGCGCCAACGCCGCCAATGCGCCGCCGGCGGCTCAGGACATGCATTCCTACGCCGACATCGTCGCGGCAGACAAACCCGCCGTCGTCACCATCATCACCAAGATGAAGGCGCAGGATGTGTCAGGCGCCGACCAGCAACAGTTCGGCTCGAATTCGCCCTATGACGATTTCTTCCGTCAGTTCTTCGGCGACCAGAACCCGTTCAGTCATCTGCCGCAGCAGCGCCAGCCCAGCCAGACCGCCATTGCGCTCGGCTCCGGTTTCATCGTCTCGCCGGACGGCCTGATCGTCACCAACAACCATGTCGTCAGCGACGCTACCGAAATCCAGGTCACGCTCGACGACGGCCATCAATACAAGGGCACGCTGGTCGGCCGCGACGACAAGAACGACCTTGCGGTTGTCCACATCGATGCCGGCAAGCCGCTTCCGACCGTCGCCTGGGGCGATTCGGACAAGCTGAGGGCTGGCGACGCGGTGCTCGCCATCGGCAACCCCTTCGGCATCGGCACCACGGTCACGTCCGGCATCGTCTCGGCGCGCGGACGTGACCTGCACAACGGCCCTTATGACGACTTCATCCAGGTCGATGCGGCCATCAACCACGGCAATTCAGGCGGCCCTCTGGTCGACGCGCAAGGCAAGGTGGTCGGCATCAACACCGCCATCTATTCGCCCAACGGCGGCAATGTTGGCGTCGGCTTTGCCATTCCCTCTGACCAGGCCCAGGCTGTCGTCGCCAGGCTGGAGACCGGCGCCCGGATCGAGCACGGCTATATCGGCGTCGAGATCCAGCCGGTGACGAAGGACGTCGCCGACGCCATCGGCCTCAATGCCGAATCCGGCGCACTGGTCGCAAAGGTCATCGACGGCTCGCCTGCCGCGAAGGCCGGGTTGAAGAGCGGCGACGTTGTCACTGGGCTTGGCGGCAAGGCCGTCGCTTCGCCCAAGGATCTGTCGCGGCTGGTCGCCGACATGGCTCCCGGCGACAAGGCCGGTATCACCGTCTGGCGTCAGGGCAAGCCGCTCGACCTGATCATCGCCGCCGGCAAGGGCGCCGACGAAAATCAGGCTCCGGTCGACAATGGCGCCGGCAACGGCGCGCAGCCGGGCCTCGCCGCCCAGTCGACCGATGCAAGGCTCGGCATTGGCCTCGCCGGACTGACGCCGGCGATACGCCGGCATTTCGGCATCGACCAGTCCGTTGAGGGCGTCATCGTCGCGCAGGTCGCTTCCGGCAAGCCCGCCGCCGACAGCGGCATAGAGCGCGGCGACATCATTGTCTCCATCAACCAGCAGCCGGTCACCAGCGCCGGGGATGCGATGAAGGAACTGAAGGCGGCCGAGAAGGCAGGCCGCAAGTCGGTGCTGCTTCAGGTCGAGCGCGGCGACGGCGAAATGTTCGTCGGCGTCCCCTTCGGCAATGCCTGACGCATCTCCCGCCTTTCGCGGAGACGTGCCCGTGGCCTATGCGCCGCGGGCACGGCCCATTTCGACCGCCAGCCGGAAATCAGGACCGGACGGCGAGGAACAAACCGTCTTCGCCCGTCTTTATGTCGTCTGAGGCTTCCCGTGTTTCAGAATAAGCGCCTGCCGGGGACGGCATGAATAGTTCTCGCACCTCGATCGGAGACGGCCATGTCGGCGAGGGCGTTGCGCTGTTTGTGCAGCGTGTCGTCGAGCCCCGCGTGCTCGGTCCAATCGTTGGCGCGGCGGCGGTCGCCATCGCTCTCTTCCTCGTTCACGAGATCGGCGGCAAAGTGCGCCTGGACGAGATCTTGGCGGCCCTTGCCGCCACGTCGTTCGAAACGGTAGCGCCGGCGCTTGCCTTCACCTTCGTCAGCTTCGTCGCCATGGCCTGTTACGACGTGATGGCCGTGCGCCGCGTCGCGCCGGCCAAGGTGCCGGCACGCCTCGCTCTGCTCGCGGGCTTCGTCGGCTACGGTTTCTCCAACGCCATCGGCTTCCACGTCTTCGTCGGCGGTCCGGTCCGCTACCGCATCTACCAGTCGGCGGGTGCGGACGCCGCCGACGTCGGCCGGATTGTCGGTATTTCGGTGCTTACCTTCTGGGGCGGGCTGCTGGCCATCGTCGGACTGGCCCTGCTGTTTGATCCGGCCGGTCTGCCGGCGCTTGCCCTGTTGACGCCGGCGGACGGCCGAATCCTTGGCTTGGTTATTGTCGCCGGCCTCGCCGCCGTCATCTTCTGGCTGTCGCGCGGCAATCGCCAAATTTCCATTTTCGGCTGGGACTTCCTCTTCCCCTCGGCGGGCAGCGCGCTGGCCCAGATCGTCATCGGCGCCATCGACATCGGCGCGGCGGCCGCCACCCTCTATGTGCTGCTGCCCGCCGACATCACGACAGGCTATGCCGCCTTCCTGGTGCTGTTTGTCGCTGCCGTCATCGCCAGCCTGGTCAGCCACGCGCCCGGCGGTCTCGGCGTGCTTGAGGTGACGATCCTGCTCGGTCTTGGCGTAGGCATGCGTCCCGACGTGGTGGCCGCGCTGGTCGTGTTCAGGCTCGTCTATTACATGCTGCCGCTGTTTCTGGCGGCGCTGGCGTTGCTCGCATTCGAGGTCTACCGTGTCCGTGCCGCTGTTTCGACGGTTGCCGGGCGCACACTCGCCGTCACCCGGCATGTCGTGCCGCCGATCACGGCCACGCTCACCTTTGCCGGCGGCATGGTCCTGCTGCTTTCCGGCAATACGCCCGCCATCGTCGATCGCACCGACTGGTTGAGCGACGTCCTGCCGCTGCCTTTCGCCGAAGCTTCCCATCTGCTCGCCTCGATCACCGGCCTGCTCCTGATCATCATCGCGCGGGGCCTTTACCGACGTATCGCCTTCGCCCGCATCATCGCGATAGCGCTTTTGCTGTCGGGCGCCGCCTTCTCGCTGCTGAAGGGCCTCGACTGGGAGGAAGCCGTGGTCCTGCTCGTCGTCGCGATGGTGCTGTTCGTCTACCGCCGGGCGTTCTACAGGCGTGGCGACTGGCGTTCCTTCCGCCCCGACCTGACATGGATCGGCCTCATCGCCATCGTCGTCGTCGCTGCCACGCTGGTTGGCCTGCTGGCCTACCGGCATGTCGACTACCAGTCGGATCTATGGTGGCAATTCGCCTGGGACGGCGATGCGCCACGCTTCCTGCGCGCCACGCTGGCGCTTGCCATCGTGGCCGCGGCGATCGCCGCCGACGCCATCATCAACCGGCCGGGGCAGACGAAACCGGCCGGGCGCGTGCCAGTGCCCGATGCGGTCTGCCGCATCCTCGAAACGTCATCCTGCACGCAATCCTGTCTGGCGCTTCTCGGCGACAAGGAGTTCATGGTGTCGCCCTGCGAGAAGGCCTTTCTCATGTACGGCGTTTCGGGCCACAGCTGGATCGCGATGGGAGATCCCGTCGGAAAGCCTGAGGCGGCGAGGGGGCTGCTCTGGCGTTTCGTCGAAGCGGCCGACGGGGCCGGCGCCCGGGCCGTGTTCTATGCCGTCAGGCCGGAGTTCCTGCCGTCTTATCTCGACATGAACCTGGCGATCCTGAAGATCGGCGAGGTGGCGCACGTCGAACTGCCGGGTTTCAGTCTGGAGGGCGCCGCGCGGCAGCCGCTGCGTTACGCCATCGGCAAGGCGACCCGCGAGGGACTGGCTTTTTCGGTCATTCCCAAAGCTGAGTTAGGCCCCGCGCTGCCGCAACTTCGCGCCGTGTCCGACAGTTGGCTGAAGAGCAAGAGCGGTCATGAGAAGGGGTTTTCGCTCGGCTATTTCGACGACGCCTACATGAGCGAGTTCGACTGTGCCGCGCTGAGCCGGAACGGCGAGATCGTCGCTTTCGCCAATCTGTGGCGCAGCGGCGACAACGACGAATTGTCAGTCGACCTGATGCGCTATAGGCCGGGCGTCTCGAAAGTGCTGATGGAGGCGCTGTTCGCGCATCTGCTGCTCTACGGCAAAGCCGAAGGCTATCGCTGGTTCAATCTTGGCGCGGCGCCGCTTGCCGGGCTTGCCGAACATCCGCTCGCCTCGACCTGGAACCGTGTCGGCACATTCATCTACCGGCGCGGCGACGAGTTCTACAATTTCGAGGGCTTGCGCGCCTTCAAGCAGAAGTTCGATCCCGTCTGGACACCGCAATACATCGCATGCCCCGGCGGCCTCGCGATGGCGCAGGTGCTGCTCGACGTCACGACCCTCATTTCCGGCAGCCCCATGGGGATATTCAAGCGATGAAACACCTTGCTCTCATTCCTGCGCTCCTCATTGCCGCAGGCTCGGCCTGCGCACAGCCGGCGGTCCCCGCCGCCGCCACGGTCAGAGCCGGGCGTCTGGAGAATGTCCGGCTGTTGCCGCCGGAAGGCGACCCGAAGGCGATGGTCGTGCACTTCTCCGACCGCGGCGGCTGGACGACCGGAGACGACGCCGTCGCCGCCGCGTTGCGTAAGAACGGCGACGTGGTGCTCGGCGTCGATCTTTCCGCCTATGCGCAGGCGCTCGACAAGGCGGACGGCGAGTGCCTCTATGTCGTCGGCGAGATCACTGATCTTGCCCAGACGGCGCAGCGTCAGCTCGACATCCAGACCTATCTTCCGCCGATCATGACCGGGCGCGGCGAGGGAGCGACCTTCGCCTATGCGGCGCTGGCAGATGCGCCTGCCAATACGCTGGGCGGCGCCGTCGCTTCCGGCTTCGCCAACCGGCTGACGCTGCGGCTCCCCTTCTGCCCAGGCTCGAAAGCCACCGCGCTGCCGAACGGCAAGGGCTACGCATACGGCTTCGACGTGGCGCTGCCGGAGCCGGCTTCCCTTTTCGTCGACGAGGCTTCGCTGGGCGCAGTGCGCGCTCAGGCTTCCGCCCAAGACGCAATCACTGTGGACGCGGTGGACGCGGGCGATCCGGCCCGCCAGATCGCCACCGCGGTCTCCTCGCTCGCCGACGCGATCGAACCTTTCGGCAAGTTGCCCGCGGTGGACCTGCCGTCCGCCGACGGCAAGCCCAAGGCCGTCGCGGTCCTCATTTCCGGCGACGGCGGCTGGCGCGACCTCGACAAGACGATCGGCGAATGGCTGTCCACGCATGGCGTCCATGTCGTCGGGCTCGACGCGCTGCATTATTTCTGGTCGAAGCGCACCCCGCAGGAATTGGCGACCGACGTGTCCGCGCTCGTCAGGGACGCCGACCCGACGGGGGAACTGCCGGTGATGCTGATCGGCTATTCTTTCGGAGCCGACACCATGCCTTTCGCCTTTCCGCTGCTGTCGAAGCCGCTGCAGGATCGCACAAAGGTCATCGCCCTGATGGCTCCCGGGCAGACCACCTCGTTTCAGGTGACGATCTCAGGCTGGCTCGGTATCGACGACAGCGGTTACGACATCGCGCCGGCCATCGCCAGATTGCCGGCGGACCGGGTCATATGCGTTTACGGCAAAGAGGAGGAGGACAGCGCCTGCCGAGACCCGGCATTACCGCGGGTGACACGCGTCGAAACCGAAGGCGGCCATCATTTCGACGGCAATTACGAGGCGATCGCCCGCAGGTTCATCCAGCGATTGTAGGCCGAAGGCAGGTCGATCATCGCGATGTCGCCTTTCGCCGCCTACCCGATTCGCCATTATTCCTATACCGGTTCCTTGGGCCCGACTATGTTCACGGTGTTCGACATCATCATCTGGCTGGTCCGGCTTGTGTATCGGACGGTTCTCAGAACCGTTCACGCAACCTGACAGCGAAAGTCGGCGCGCAATCGCAGGGCGCTGCATGGCAATCGATCGGGAGCCGCATGATGCCAATCAGCCCGAGAGTAAGTGTTCCGGAACCGGGAAACGACGAACATGACACCGGTGGCGAGTATCTTGAAGCCTCCACTGTGCCGATCGACAAGGATCAGTGGCTTTCGAAAGAACAGCTGGAAGCGCCCGACGTGCCGGATTCGGATCCGGCGGCGCCGGGAAAGACCAAGCGCAAACCTTCGGCGATCAGCGGCAAAAAGTTCCGCAAGCGCGATCTGGTTCGTGTCGACGACTTGCGCCCCAGCCTTGCGAACCGCATTCGATCCGACCATCCTGATTTGCCGCAGGGCGCCCGGATCAGCCGGGCAGAACTCGGCCGCTACCGCATGCGTTACCTGGAGGAATTGCTGCAGCAGGAGCATGGCGAATTTTCCGAACTCGACAAGCAAGTGGTCGAAAGCATCGCCAGACAGGACACGATTTCGGCGAACAGTGAGGACGAATTCGAGGAAAAACGCACGTTTGGCGAACGGGTATCGGACAGTCTTGCTGGCTTTGGCGGCAGTTGGTGGTTCCTGATTTCCTTCGCGGTGGTCCTCATTCTCTGGATCGGGCTAAATCTCGTGATCGGCGCCGTTCGCGCCTTCGATCCATATCCGTTTATCCTCTTGAACCTGCTGCTTTCCTGTATCGCCGCCATCCAGGCGCCGGTGATCATGATGAGCCAGAGGAGGCAGGAGGCGAAGGACAGGATGCGATCCCTCAACGACTACCGCGTAAACCTCAAGGCGGAACTGGAAGTTCGCCATCTCCACGAGAAGCTCGACTATCTCATCTCGCGCCAGTGGCAAAGGCTGGCCGAGATGCAGCAGATGCAACTCGACATGATGCAGGAGATGACCAGCGCGAAAGAACATCCCGCAAGACAAAGGGCGCGCACGAAAACTTCGAATCGAGAGTAGTGACAATGGGCCGTCATGACGCGCGAGCAATTTCGAGACGGGCCTTTTTGCTGGGATGTGGCGCGTCGCTGGCGCTTCCCCCGCTGGCCAGGAGCAATGACAGCGCCGTAACGTTCCTCTTTGTCAGCGATATCCATGCCTGCCGCATGGCGGCGGGTCTGGCGCCCAACTGCCTGCAAGAGGGCAAGACTGACGCCAATCTGCTCAGGCATGTCAACGCGCTCAATAGTTTGACCGGCAAGTCGTGGCCACGCTCGATCAGGAATGCGCCAACTGATCTGCCGAGCGCCGGACAGCGCATCGCTACGCCGCGCGGCATTGTCGTTGGCGGGGACATGACCGACGATGGCGGCGGCCAAACAGCCGAGCCGGCGGAGGGTTCTCAGATACTCCAGTTCAGCCACCGGTATCGGCAAGGGGCGGGACCGGACACGGTCCACTACCCGGTATATGCCGGATTGGGCAACCACGACCTCGACCAGGATGGACGCCCACCCGACATCGACTGGTACCGGGACGAGCTACGCGACTACGTCCGTCTTGCGCATGAACCGAGCGCATTCTTCAGGGCGGCGGCGCCGGCGAAGAATTTCGATCCGTTGAGCGAGAGCTATTCATGGGACTGGGGACCGCTACATCTCATCCAACTGCATCGTTTTGGCGGCGATACGCGCAAGGGGGCGATTAGCGCCCTGCCGTGGTTGAAGAAGGATCTGGACACGGCTGGGAACATGCCGGTCGTCCTCTTTCAGCACTATGGCTGGGATTCGTTCTCGACCGAGCGCTGGGACCCCGGCAAGTCGACGTTCGACGACGTCGGCGCCGGCGAAACGCACTGGTGGTCGTCCGAGGAACAAAAGGCGCTGCTCGATACGATCGCCAACGCCAATGTGATCGGCATCTTCCACGGCCACCAGCACGAAACGCCGATGATCTACCGCCACGGCTTGCTCGATCTGTTCAAGCCGAAAGCTGCCTATATGGGAGGCTTTGCGCTCGCGCGGTTCGGAAGCGGCTCCTTTGAAGTCGTTCTCGGTGAAGCCGTTGACGATCGCGGCGGCGTTCTTTTCACCGATGCATTCTCCAAAGCCGTGGCATAGAGCAACCATTGCCGTCGCAAATGGTTGCCGCGTCCCGGATCAGACCCACGAGGTCGGCTCAACAAACCCAGCCGCAAGCCCGCCCGGCTTGCGTCGGGCGGTTCTGCGTTTCAGCCGATGGGACCACAACCGGGATTGCGCGGACCACACTTCCCGGACGAGTGTTTCGCCATTGGGGATACGTAGTTCCCTGTTGCATATGGCTGGATCGCAGTCACGGCCGGCGGCCTGGCCGGTCTGGCGACCTTGACCGTGTTGCGATGCGGCATCTGATTGGATGAACCAATCTGTCTCGTGCCTTGATCCTTGTGGGATAAGGTCGCCGCTGTCGGCTTCGGTTCCTTGATCGGCGCGGATCGCACTTTGCGCTCCACAGTCGGAACAGGTGGATACGTGACCGCCGGTTTCGATCCGGTTGCAACCGGCTGCGCAGACTTTGGCGTCAAGGCCATTTGCTTGACCGCGTCGCCCTTTGCGCGGTTGAGGCGCGCCTCGACAGCGCCGCCTTTGCGAGGCGGCGCAACGCTTGCTGTCTTCAGCGATGCAAGGGTCGACTTTGGCAGGCGGGAAAGCGCCGGTCCGGCATCGACGGTGACGATAGTGATGCCCAGGCGCGCCTTGCGGCCGCCCATTCATCGCCGGGGACCCAGGACCCAGCCGAGGTCGTCGTCATAGGCCCATTGACCGTAGTGGAACACGATCGCTCCGAACGGTTCGCCGGACTGCCAGTACCAGCCATCGTCGGTCCATATCCACGCGCCGTCCGTGTAGGGCCGCCAGTTGATGCCAACGGATGGCGCCCAGACCTCGCCAAACCGCACTGATTTGCGCCAGTTGCCGTAGTTCGAAAGCCGATCGTGCGTGACGACCGAGATCGCCGCCGCGCTGGCGCTCTGGTAATGAGGAAGGATCAGGGCGCTCCCTGTCGTTGCGCCGATAGCCAAGGTGGTTGCCAGGGCCGCGATACGTCCGCTTTTGCAGATCGACCACATGAACGACGCGAACATGATAGCCTCCTGTACATTGCGCCTGTCCGTCGCGGGCAAGGACGGAAGGATGGTCACACAGTCATGCCCGCGTCGCGATAAACGCGCGAGACCGGGTGAGGATCACAGTCGAAACATCACAAGATCGCGACCGGTTCGGTCATCCAATCCGCGCCGGCCGGGGCGGTCACGGGCAGGCTTCTGACTTGCCGGTTTCAGGACCTGCCCGCACAATTGGGATTGTCGGATATTTTTGTGCGCGAGGCCTGTTTTCGTCACGGGTTGACTGACCTTTCACCCAAGGCCCGCAGGATGCAAACCGGGTCTTGGCCTCTAGCCATGATAGTCTAGCGATAGTCGCGCTCAGCGAACGGAATGCGCGCGACGGCCTCGCGCAGCATCGCGATCAGGTTCGCCTCGGCGCGGTTGAAGCGCGTGCCGGGATTGGTCACGACATGAATGTCTATCGCCGGCGGGCCTTCGTAGGGTGGAAGCCGCCATAGGAGCCCGGCTTCCTCGTCCTTGCGCGCGACATGCACCGGAAGTGGGCCGATGCCGAGGCCGGAGACGATCATGCGCCGCACCTCTTCGAGGCTCGACGAGACGCCGACGATCCGATCCTCCAGTTCCGCGTGAGCGCGCACGAGAGCGACCGGTCGCAGCGCGTCGGTCAGCCGATCGGTCTTGAACGAGACCGAGGTTTCGCCGCGTAGGTCGGACAGCGTCAGCTTCTCGCGCCCGAAGAGCCGGTGACGCGGCCCGCAGTAGAAGCCGAAATACTCCCGGAAGAGACGCAGATAGTCGAGATGCGGCTGTTTCTCATGGACAAGGCAGATGGCGAGACTGGCCTGGCGCTGGCGCACGGCCTGGATCGCGTTCTGGCTGGTGATCACGTCGATCGAGATCGTCGCGAGGCGGTGCCGCTGGTGAAACTGCGACAGCACTTCGTCAAGCACGGGCGAGACCACATGGCTCGCCATGGCGAGCGTAACATGGCCCGAAACCTCCTCGTCCAAGTCGCGTATCAGGGTCCCCAGCCGCGAGATGCTGCCGAAGATCTCGATCGCCTCATTGTAGAGAAGAAGACCGGCGGGCGTCACCTCGAAGCGGCCAGACCCGCGCAGGATCAGACGTTTCGAAAGGTGCCCTTCCAGCCGTCGCAGCGCGTTCGACACCGTCGGCTGCTTGAGGCGCAGGGCATTGGCGGCCGCGGTGATTCCGCCCTGTTCGACGATCACCAGAAAGGTTCGGATCAGGTTCCAATCGAGGTTCCACACCATGCGCCCCGAAGGCGAAGGCGGGGTGGCGAGACGGTCTCTCATTCAGTCATTCTCTGAAACTATGTCAAACATTTTCATTATGTATTTTGAGAATGAGCGGCCAGTGAGTCAAATTGCTTTCACTGAAGAGGACAGAGCCGACAGCAAGCGGCCAGCCAGGACGGAACGAAGACGATGGGAGAACCAGCGGGCTCGGCGCGCCCCTTCATATTGCTTTCTCCGGCGCTGGGCGCGATCACCTTCCTGCTGATCGTGCCGGTGTTCTTCGTTCTGGTCTATTCGTTCTGGCTGCGCTCCTCCGTCGGTGCGGAAATCCCAGGCTTCCACCTCGACAACTGGCGCGAAGTGATCGGTGATGCCTTCTACCGCCACATCCTGTTTTCGACGCTGCGCATCGGGGCGATCACCACCGTCCTGTGCGCGCTGCTCGGCTACGTGCCGGCCTATTTCATCGCCATGTCGAAGACGCGTCACAGAACGCTGCTTCTGCTTCTTCTGATCCTGCCATTCTGGATCAGCTACATCATCCGCACCATGTCGTGGATCAACATTCTCGGTGTCAGCGGCGCCGTGAACCAGGTTCTAATGGCGCTCGGCCTCGTCTCCGAACCGGTGCAGATGCTCTATAATGAAGCCACCGTGATACTCGGCCTCGTGCATTTCCTGCTGCCGTTCATGGTGCTGAACGTCTATGTCAGCCTCGACGCCATCGATCCCAATCTCGCCGACGCCTCGCGCTCGCTCGGGGCTACGGACTTCCAGACATTCCGCGAGGTGACGCTGCCGCTGTCGCTTCCCGGTCTGGCCGCCGGCGGCCTCCTGTGCTTCGTGCTCGCCGCCGGCACCTACATCACCCCGCTGGTGCTGGGCGGGCCGCGCGACGCGATGTTCGCCAACCTCGTCTTCGAGGCGATCATAACGCAGCTCAACTGGCCGCTCGGTTCGGCGCTGTCGATCGTCCTGCTGCTGGTGCTGGGCTCGATCGTCACCGTCTACAACCGCCTGGTCGGTCTCGGCCAGATCGCCAAGTCGTTCGGGTGACGCGATGAGCGGCTGGTTCTTCATCAGACTCTACACGATCGGCGTCTACCTCTTCATGTTCCTCCCGGTCGGGGTGGTGGTGCTGCTGTCGTTCAACTCCAGCCAGTTCGGTTCCTTTCCGATGGAAGGGCTCAGCCTGCGCTGGTTCGTCGAATTGTGGAACAACGACGCGATCATCCGCGCCTTTCGCGTGTCGCTGCTGCTCGGCGCGCTCGCGGCCGTCATCTCGACAGCGCTCGGTGTGCTCGCCGCGCTGGCGCTGGTGCGCTATCGTTTTCGCGGCAAGAACGCGATCACCACGCTGCTGATTGCACCGATCCTGATACCGGAAGTGGTGCTGGCGGTTGCGCTTCTGCTCTTCCTGCGCTGGCTCAGCCTGCCGCGCAGCTTCGTGCTGCTGCTTCTGGGCCACGTCATCTTCACGCTGCCTTTCGTGCTTCTGGTCGTTCAGGCGCGGCTGGTGGCGATCAGGCGCGAATATGAGGAGGCGGCATTGAGCCTCGGCGCCGGGCCGGTTCAGACTTTCTTCGCCGTGACGCTGCCACTGCTGATGCCGGCCGTCTTCGCCGGCATGATCTTCGCCTTCACCGTTTCTTTCGACGACATCACCGGAACGATGTTCTGGAAGCCGGGTGGCGTCGAAACCGTGCCCACGCAGATCTTCGCCATGCTGCGCAATTCGATCTCGCCGGAGATCAACGCGCTCGGAACGGTGATGATCGCGATGACCGTCGCGCTTCCCGTACTCGGCATGGCGGTGGCGCGGTGGATGGCGGCGCGCCGCGGATAACAAGAGGAGCATCGCCCGCGGCTCCAAGGGAAATAGCGGGCGCAGGCAATCGATGGGAGCAAGATGATGGACAACACGAAACGTTACGAAAGACTGCTGGACCGGTATCGCCACGGCGATGTCAGCCGGCGCAACTTCCTGGGACTGATCGGCGCTTCGACCGCCACCTATGGCGTGATGGGCAGCCCGTTCACGAAATTCGCCCGCGCCGCCAATCCGGACCAGGTCCGTTTCGACGGGTGGGGCGGCGTTGTCTCCGAAGCCTTCCGCGAGCATGCCTTCAATCCCTACACCGAAAAGACCGGCATCTCCGTCGTCGATGGCACCTTCGGCGGCGCGGACGAATATCTCGCCCGCGTGCGCGCCAGCCAGGACGGCGAGTTCAACCTGGCCCACCTCTCGGGCGTTTTCGATTATGCGCGCTATCATTCGCTGGGGCTGACTTCCGAAATCAACGAGAACAACATCCCCAATCTCGCCAACGTCATCCCGGCGCTGCAGCGGGTGTTCCGCGACATCACCGACGGCAAGCTGTCGGCCGTTCCCTACAATTACGGCACCACCAGCATCGCCTACAACCGAAAGTTCATCTCCGACGATGAGGTCAAGGAGAAGGGCGCCAAGGTGATGGTCGACAAGGCGCACAAGGGAAAAATTGGTGGTTGGAGCGACTGGAAGACGCGCATCTGGTACGGCGCGCTACAGACCGGCCAGGATCCGAACAACATCGAGGACGTCGAGGCCGTGTGGGCCGCGATCCGCACCAATCGCGACCTTGTCCTGAAATACTGGGCCTCTGGAGCCGAACTGATGAGCCTGCTCGCCGAGGAGGAAATCCACGTCACCGAGGGATGGTCGGGACGCATCAAGGCGCTGCAGAACCAAGGCCACGATATCGGCTACTACGACCCGCCGAATGGTCTCGGCTGGCAGGAGTGCATCTTCGTCATCAAGGGCAGCCCGATGGAAGCCTGCGAGGAACTGGTGAACTTCATGCTCGAGCCGGAGGTGGCGATCGCCGTCGCTGAAGGCCAGAGCTACCCGCCGTCGCTCGATCCGCTGAAGGTTGAACTGACCGACAAGGTCAAGGGGCTTCCGGCGTTTGATCCGAGCGGAACGCTGTCGGGCCTCACCTTCTTCAACGCCGATTACTGGAACGGCCACGAGGCGGAATGGGCCAAGCAGTATTCTCGCGTCGAACGCGGCTACTGAACGGAAAGGCGGACGCCGCGAGCCGCATTCGGGTCTCGTGGCGTCCCGACGGCGCAAGAGGTTGGACGTGACCAGGCTAGGCAACGCAGTTTCTCTCAAGGGCATCGTCAAGCGGTTCGGCGGAGTGACCGCCGTCCATCGTTTCGACCTCGACGTCGAGGAGGGCGGCTTCATCACGCTGCTCGGGCCGTCCGGCTGTGGCAAGACGACAACCTTGCGCATGATCGCGGGGCTGCTCGATCCCAGCGAGGGTGAGATCGAGATCAAGGGACGCAGCGTTACGCGCGTGCCGATCTACAAGCGCAATCTCGGTATCGTCTTCCAGAACTACGCGCTGTTTCCGCACAAGACGATCTTCGACAACGTCGCCTTCGGGTTGAAATACCGGGACGTGCCACGCGGCGAGATCGCCGGGCGCGTGAAGGCGGCGCTTGACCTCGTCCAGCTTCCCGATGTCGGCGAACGCCATCCGCGCCAGCTCTCCGGCGGCCAGCAACAGCGCATCGCGCTCGCCCGCGCCATCGTGGTGGAGCCGGATGTGCTGCTTCTCGACGAGCCGCTGTCGGCGCTCGACGCCAATCTGCGCGAGGACATGCGCGTCGAACTCAAGCGCATCCAGTCGCAGCTCGGCATCACCACCATTTTCGTTACGCACGATCAGGCCGAGGCCCTGGCGATGTCAGATCGCATCGTCGTGATGAGCGCTGGCCATATCGAGCAGATCGGCGCACCGGAAGATGTCTACACCGCTCCGTCCTCAGCCTTCGTCGCCAGGTTCCTCGGCAATTCAAACCTGCTTCCCTGCAAGGTGGTCGCTCGCAATGGCGCACGTGTCGATGTGGAGGTGCAAGGGTTCGGAATGCTGGGCATCCCGGCGGCGCGCGGTGGCGACATGCAGCCGGGCGCCGACGCGATGGTCGTTCTTCGCGCCGAACGGCTAGACCTTGCCGGAGACGAGAAGCAGATCGCCGAGGATGCGCTGGCGCTGCCGGGGAAGGTGACCGCAGTCGACTATCAGGGTCAGGCCGCACGTTATTTCGTCACCGTAAACGGCCTCAATCTTCAGGCCCTCAATCCGATCGGCGAGCGTCCGCACAGGCGAGGCGAAAAGGTGAGCGCCGTCGTCCGCGGTCGTGACTGCGCGCTCGTCGCAGCGGAAGGGCGGCCATGAACATTCGCGGCGCGCCTGCGCCCTCCAACCTGTTTTACCAATCGCGCCAGCGAAGGCCGCTCGTTGGCGAGGCGCGGGGCATCTACATCTGGGATGCGGACGGCCGCCGCTACATTGACGGGTCGAGCGGTGCGATGGTCGCCAATATCGGCCATGGCAACGAACGCGTGCTCGCCGCGATGCGGGCGCAGATGGACAAGGCCACCTTCGCCTATCGCCTGCATTTCGAGAACGAGCCAGCCGAGCGCCTGGCGCGGCTGACGGCGTCGAAGATGCCGAAGGGGCTCGACCGCGTGTTCTTCGTGTCCGGCGGCTCGGAAGCGGTCGAAAGCGCGATCAAGCTCGCGCGGCAATATACGCTCGCGGCGGGGAAGCCCGATCGCTGGAAGATCATCTCGCGCTACCCTTCCTATCACGGCTCGACTCTCGGAGCGCTGGCGTTGACCGGCATGGAACTGATGAGCGCGCCGTTCGAGCCGATGCTGCGGCAGATGCCCAAGGTGCCCGCGCCGACCGCCTATCTCGATCGCGACGAGCTTACCATGGAAGAGCGGGGCGTCCGCTATGCGGACATGCTGCGCGAGGAGATCGAGCGGCAAGGTCCCGAAAGCGTCCTCGGCTTCATCATGGAGCCGGTGGGCGGCGCCGCGACCGGAGCGCTTGTCGCGCCGGACAGTTACTACCTCCGCGTTGCCGAGATCTGCCGGCAATACGGTATCCTGCTCATCCTCGACGAGGTGATGACGGGGGCGGGCCGGACCGGCAAGTTCCTCGCCGCCGAACATTGGAACCTCCAGCCCGACATCGTCGTCCTTTCGAAGGGGTTCGCCGCCGGCTACGCGCCGCTCGGCGCTATGGTCGCGCATCGCGACATCGTCGAACCGGTTCTGGCGGCCGGTGGCTTCATCCACGGCTATACCTATGCCGGCAATCCGCTTGCCTGCGCGGCAGGCCTCGCCGTTCTCGAGGAAGTCGACCGGCTCGACCTCGCCGCCAATGCGGCCGAGGCGGGTGAGGCGCTGAAATGCGCACTGGCGGGCCTGAAGGCGCGCTATCCCTTCATCGGCGACGTGCGCGGGAAAGGGCTTCTGCTCGCATTCGAACTCGTCTCCGATGCCGGGACCATGGCGCCACTGCCCAAGGAGTTCGACGCTCACATCCATCTCGTCGAGGAGGCCTATTCGCGCGGCCTCATCATCTATTCGCGGCGCACGCGCGGCGGACTTGAAGGCGACCATTTCATGGTCTGCCCGCCGCTGATCGTCAGCAACGAGCAGATCGGCGAGATCATGGAGGTTCTCACCGACAGCCTCGACGCATTCGCAGGCCGGTTCGGCCTGCCGCGCGGAAACGGCTGAGCATGGCCGATCCCGTCATCATCACCTGCGCGCTCACCGGCTCGATCCACACGCCCACGATGAGCCCGCACCTGCCGGTCACCGCCGACGAGATGGTGAACCAGGCGCTCGGCGCGGCGCGGACAGGCGCCTCGGTGCTGCACCTTCACGCTCGCGATCCCGAAACCGGCAGACCCAGCGCGAACGTCGAGGATTTCATGGCGTTCCTGCCGCGCATCCGCCAGCAGACGGACGCGGTGATCAACGTCTCGACTGGAGGATCTTCGCAGATGAGCCTTGCCGAGCGCCTTGCTCCGGCGCTGGCCGCACGGCCGGAAATGTGCTCGCTCAACATGGGTTCGATGAATTTTGGCATCTTTCCGCTCGCCTCGAAACACGAAGCATGGAAGCATGATTGGGAGAAGGGCTTTCTCGAAGCCACTCGCGACGTTGTCTTCAAGAATACCTTCGCCGACATCGAGCATATTCTGAACGAACTGGGGGAGGGCTGTGGCACGCGGTTCGAATTCGAATGCTATGATGCCGGACACATCCAGACTGTCGCCTACTATCTGAAGCAAGGCCTGGTCAGGCCGCCGGTATTCATCCAGTTCGTGCTCGGTATTCTAGGCGGCATCGATGCCAGCCCCGAAAGCCTGATCTTCATGAAGGCGACCGCGGACCGCCTGCTCGGCGACAGTTACCGTTTCTCCGTTCTTGCCGCCGGACGCCACCAGATGCGGCTCGGCACGATGGGCGCCGTACTTGGCGGCAATGTGCGCGTTGGGCTGGAGGACAGCCTGACCGACGGCGCGGGACGCGGCTTCGCGCCGGACAACGCATTTCAGGTCGCGCGCATCCACCGCATCCTCGACGAGATGGGTTTCGCCGTCGCGCGTCCCGATGAAGCGCGCATCATGCTCGATCTTAAAGGTGGTGACCGGGTCGCATTCTGATTGTTCAAATCTCATCCACCAGGTAGTTCAAGATGAAGTTCGTATTTCACGAGGCTCAGCGCCGGCATGATCCGAAGCACTTTCTGTCCTCGGGGGCGCCGCAGCCCAATCCGGAAGCGCCCGAACGGGTCGAGCGTCTGCGCGCAGGCGCGCAGGCGGCCGGATTGGAACAGGTGCAACCGACAGACCATGGCCTCGGCCCGATTGCTGCCGTGCATTCGCCCGAATATCTGAGCTTTCTCCGGACGATCCACGAGCGCTGGCGACGCATTCCCGAGGCCTCCGCCGAGGTGGTGCCGAATATCCATCCCGACAGGCGCGACCTGTCCTATCCGGCATCCGCCGTCGGGCAAGCCGGCTATCACATGGCGGATACGGCCTGCCCGATCTCTGCCGAGACATGGCAATCGGCCTACTGGAGCGCGCAGACTGCCGTTCAGGCCGCGCTGATGGTGGGCGAAGACGACGGCTCGGTCTATGCGCTCAGTCGTCCGCCGGGGCATCATGCCTTTGCCGACCTTGCAGGCGGTTTCTGCTTCCTCAACAATTCCGCGATCGCCGCGCAGGCGCTTCGCCGCTCTCACCAGCGGGTCGCCATCCTTGACGTTGACCTGCACCACGGCAATGGAACGCAGGGCATTTTTTATGCGCGCGACGATGTGCTGACGGTATCGATCCATGCCGATCCTGTCCGGTTCTACCCGTTCTTCTGGGGCCACGCTGCAGAGCGCGGCGAGGGGCCGGGCCTCGGTTACAATCTCAATCTGCCGCTGCCGCGCGGCTCAGGCGACGATGCGTTTCTTGTCGCACTGGATGCCGCCCTTGCCCGCATCGCCGCGTTTGCGCCGGGCGCCGTCGTCATCGCCCTCGGGCTCGACGCCTTCGAGGGCGACCCATTCGGCGGGCTGGCGGTTTCGACCGATGGTTTCCGCCGCATCGGCGAGCGCTGCGCCGCCATTGCGGCGCCGGTCGCAATCGTGCAGGAGGGCGGCTATGTCTGCGATGAGTTATGCGACAATCTGACGGCTTTCCTGTCCGGATTTCGCGACAGGGCGGGATTGTAGCTGAACGTTCGATCACGGTTTCGACCGATATTCTGATCGACGGAACCGGCATTGCCGGCGGGGGGCTTGCGGCGGCGCTTGCATCGCTCTCATAGGGGGCGGAACAACAACCGTCCAGAATCGTAGGCGACTGCATCGGTCCGAAAATCGATTCCGATTTTCGGACCGATGCAGTAGATTCAAAGAGTTAGAGCGTCCTTTGCGCGTCCAATTGGACGCGCAAAGGACGCTCTAACGCCGAACGAAATATCAACATGGCGCCGCCCGTCGCATTGGTGCCGGCAATCGAAGCGATCTGAATCCTTCGGGCATCGGGTGTTCAGAATCCCAGGTCGAGATGCCTGTGAGACTGACGTATTCCCAACTGGACGGCGAGACGCGTTTGAGCAGGTCATCGCGGATCGTTCGACTTGCCTGCGCAGGTGTGTGGCTGCTGGTCGCGAGGGCTTTGATGTCGGGCGCTGCACGGTTGGGCGGCTGATAAGTCAATTCCGGTCTTCACGGCGTCATTCGCGGCAGGCCGGTCCGAAGGTCATGGAAAATGCAGGTCCCTGATACCGAGTTCGGCGCAGCCATGCCGCAACGCAGTTCCGGCTCATCGTCCATTGCAGTGGAAGATGCGGGGGGCTTTCGTTGCGGCGGACGGCTCGCCGTTCCTCGATGATTGCCCCGGCGTCATAACCGGTCGCCACAAGGAGCGGAATGCGCTGGGTGTTGCCATCTTTGTTGCGCGGATCCTTGCGGTCTCGGATGGTCAGCATGTTGGTTCGAATATCCACGTCCGACGAGACTGCCGGGCCGCTTTCGTCCTGCCGCATGGCGGCGGCGACGGCAAATCGGATGATGCGGGCTTCTGTGTCTGGCGCCCAACGGCGCACATCGACTCGACGCGCGAATGTCTCATTGACGTATCGTTCCTCATGGTGGATTTGGACCGCCATGAACCGGATGCAAGTTTGGTGTAGCTCGGCAAAGTCGCGTGCTTTCCGTGTGCACAGAAACGTAAATCTGTGGCGAACCGCGTCGTAAATTGGCGTAGAATTGAGCTTGATTGGGTGACGCGATCACTCTGACATGTAAAAAATGCTTAAACACCAACAACATAGACTGGCTATTGCGCCGATGATGGACTGGACGGACCGGCATTGCCGGTTCCTGCACCGCCAACTGACGCGGCGCTCGCTGCTCTACACCGAAATGGTGGTGGCCGACGCGGCGATCCATGGCGACCGCCAGCGGCTGCTCGGCTTCGATGCGGTCGAGCATCCGGTCGCGCTGCAACTGGGCGGGTCGGAGCCTGCCAAGCTGGCGCTCGCCGCCCGGATCGGGGCCGATTTCGGCTATGACGAGATCAATCTGAACTGCGGCTGCCCGTCCGACCGGGTGCAGTCCGGCACGTTCGGCGCCTGCCTGATGCGCACGCCGGGCGTCGTCGCCGACTGCGTCGCGGCGATGAAGTCGGCTGTGTCGGTCCCGGTGACGGTCAAGTGCCGGCTGGGCGTCGACGATCAGGACACCGGGCCGGCGCTCGACGAGATGGCCGACGCGGTGTTCGCCGCCAGCGCCGACGCCCTGTGGGTGCATGCGCGAAAGGCCTGGCTGCAGGGGCTGAGCCCGAAGGAAAACCGCGACGTGCCGCCGCTCGACTATCCGCGCGTCTATCGGCTCAAGACGCGTTTTCCCAATGAATTCATCGGCATCAATGGCGGGATTGAATCGATTTCGCAGGCGCGAGAACATCTTGAGCACGTCGATGGCGTCATGCTCGGCCGCGCCGCCTATCATGCGCCGCTGCTGCTGGCCGACGTCGACAGCGCCATCTATGGCGAGCCGCCGAACGCGTTCGACCCCGACGCCTTGATCGATGCGATGGTCGCCTACACGGCGCGCCATCTCGAGGCCGGCGGTAAGCTGGGCCATGTCGCGCGCCACATGGTCGGCCTGTTTCACGGCCAGCCCGGCGCGCGCCGGTTCCGGCAGATCCTGTCCACCGACGCGACGCGACCGGGCGCGGGCGCCGAGGTTATCGTCCGCGCCTACCAGGCGCTGCGCGACGCCGCGCGCGACCAGGCGGCGTAGACGCCTTGGCGCTTGCCGACATGGCGCTGTTTGCCGCCACGATCGCGCTGGCGGGCGTCGTATCCGGCCTGTTTGCCGGCGCTTTCGGCATCGGCGGCGGCGCGGTGCTGGTGCCGGTGTTCTATCAGCTGTTCGGAATGCTCGAGGTCAGCGACCTGGTGCGCATGCACCTGTCGGTTGGCTCGTCGCTGGCGATCATCGTGCCGACGTCGCTGCGCTCGACCCTGGCGCACCGCGCGCGCGGCGCGGTCGACGAACAGCTGCTGCGCTCCTACCTCGTTTCGGTGCCGGCGGGCACGGTGCTGGCCTCCTTGTCGGCGGCGTATATTTCCAGCGGCCAGCTGCGCATCCTGTTCACGGTGTTCACGCTGCTGTTCGGGCTGAAAATGCTGCTCAACCGCCAGACATGGCGCATCGGCTCGCAGCTGCCGGGCAATCCGGCCCGCTCGATTTTCGGGATTGCGCTCGGCTTTTTCTCGACGCTTCTGGGCATCGGGGGCGGCATCATGAACAGCACGTTCATGACCATGTATGGCCGGCCGATCCACCAGGCGGTGGCGACGTCGGCGGGGGTGGGCACGCTGATCGCGGTGCCCGGCACGATCGGCTATATGTGGGCGGGATGGGGCAATCCACTGCTGCCGCCAGGCTCGACCGGTTTCGTCAACTGGATCGCGGTGGCGCTAGTGATCCCGATCGCGTGGATGGTGACGCCGCTCGGCGTTCGGCTGGCGCACCGGCTGAGCAAGCGACAGCTGGAAATCGGCTTCGGCCTGTTCTGCCTGGCGGTATCGATCCGGTTCTTCGCCAGTCTTCTTTAGTCGATCAGCACCATGCGGTCGCCGCGCACATTGTAGCCCGCCAGCGTCGACAGGAAGCTCATGCCGAGCAGGCTCTGGTCCAACTGGCCGGGGCCAGCGACAAACACGGGCTGCCGGTTGCGGAACACGTCGCCGATACGAATTTCGTCTGCGGTGACGCGCGCCGCGCGGGTCATGCCGTTGGCGGTCGAGACCGGAATGTTGAAGGTCAGCGCATCAACGTCGTAGCCGACCGCGCGTGCGTCGCGCTCGCTTAGGACGGTTGTGGTCGCCCCGGTGTCGACCATGAACCTTACCGGCTGGCCGTTGACCGCGCCGAGCGTCTGGAAGTGGCCGGACCCATCCTTCTCGATCACCGTCGACCTGCGGCCGTCCGCATCGGTCACCGAAAGCGGACTGCCGGGCGCCAGCCCGGCCGTGAGGCGGCTGGCGACGTCCTGAAGTTCGTAACGATACTGGTAGGACGCGGCCATCGCCACGGCGACGGCCAGCCAGATCGCGATGTTGCGGCTGGCCTCGCCGAACCGGATGCCCGACCCGAGCAGGGCGGCGCCGGCGGCGATGCCGATCAGGCCGAGATAGATCGCCCGCACCACATTGTCGGCGTCCGATCCGTAGATGCTGCCGCCGTCGCCGGAAAAATACAGCAGCGCGACGAGCGCCAGCGCCAGCAGCGCGACGATGAACCACAGCCGCATCAGTCATTCTCCCCACGCTCGCGCGCCATGCGCGCGCGCCGGGTCTCGCGCCGCGGCCGTCGTTCGACGGTTTCCAGGCGCGCCGGCAACTGGCTCATCACCTCGCGGCGCTGTTGCGGCGTCATCGCCAGCCACGCGCCGATCTCTGTCGACGTGCGGCCGCAGCCGAAGCAGTAGCCCGTCTTCATGTCGATTGAGCAGACGAGGATGCAGGGCGATTCGATGGCGGTCAAAATACGTCGATCCGGCTCATTTGCTTCGCATGTGGGGCAAACAGCCGCCGGTTGCAAGGCGCAGACCGGGCCGGCGAATGCGCCAGCGGCGTCCAGGCGCATTGTGCGCGACCGCGTCAATGGCTACAGCGGCGGTGCAATCCAGGACCATGACATGACCGTTTCCCCGCTTGACGATTTTCGCGCACTGCTTGCGGCGCTGCCGCCCCTTGACGATGTGGCGCGCGATGCCGCGTTGGCGCAGTTCGTCAATTCAGGCATCGCCGGTTCGCGTCTGGCCGCGATTGCGGCGCAGGTGGCGGCAACCGCCGGCCGCAAGCCGTCAGTGTCGCGGCCGCAGCTGGCGCTGTTTGCCGGCGCCCATGGCGTCGCCCGGCTGGGCGTCTCGGACCGCCGGATTGACGCCACCATGTCGGCGGTGGCCGCCTTCGGATCCGGCGATGCGCCAGCCAGCCATTTGTGCGCCGCCAACATGGTGGGGTTGAAAGTCTACGATCTGGCCCTGCATCTGCCCACCGGCGACATCTCACGGCAGCCGGCGATGGATGAACGCAGCTGCGCCGCGACGCTGGCCTTCGGCATGGAGGCGATCGCCGGCGGCCCCGACCTGGTCATCGTCTCCGCCGTGCGCTCGGCCGGCGACGACGTCGTCGCTCATGCGCTGCTGGGGGCGCTGTTCGCCAACCTGCCTGCCGACGCCGGCCTGTCGCAGCAGGGCGCGCTTGCGGTCGCCGACGCATTGAAGCGCCACGCGGGCGGCGCGTCCGACGCGCTTTCGGCGCTTGCCGATTTAGGCGGGCGCGAGATCGCCGCCTGCGTCGGCGCCATCGTGGCGGCCCGCAGCGAAAAGCTGCCAGTAATCCTGGACGGCCTGACGGCGCTGACCGCAGCGGCGGTCGTGCATGCGCTGAACGCCGACGCCGTCGGCCACTGCATGATCGCCGAGGTTGACGGCGCGGTGTCCAAGCTTGTCGTCGCCCGGCTTGGCCTGACGCAATTGCTTGGCGGCGGATATGAGGCGGGCGAGGGGACCGCGGGCGTCGTGGCAGTGGGGTTGGTCAAGGATGCGCTGTCGCTCCAGGCGGGCCTGTCTGCGCATGCGCGCGCCACGGCTCACTGACAGTCCGGTCGCCGCTTTTCGCCTACGCGACGCTGTCGAGCGCCGGCATCGCCTCGATGACGCGGGCGCGCGGGAAAATCGCGATCGCCTCGGTGCCCTCGCGCAGTTTCGAGTGCAGTTCGAACTCGCCGCCATGAATGGCGACCAGGCCCTGGACGATCGGCAGGCCGAGACCGGTGCCCTGTTCGGCGTTCTTGATGGCGATCGAACCCTGGCCGAACGATGACAGCACGATCGGGATTTCCTCGGCGGGAATGCCCGGACCGTTGTCGCGCACCGACAGATACTGGCCGCCGCCCGCCGTCCAGCCGACCCGCACCCTGACCCAGCCGCCCGCAGGCGTGAACTTGATGGCGTTGGCCAGCAGGTTCAGCGTGATCTGGCGGATGGCGCGCTCGTCGGCCCTAAGCTTCGGCAGCCTGGCGTCGATTTCCTGGATGATCCTGATGTCCTTGGCCCGCGCCTTCAGCTCGACCAGGTGGCAGCAGTCCTCGACCGTGGCGGCGAGCGAAAGGCTTTCCTCGTGCAGCGCGTAGCGGCCGGCCTCGATGCGCGACAGGTCGAGGATTTCGTTGATCAGGTCGAGAAGATGTTGCCCCGAACGATGGATGTCGCCGGCATAGTCGCGATAGGTCTCGTTGCCGATCGGCCCCAGCACTTCGGTGGTCATTACCTCCGAAAAGCCGAGAATGGCGTTGAGCGGCGTCCGCAATTCATGGCTCATCGACGCCAGGAAGCGCGATTTGGCCAGATTGGCCTCTTCGGCCCGCCGCCGCGCCTCATCCGACATCGATTTGGCGGTCTCGAGTTCGGCGATCAGCCAGTCCTTCTCGCTGCGAAACGCCAGCAGCGCGTGGGTCGACTTGTTGAGGCTGCTGGAAATGTAGACGAAGAAGGGCAGCGCCGCGACCAGCAGCGCCGCCATCGCCACCGACGACGATTCCGGATCCCGCGCCGCCAGCGCGACGGCGACCGCGACGGGTGCGGCGAACGTCGCCAGCAATGCGCCGCGCAGCGCGTAGCCGATGATCGCGGTGGCCGACATAGCGATCAGCAGCAGCACCGCCTTGATCGTCGCGATGTTGTCGATGCCGCACGTTTCGCAGCCCATGGTGGCGAAATAGATCCAGCCGAGGCCGGAAATGGCGTGCGAGATCAGGAAATTGCGGCGTAGCGACGCGACCTGGCCGTCGTCGATCTCGCTGGCGAGCACTTTTCGCGCAATCTGGCTGAGCGGCAGGTAGCAGAG
Organism: Phyllobacteriaceae bacterium UBA1940; assembly: GCA_002336975.1. Taxonomy (GTDB): domain Bacteria; phylum Pseudomonadota; class Alphaproteobacteria; order Rhizobiales; family Rhizobiaceae; genus Mesorhizobium_A. The sequence continues at coordinate 24,150 of DDFA01000048.1, forward strand.
CGCCGCGACGATTGCCCAGATCAGGATTTCCGGCCCGACGCCGACGATGAAGCCGCCGGTCGAGATCAGGATCAGCAGCACCGGGAACGCAAAGGCGCTGCCGGTCATCGCCTGGCTGTGCAGCTTCAGCAATTCGCGTTCGAAATCGGGATTTCCGGTCTGCTGCGCCAATTGCTCGCGCGTCTTGCGCACGGCGCGCGCGACATCGCTGTTGCGGCGCACATTGGTGCGGTCCACAATGTTCTTGTCGGTCAGGTTGGACCGTGAAGGCGCCATCGCGTCAGGGTTGCCGGGTTTTCCTATGCTGAATGAATTCTTACTTTCCAATGATTAAGAGACCCTTCTTCCGATGAGCCCTGCCGACCGATCCTGGCGCTACGCCCGGCGCGGCCGGGCGCCGCGAAGCAGGGCGAGACGCTATGCCGAATATGCGCTGACGCTTGCGATGCTGCTGGCGTTACTGGCTGTCGTCACCAGACTGGAACGCTTGCAGACCAGGACGCTTGGCGGCCATGCGATCGTCAATGACGGCGATTCGCTGACGCTCGACGGCGAGCGCATTCGCCTGCGCGGCATCGATGCGCCGGAATATTTGCAGACCTGCACGCGCGCCGGCCGCGACTATCCGTGCGGCCGCGAGGCGAGGCAGGCGCTGCAAACGGCGCTCGGCGCGGGAAAACTCGCCTGCCAGGGCTGGGAGCGCGACAAGTTCGACCGCCTGCTGGCGGTGTGCACCGCCGGCGCCGTCGATCTGAACCGCCGCCAGGTCGAGAACGGCTGGGCGGTGTCCTATGGCGACTATCTCGACGCCGAGCGGCAGGCGCGGGCGGCGCGGCGCGGCGTTTGGGCCGGCGAGTTCGAGCGGCCGCGCGACTGGCGTCAGCGCCACGGCCATGCCGGCGAGGCGGAACACGGTGCGATGGGGGCGATGATGAATTGGCTTCGCCAGCTGGTCGTCTGGTAAGGTCGCGGGGGCAAATGGAGGATCGCATGAAACTGTTCGACGGAGGCAAGGCTCCAAATCCGCGCCGGGTGCGCATCTATCTCGCCGAAAAAGGCCTGTCGGCGCCGCTCGAGCCGGTCGACATGGGGGCGATGGAGCACCGGCAGCAGCCGGTGGCGTCGCGCAATCCGCTGCGCCGCCTGCCGGTTCTGGAACTCGACGACGGCACGGTGATCGCCGAATCGATCGCCATCTGCCGCTATTTCGAGGAACTCAACCCGGATCCGCCGCTGTTCGGCAGCGGCGCCGTGGGCAAGGCGGTGGTGGAGATGTGGCAGCGCCGCCTCGAGCTCAACCTGTTTCTGGTCGTCGCCAACGCCTTCCGCCACACCCATCCGGCGATGAAGGACTGGGAAGTGCCGCAACTGCCGGAATGGGGCGAGATCAACCGCCCCAAGGCGATCGAGTTCCTGCGGATTCTCGACACGGAACTGGCGTCGCGCCAGTTCGCCGCCGGCGACGATTTTTCGGTCGCCGACATTACCGGGCTGGTGGCGATGGATTTCATGAAGCCGGCGCGGATCGCCGTGCCCGATGAACTGGTCAATGTGCGGCGCTGGCATGCCGAGCTTCGCGCCCGGCCGAGCGCCGACGCCTGAACCGTGACGCGGGCGGCCGACCTCGACCGGCTGTGGCGCGACGTCAGGACGTGCCGCATCTGCCGCGACGCTCCCGTCGGTCCGCCACTGCCGCACCAGCCGCGCCCGGTGCTGCAGCCATCGGCGACCGCGCGCATCCTCATCGCTGGCCAGGCGCCGGGATTGCGTGTGCACCAATCGGGCGTGCCGTTCGACGACCGCTCCGGCGACCGGCTGCGCGATTGGCTCGGCGTCGACCGCGCCCGGTTCTACGACCGCGACAATTTCGCCATTCTGCCGATGGGGTTCTGCTTTCCCGGCTACAATGCCAGCGGCCACGATTTGCCGCCGCGGCGCGAATGCGCGCCGGCCTGGCGTCGGGCTTTGCTTGATCTGATGCCGCAGATCGATCTTGTCCTCGCCGTCGGCCGATACGCCCAGACGTGGCATCTGGGCGGGCAGAGCCGCAAAAGCGTCAACGAGACAGTCGCCGCCTGGCGCTCTATCTGGCGCGAGGACGGCGCGCCTGGCCTGCTGCCGCTGCCCCATCCGTCATGGCGCAACACCGGCTGGCTGAAGCGCAATCCATGGTTCGAAGCGGAACTGCTGCCGGCGCTGCGGCGCGCGGTGGCGCTGCGCATTTCCTGACGTTTGAGAAATCCGTCCTAGAGAACGCTGCATTGACGTGACGATTTTTCTTGTGAAACTCGTTTGAGCTGGGCAGATAGCACATCTTTCCAAATTGGGAGCCAAAGATGGACCGTCTCGACCGCAAGATCCTGCGCCTGCTCCAGGAGGACGCAACGCTGGCCGTGGCCGATGTCGCCAAAAAAGTCGGCCTGTCAACGACGCCATGCTGGCGGCGCATCCAGAAGTTGGAGGAGGAGGGCGTCATCCGCCGCCGCGTCGCGGTGCTTGATCCGGTCAAGGTCAATACGCGCGTCACCGTCTTCATCTCGATCCGCACCGCCTCGCACAGCCTCGAATGGCTCAAGCGCTTTTCGGAAGTGGTCCAGGAGTTTCCCGAGGTCGTCGAATTCTACCGCATGAGCGGCGACGTCGACTACCTGATCCGCGTGGTGGTGCCCGACATCGCTGCCTATGACGCCTTCTACAAGCGGTTGATCGCCAAGATCGAGATCCGCGACGTGTCGTCGTCATTTGCGATGGAGCAGATCAAATACACCACCGAACTGCCGCTGGACTACATGGTGCTCGACAAGGACGGGTCTACCGCCTAGCCGACTTTTTCGCGTCTTTCTTGGCGTCCTTCTCGCGCAATTGCTCGATCCGCTTCGGGTCGCTCAGTTCGCGGATCGCGTCCTTGCCGTTCCAGCGCGCCGTCTTGTCGCTGGACGCCGCCAGTTGTTCGGCCAGCGCCAGCGCGGCCCGGTTCAGCATCAGCGAGCGTTTTCCCACCGAACGCAGCGCCCAGTTGACGGCCTTCTTGACGAAGTTGCGCGGGTCGGTGGCATGGCGCTCGACGACCACCAGCAGGGCGAGGAATGTCTCGTCCGGTTCCTTCTTGCGGTGCACCGCCGCCCAGGCGATCATCGCAAACGCCGTGCGGCGCACGAACTCGCGTTCATCGTCGGCGAACTCGTCGATCAGCATGCGCCAGTGGTCGGTGTCGACGAACAGGTCCGAGACGCCGTCGACCATGTCCCAGCTCTGAAAATCGGCGGCCCAGCGGCGAGCATCGGCGACGGTCATCCGCTTCGGGTCGGCGGTCAGGCCGGAGATGAAGCGCGCCTCGCCAATGCCGCTCTCCCACAGCGTCATCGCCCGCTCGTGGTTGCGCTTGATCTGCCTGGCGATGTCGCGCTGCACCGGATTGGGGATGCCCAGCACATTGTCGACATTGATGCCGTAGCGCTTTTTGCCCTCGCGGTTCTTTTCCGAATACAGCGTGCGCAGATGCGCGATCACCTCGTCGCTGGTCGATGCTGGCGACAGCGCGGTCATGCTACTTTTCCAGCCGCGCCAGCAGCGAGGACGTGTCCCAGCGCCGGCCGCCCATCTGCTGCACGTCCTTGTAGAACTGGTCGACCAGCGCCGTCACCGGCAGTTTTGCGCCGTTGCGGTCGGCTTCCGCCAGGCAGATGCCAAGGTCCTTGCGCATCCAGTCGATGGCGAAGCCGAAATCGTATTTGCCGGCATTCATGGTCTTGTGGCGGTTCTCCATCTGCCACGATCCGGCCGCGCCTTTGGAGATCACGTCGACCACCTTTTCGATGTCGAGCCCGGCGCGCTTGCCGAAATGAATGCCTTCGGCCAGTCCCTGGACCAGGCCGGCGATGCAGATCTGGTTGATCATCTTGGTCAGCTGTCCGGCCCCGGCTTCGCCCATCAGACCGACCATCTTGGCGTAGGCGGCGATGACCGGCTTGGCCTTGTCGAACGCGGCTTCGTCGCCGCCGCACATCACCGTCAGCTGGCCGTTTTCGGCGCCTGCCTGGCCGCCCGATACGGGGGCGTCGATGAAATCGAATCCGGCCGTCTTGGCCGCGGCATGGAGTTCGCGCGCCACTTCGGCGGATGCGGTGGTGTTGTCGATGAAGATCGCGCCCTTGGCCATCGAGGCGAACGCGCCCTGTGCGCCGACCGTCACTTGCCGCAGATCGTCGTCATTGCCGACGCAGGCGAACACGAAATCCTTGCCTTTCGCGGCCTCGGCGGGCGTAGCGGCGAAAGCGCCGCCATGTTCGGCTGCCCATTTTTCGGCCTTGGCGGCAGTGCGGTTGTAGACGGTGACGTCGTGTCCGCCCTTGTGCTTGAGATGCGCAGCCATGGGGTAACCCATGACGCCGAGGCCGAGAAATGCGACTTTTGCCATTACTTGCGTTCCAGATGATTGATGCGGCGACCCTATCGCCGATCGCCGCGAGCGGCAAACGGCGACTGCTGGTCCAGCTAGTGCCTGAACAGGTGCCTTGTTATGCGCCGTTCGATCCAGTCGACCAGATGGCGCAGCGTTTCCACCAGCGCCAGATAGATGATGGTGGCCCACAGATAGGTCTGGAAATCGAAGCTGCGCGAATAGGCGCGGCGGGTTTCGCCCATCAGGTCGAAAATGGTGATCAGCGCCACGATGGCCGAGCCCTTGATCATCAGCACCAGTTCGTTGGCGTAGGGCCTCAGCGCCACGATCATCGCTTGCGGCAGGATCACCTTGCGCAGCGTCACGCAACGCGACAGGCCAAGCGACGTCGCCCCCTCCCACTGGCCGCGCGGCACGCTTTCGATCGCTCCGCGCAGGATTTCCGCCTGGTAGGCCGCGGTGTTGAGCGTGAAGGCCAGAACCGCATAGGGCCAGGCGTCGCGCAGGAAATTCCACAGACCCAGTTCCTGCAGCGTCGGGCGGATCGAGGCGAAATATTCGCCGAGGCCGTAATAGACGAGGAATGTCTGCGCCAGCAGGGGCGTGCCGCGGAAAAAATAGACATAGCCGTAGGCGAGCGCCGAGGCGATGCGGTTCTTCGACATGCGCGCCCAGGCGATCGGGATCGCCAGCAGCGAGCCGAGCACCATCGACACCGCCACCAGCTTCACCGTGACCCAAAGGCCGCGCATATAGGCCGGGAAGGTCCGGTCGAACAGTTCCGGGTTCCAGGCCCCAACCAGGTAGACGATCAGGCCGACGCCAAGCAGCGCCCAGAGCAGAAGCAGCGCGACGCCTAAAATGCGCGCGCCGGTCCAGGGTTTCGGTATAGCCGGCGGCCGTTCGATCGCCGCCGAGACTTGGCCAGAGACCGTCATCGCGCGCCCTCCTGCCGTTGCGTCCAGCGTTCGATCCAGCCGATCGCAAACGACGAGAGGATGGCGAGCGCCAGATAGATCAGGCAGGCGAAGCCGAAGAACAGGAATGCTTCCTTGGTCACCCGCGCTGCGATGCTGGTCTCGCGGATGATGTCGGCGAGGCCAATCGCCGAGACCAGCGACGTGTCTTTGAGCAGGATCAGCCAGAGATTGGTCAGGCCGGGCAGGGCGATGCGCACCAGTTGCGGCAGGATGACCAGGCGCATGGTCTGGCCATGCGTCAGTCCTATGGCGTAGGCGCCCTCGTACTGGCCGCGCGGGATGGCGCGAAATGCCGACAGGAATACCTCGGAGGCATAGGACGAGAACACGAATGCGAGCGCCACCACGCCGGCGCCGAAACTGGAAATATTGACGGTGGCGTTGATCCCGAGCGCGTTGACCAGTTGCTGCGCGCCGATCTGCACGCCGTAGTAGATCAGGAAAAGCGTCAGCAGTTCCGGCAGTCCTCGGAAGATCGTGGTGTAGATGTTTCCCGCGGTTCTGAGCGACGGTTCGGACGACTGTTTCGCCAGCGCGATCACGAATCCCAACAGCAGGCCGAACGGCAACGTGACAAGCGCCAGCGACACGGTGACGCCGACGCCGCGAGCGATCTCGTCAAGCCAGCCCTCGGCCCCCCAACTCAGTAACGATAGCACGCCAGATCTTCCCCTTGACTGGCTTCAGATTCGAAGACGGCGGCCACAGGGGCCGCCGCCGAATTGGTCGTCACTCGCCGCCGTAAGCGTCAAAGGTGAAGTATTTGTCGTTGATTTCCTTGTATTTTCCGTTCTCGCGTATCGCCTTGATCGCTGCCGAGAACTCATCTGCCAGCTTGGTGTCGCCCTTGCGAACCGCAATGCCGGCGCCAGGACCATGGATCTCGACGACGGGCGTCACCGGGCCGACCAGCACGCAGCATGCCTTGCCGGCGTCGGTGTCGAGGAAGCCCTGGGTGACGATGATGTCGTCATTGATGGCGTCGACGCGGCCGTTGGCGAAATCGGCGTGCATCTCGTCAGCCGTCGGATACGGCTTGATGGTCGAGTCGGTGTAGGTCTTTTCCGAATAGTTGAAGTGCGTGGTGCCGGACTGCACACCGATCGTCTTGCCGGCGAGAGCTTCCTTGGTGACGCCGGTGATGCCGGAATCCTTCAGCGCGGCGATCGACGGCGGCGTGTTGTAGTATTTGGCCGAGAAGTCGACCTGCTTCAGACGTTCCGGGGTGATCGACATCGAGGCGATGAACGCGTCGAACTTGCCGGCCTGCAGCGCGGGGATAGCGCCGTCCCAGTCCTGCGTCACCCACTCGCACTTGACCTTCATCTGCTCGCACAGCGCATTGCCGATATCGATGTCGAAGCCCTGGAGCTTGCCGTCGGCGGTGACGCTGTTGAAAGGAGGGTAGGCGCCTTCGGTACCCATCTTGATGGTGCGATCCTGCGCCTGCGCGGCGCCGATGGCGATCATCGCGGCCGTTGCGCCAAGCGCGATGGAAGTTAGTATACGCATAGTGTTCCTCTCTGTTTTGTCTTGGGCGCCTGCCGTCCTTGAGGGCGACTGATTATCGCGCCGCTGCGGCATACTCCCATTGTTTGCCGGCAGATGACAACTGCAAATGCACAGTTGTTGCGACAGTCCATATCTTCGGGGAAGCGTGGGAAATTGAACGCCGATCACTTTAGCGTCTTACCGCATCCCCATAGATATCAAAGGAAAAATAGCGGTCATTGATCGCTTTGTAGGTTCCGTTCTGGAGGATGGTCTTGAGCGCCGCGTTGAACCTGGCGACATTTTGGTCGCCCTTGCGCAGCGCGATGCCAGCGCCATCGCCGAGGAGCGCCGGATCGTGGGGTACGACGCCGAGCAGTTTGCAGCAGGCGCCTTGCGGCGATTTGAGGAATTCGTCGATGACGATCCGGTCGTCATTGACCGCATCGAGACGTCCGTTGGCGAGGTCGGACAACATGTCCTCGACCGATCCGTAGGCCCTGATGTCGCTGCCGCCGAGCAGTTTTTCGGCGTAGTTGAAATAGACGCTCGAACTCTGGACTCCGACCGTGTGACCGCCGAGGTCGGCCGGGGCTACATCGGCGATGCTGGAGTCTTTGGGAACCGCGACCGCCGCGGGCGTGCGGTAATAGGGGTCGGTGAAGTCGACCTGCGTCTTGCGCTCGGCGGTGATGAACATCGACGCCACCGCCGCGTCGAATTTTCCGGTGACGAGCGCGGGGATCATCCCATCCCAGTCCTGCACCACCCATTCGCAGGTCACCTTCATCTCGGCGCACAGCGCGTTGCCGATGTCGATGTCGAAACCCTGGAGTTTTCCGTCCGCCGTAACGCTGTTGAAAGGCGGGTAGGCGCCCTCGGTGCCAAGCTTCAGCGTCGCGGTCTGGGAGAGGGACGGGCCCGCCCACACGCAGGCGAGCATTGTCAGGGCGGCGTGTGGAAAGGAGATGCGCATGTGAAGGGTCCGCTCAGCGCGGCCTGGAAAGTCCAACCGTCGCGGCGACGAAATCGGCAATTGCCGCCACGTCGTCAAGTGCAAACAGCGGCAGGGTGCCCGCGTCGGTCGCGTGATCGGCGGCGACCGCGACGATGTTGGGGTCGTGTGGCGCGAGCGGCGCGTCGTCTTTGGAGCCAAGACGCCGGCATTCGATCTTGGCATGGGCCTCGCGCTTGTAGCCCTCGACCAGGACCAGGTCGCAGGGCGCGAGCCGTTCCAGGATCCGCTCCAGGATCCGCTCCAGCTGCGGCTCGGCTTCGTCGCGCAATTCGTGCATCAGCGCCCAGCGGTTGGAAGATACGATGGCGACTTCGCCGGCGCCGGCCGCTCTGTGGCGAAAGCTGTCGCTGCCCGGTCTGTCTACATCAAAACCGTGATGGGCGTGCTTGACAGTTGAAACGCTGAAGCCACGGCGCACGAATTCGGCCACCAGCCGCTCCGTCAACGTGGTCTTGCCAGAATTCTTCCAGCCGGTGACGCCAAAAACGCGGTGCGTCATGGCGCGAGCCTGTCGGCGATCAGGCGGGCTTCGGCAAGGTCCTGAGGCGTGTTGACGTTGAAGAATGGATCGACGCTTTCGCCGTCCAGAACCGTATCGGTGACATCGACCCGGATCGAGGCATGGTTGTCGATGAAAGAGCCGAGCCGACGCTGGCCCGTGGCAAGCTGGTCTTCGACTTCGCGGGCAAGCGCGGTCGGCCACAATGCAAATGCCGGGTGGAGGCGGCCGCGCGAAGCGGCGACAGCAATTGTCGGCGGCCTGGCGGCCCGCGCCAGCCGGGCGGCGAGATCCCGCGGAAAAAACGGCGTATCCGCCGCTGCCGTCAGAACCCGATCGAAGCCGAGGTTTTGCGCCCAGTTCATGGCTGCGAAAACGCCGGCGAGCGGGCCATCGAATGTCGCGCTGTTGTCGCCGATCACAGGAAGCGCGAACGCGGCGAATCTGGCGGGATCGCCATTGGCGTTGATCGCAACCAGGTCGGCCGTCGGGCCGATCCGGTCGATAACATGCGCCAGCATCGGCCGGCCGGCGATCTCCAGCAGGCATTTGTCGCCGCCGCCCATGCGGCTCGAGCGGCCGCCCGCCACGATGACCGCCGCGAGACCGCTCATTCGAGTTCGCCGACCTTGGCGGTGCGGCGGATCACCCAGTAGGACGCTAGTACGCTGAGCAGGGCCGACGCGAGCGCCACATGGATCAGCGGGAAGGGGCCGGTATCGGGACCCAGTAGCGACGACGCCGTGGCGGCCGCCAGCGCGCCGCCGGCGATCATCAGCGAGCCGCCGAGACCGGATGCCGAGCCGGCGAGGTGAGGGCGCACGCTGACGATGCCGGCATTGGCGCTCGGCAACGCCATGCCGTTTCCAACGCCGACAAGCGCCGCTGGCCCGAACAGCGAGATCGGGTGGTAGAACCCCGCGGCGAAGCACGCCAGCGACAGCAGCATGCCGGCGACGCCGACGAGGCTTCCCAACATCATCATGCGGTTCATGCCCCAGGCTTTGGTGAACCGCCCGGAGAGAAAATTGCCGGCCATGTAGCCGAAGGAGACGATGCCGAAATGAATGCCGTATTGCGACGGCGTCATCTGCAGGATCTCCGTCGATACGTAGGGTCCGCCGCCCAGAAAGGCGAAAAACGTGCCCGACGCGAAGGTCGCCGTGGCGGTGTAGCCCCAGAAGCGGGGGGATCGCAGCAGTTCGGGATAGGCGTGAAACTGCGCCCGCATCGATGGCGAAGGGTCGAGATTGGTCTCTTCCAGGTCGAACCACAGCACGACCACCGCCACCAGTCCGAAGCCGAACGACAGCCAGAAGCTCGCCTGCCAGCCAAAATGCTCGTCGAGATAGCCGCCGATGAACGGCGCGATCATCGGCGTCACGCTCATGCCCATGGTGATGTAGGCGATCTTCGATGCCGAATCCTCGGCCGCGAACACATCGCGCACGATGGCGCGCGACAAGACGATGCCGGCGGCGCTGAGCGCCTGGATGAGCCGCCAGCCCAGCAGCGCCGAAAAACTCGGCGAAAAGATCGCCGCCAGCGTCGCCAGACAGAACAGCGAGAAGCAGATCAGCAGCACCGGACGGCGCCCGTATCTGTCGGACGCTGGTCCGATGAACAATTGCGTCACCGCCAGCGCGACCAGGTAGAGCGAGATCAGCAGTTGCACGACCGCGTAGTCGACCTGGAAATGTCTCGACATGGTCGGCAGCGACGGCAGGAACACGTTCATCGCAAGCGGGCCGACCGACGCCATCAGCACCAGCGTCGCCAGTTTTGGCGGATTGGCGCGCCTTGTCGTGTTTGTCGCGTCCATCATTAGGCCCTGTCGCCGGCTGTCGGCGCGCCGATGGCTTCGGCCGCCGGTTTTGCGCCGCCCACGACCCGTTCGCGGTACAGCATGTAGACGCCCGACAAGACGACAATCGCGGCCCCGGCAAGCATCATCGTGTCAGGGATCGAGCCGAAGACGAGATATCCGGCGACGGTCGCCCAGATCAGCGATACGTAACGGAACGGCGCAACGAAGGACAGTTCGCCGACCCGCATTGACTGGATGATGGCTTGGTAGCCGGCGAGAACGAAAATGGCGGCCGCTGCCAGCAGCCCAACATATTCCGCAGTCAATGGCGTCCATCCGCCCGTCGCCGGAACGATGACCAGGCCGAACGCCGCCACCGATCCGGCAGTGAGCAGCGACACAAAGCCGGTCGGGATGTCGGCCGGAATGCGCCGCGTCGCCAGGTCGCGGAAGGCGCAGCAGACCACGCAGGCCAGCACGTAGATCGAGTAGGAATTGAACCCCTCCATGCCCGGTCGCACGATGATCAGCACTCCGACGAAGCCAACAAGGATCGCGGTCCAGCGGCGCGGCCCGACCTGCTCGCCGAAGAACAGCGCTGCGGCGACGGTGATCACCAGCGGCAGCGACTGGAATACGGCCGAGACATTGGCCAGCGGCAGGTTGGCCAGCGCCAGCAGGAAGAATGTCGTGCCGCCAAGCTCGCCGACTACCCGCGCCAGCACGGCGGGATGTTTCAGGCTGGCCATCGGCGGCCATTGCCGCAACCGCCACACCAAGACTGCCATCAGCACGGTCGCGAAAACGCCGCGCACAAACATGATCTGGCCGACGCCAAGATGCTGCGATACCAGCTTGACCAGCGTGTCGTTTGTCGTGAATGCGGCTTGCGAGAGCGCCATCAGCGTGGCGCCGCGCATGTTTGGAGAAAGTGCCACCAGGCAGGATCCGGTTTCAGTTCCGGATTTAGCATCCAGTGGCGCGCTGGCAACCGTAAATGACTGGTCCAGCGGTGCTGAATCGACCGCCGCCGAACCTGACGGGCGATTTCGGGGTCAGTGGACCGGCGTGAGTATTTCCGTGCCGGTGCCGCCTTCGCCGCTGATGGTCCACAGGCCGTTCAGGCTGCCGTCGGGCAGCACCTTGTAGATCACCAGTCCGAACACATCCTCCATCACATAGGCGGCCGCGAAGGAATCGCCGTTGCGGCTGCATATGCCGTCCGAGACGTTCGGCGTCTTCCACTCGATCACGCAGGTCGTGTCGCTGGTCAGCGTGATTTGCGCGGTGCCGGAATAGGAGGACCCGTCATGATTGGTTCCTTCGACGGTGTAGGACCCGCCGATGTCTTGCGCATTTGCAATGCCCGCCATCGCCAGGACGGCGAGCCCGGCTCCAAGATAGCTTTTCATGTGCATGTTCCCCAAAGGCCGCGAGATGCGGCCCGCAGGCCGACGCTATTCTGCTCGACAGCGCGTGTAAATCGGGACGGACGCAGCCTTGCCCCGACGTTGTCCGGTCCGCGGGCGTCAGCCGCCGGTCATGCTCATATGCCGCGACACGGCGGGCTTTTTGGTCGCCCGGTCGATGACGAAATCATGGCCTTTGGGTTTGCGCCCGATAGCTTCGTCAATGGCGCGCGCCAGCAGTTCGCCACCCTCCGAGGCGCGCAGCGGCGCGCGCAGGTCGGCGGCGTCTTCCTGCCCAAGGCACATGAACAGCGTTCCGGTGCAGGTGATGCGCACCCGGTTGCAGCTCTCGCAGAAATTATGCGTCATCGGGGTGATGAAGCCGAGCCTGCCGCCTGTCTCGCCAACCTCGACATAGCGCGCCGGACCGCCGGTCTTGTAAGGGATGTCGGTCAGCGTGAATTGCCGCTCCATATCCGCGCGCAATTGCGACAGCGGCAGATATTGATCGGTGCGGTCGGCGTCGATTTCGCCCAGCGGCATGGTTTCGATCACCGTCATGTCCATGCCCCGGCCATGCGCCCAGCGCATCAGCTCGGGAATCTCGCGGTCGTTGAAATCCTTCAGCGCCACCGCGTTGAGCTTGATCCTGATGCCCGCCGCCTGGGCCGCGTCGATTCCTTCCAGCACCTTGTCGAGGCTGCCCCAGCGCGTCACCTGGCGAAATTTGTCGGGATCGAGCGTGTCGACCGAGACATTGATGCGCCTGACGCCGCACTCGGCGAGTTCCGACGCGAAACGGGACAGTTGCGAACCATTGGTCGTCAGCGTCAGTTCTTCCAGCGCCCCGCTGTCGAGATGGCGCGACAATTGCCGCACGAGGTGCATGACATTCTTGCGCACCAGCGGCTCGCCGCCGGTGAGGCGCAGCTTCTTCACGCCCTTGTCGACGAAGGCGGCGCAAAGCCGGTCGAGTTCCTCCAGCGACAGAAGGTCCTTTTTCGGCAGGAAGGTCATGTCTTCCGCCATGCAATAGGTGCAGCGGAAATCGCACCGATCAGTGACGGAAACGCGCAGATAGGTGATCGCCCGCCCGAACGGGTCGATCATCGGCAGGTCCGGTTCGGCGGTCAGCATCTTGGTGCGGTTGTCCATTTGTCGCGGTATTTGGCCTTATGCACAGTTTCATACAACGATGTGGCGCATTCAAGGGCGATCGGCATGGCAAAAGGTAGCAATGGGACAGGCGCTGCCGCTTCCCTTCCGCCCGCCATTGTCGTAGCCAAAGCCATGACCGCACCGACCGAACTCCGCGTCTCCAAAGACCGCAAACTGCTGACGATCACCTTTCCGGCGCACCAGCCGGTGGAACTCAGCGCCGAACTGCTGCGGGTGGCGTCGCCGTCGGCGGAAGTCCAGGGCCATTCGCCCGCGCAGCGCGTCACGGTGCCGGGCAAACGCAATGTGGCGATCGCCGACATGGTCCCGACCGGCAACTACGCGGTCAGGATCGTCTTCGACGACGGCCACGCCACCGGCATCTTCACCTGGGATTATCTGCACCGCATGGCGCATGACAAGGCGACGATGTGGCAGTCCTATCTCGACGAACTGGCCGCCAAGGGCCTGTCGCGCGACCGATGACGGCGGCGATCTACACGCTTGCCGCACTCGCCGAGATCGCTGGCTGCTTCGCCTTCTGGTCCTGGCTGAAGCTCGGCAAATCGGTATGGTGGCTGGTCCCAGGCGCGGCATCGCTGGTCGCATTCGCCTGGCTGCTGACGCTGATCCCGGCGGAAGCCGCCGGCCGCGCCTTCGCCGCCTATGGCGGCGTATATATCGTCGCGTCTTTGATGTGGATGTGGAGCGTGGAACAGGTCGCGCCGGACCGCTTCGACCTCGCCGGGGCGGCGCTGTGCCTTGTCGGCGCCGCGGTGATCGTCGCCGCTCCCCGCTGAACTATTCGTCCTTGGCCAGCATCTCCGACACCCGCCGCATCACGTCGCCCATCGAATCGCACTGCGCCGGCGTCGACTGGCTCATCACCCGGTCGATCAGCGCCGAATAGGCTTTTAGCGCCTCGCGCAGCTTGGTTTCGCCGGCGGGGGTCAGATAAAGGCGCAGTACGCGCTTGTCCTTTTCGTCGCCTTCGCGGCGGATCCAGCCCTGTTCCTCGAGCTGCGGCAGCAGCATGGTGATGTTGGAGCGACCGACCAGCAGCTTCTGCGCGATGTCATTTTGCGAGGCGCCGGGGTGGCGCAGCAGGTTCATCATCAGGTCGAGCTGGACGATCTTCAGGTCGAAGGGCTCGAGCGCCTTTCCCAGCGCGCGCGTGATCGCCTTCTCGGCCTGGACGACGGAGATCCAGTTGCGAAAACGCGGATTGTCCCACGGCAGCTCTTGCGATTTGTTCATGATTGAACAATAATGTTCATGCTTGAACGTTCCCGATGGAGATGCATTCGATGGCGTCCTTCGCTTTGACAATGACTCGCGGCCTGTTTGGCATGGCGGACGCCGTCGCGCCAAGCCTGGCGGGTCGTATAGCATTTGAACTGTTCTGCCGCACCAGCGATCCGGCGAAGATTCTGGCGGCCGAAAAGCGCGTCATCGACCGCGCCGCGCCGTTCATGGCCGAGGCCCGCCATCATCGCCTGACCGTCGGCAGGAGCTGCGTTTCGGCCTACGAGTTCCGGCCGCAGTCCGGACGCTATTCGCGCACCGTGCTCGTCATTCACGGCTGGCGCTCGCGCGCCGAACACATGCGCCATCTGGTCGACGGTTTTCGCGACGCCGGCGCGCGCGTCATCGCCATCGACCTGCCCGGGCACGGGAAATCGAGCGGTCGCCGTCTCAACATGGCCAATGCGGTTGCGGCGGCTCAGGCGGCAGACCTGTGGTTCGGCCCGTTCGAGGCGGTCGTCGGCCATTCCTTCGGCGGCGCAGTCGCCATCAATGCGGTCGTCGGGTCGATAGCCGATGTGCCGGCGGTTCGCGCCGGTCGACTCGTCGTGATCGCCGCGCCGAGTTCGATGCCGATGGTGTTCGAGGATTTTGGTAGATTCCTCAATCTGGGGCCGCGCAGCCAGACCGCGATAGCGGACATTGTCGAGCGTTTCGCCGGCAGCCCGTTGTCCGCCTTCGTCGGCAAGGACCAGCTCGAGCAAGATCCGGTCGAGACGCTGGTGCTGCATGCCGCCGACGACAAGGAAGTGTCGCCCGACCACGCCCGTCAACTGTCCGCCGCCGGTCGGCATATCGACCTGCGCTGGGTCAACGGGCTTGGCCATCGCCGCATCATCTCCGATCCGTCGGTGGTCGTTCAGGCGGTCGACTTCGTCTTGCGCGACGCGCTTGACGCGACCACGCCGCGGCCGGTCGGCGCGCGCGCGGCAACTTCCAGGACGAAGAGCTAACCGGGCTGCTTGTCGCTCGACACCGGCAGTTCGGCTTTCTTCCATGCCGCCATGCCGCCCTCGATATGAGTGACCTTTTCAAGTCCCATGTCCTGGGCGGTCTTGGCCGCCAGCGCCGAGCGCAGGCCGCCGGCGCAGAAAAACACAAACTCACGGCCGGTCGAAAAATAGTCCTTGTGGTAGGGGCTCTCCGGGTCGATCCAGAATTCCAGCATGCCGCGCGGACAACTGCGCGCGCCGTCGATGCGGCCCTCGATCTCAAGCTCGCGCGGGTCGCGCAGGTCGACGAGCACGACCCCCTCGCGGCCGCGCCGTTGATTTGCTTCGTCGGGTGAGATCGCCGTGATTTCCGCATTCGCCTCGGCGACCAGTTGCTTGAATCCCTTCTTCATCTCAGTCCTCCTTTCGCTCAATTCGATCATGCGCCCCGAAGACGACTGGCGCAACCGAACGGCGGCCAAACTGGCGGTGGCGAGACGAGTCTGTTAAGCATGCCGCCGTCATGGAAAGGGGGCAGTCATGACGCCGCTCGACGACGTTGCGCTGAACTTCAATCCGTCCAGTCTGGTCCTGCTCAACCTGATCCTCGCCTTTGTCATGTTCGGCGTGGCGCTGGACCTCCAGGTCGAGGATTTCGTCCGGCTCAAAAAGACCAAGCGGGCGTTCCTCGTCGGCATTTTTGCGCAATTCGTCTTCATGCCGGCGGCGACGCTCGGTCTGGTCTATCTGATCGAGCCTGCGCCCAGCGTCGCGCTTGGGATGATCATTGTCGCCGCCTGTCCCGGCGGCTCGATCTCCAATTTCGTCGCGGCGCGCGCCAACGCCAATGTGGCGCTGTCGGTCAGCCTGTCGGGCGTCACGACGGTGCTGTCGGTCGTGATGACGCCGTTGAACATCGCCCTTTACGGCGGCCTCTACGCGCCCGCGGCCGGGCTGCTGCGCGAGATCGCGGTCGATCCCGGGGATATGGCGCTGGCCGTCGCTGTATTGCTGGCGGCGCCGCTTGCGCTGGGCATGGCGGTCAACCACTGGCTGCCCGCCCTGGCCGGGAAGCTGCGCCGGCCGATGCGGCTGGCGTCGCTGGCCATCTTCTCGTTTTTTATTGCCGCGGCGCTTGCCGCCAACTGGCGACCCTTTGTCGGCCATGTCGCCGACATCTTTCTGATCGTGATGGTTCACAACGCGATCGGCCTGGCAGGCGGCTATGGCCTGGCGTGGATCGGCAGGCTCGCCGAAGACGACCGGCGTTCGATCGCGATCGAGGCAGGCATGCAGAATACCGGTTTTGGATTGGTGCTGATCTTCACCTTCTTCTCGGGTATCGGCGGCATGGCGATCATTGCCGCATGGTGGGGCGTGTGGCACCTGATTTCTGGCATGGCGCTCGCCGCCTGGTTCCGGGGCCACGACGCTGCAATGGTCGGGCGCGCCGCGTGATCACATCTCCTTGAGTCAACCAAAGCATGACGGCCAAAGGTTCGACTTATGGGGGCAAATGACTATAGTCGCGGCCGCGCCGACTGCTTCGCGGTTTCATCGATACGGCTCGACTGCAGGCGCGGCTGACGGGGAGATTGCAGCTTGAACACCAGCAGACTTGGCCTGCGCCGGCGTGTCGCCGCATTGGTCCTGACCGTTGTCGCAGCCGGCATGACGGCCCAGGAAGCCCACGCCCAGACGTTTTTCGACTATCTGTTCGGCGGCGGCGCCAGGCGTCAGCAGGAACGCAATCGCGACCGGGGCGTCCAGTCCTGGCCGGATGAGTGGCGCGGTGAGCGCAAGACGCAAAGCAAGCCGGCGCAAATCTCGGCTCCCGCCTACTACACCTACAGAGCCGATGCCCTGGTGCGCGTCAAGGCGCCGAAAATTGTCGCGGCGGGTGGCGTCGTCGTTGGCCCGCAACTGATGCCGGCCGGCGCCGATTTCGGCGAAGCGGTCGCCGCCTTGGGCGACTTCGACCTGACCGCCGAAAAGGAGATCGCCGCGGCGATCGCCAGCCACTATTCGAAATCGCCGCAATTTATCTGGGTGTCGGGTTTTGGTCCCAATGGACGCGCCGAACAGGCGGTGCGCGTGCTTGGTGATGCCGCCAGTCACGGGCTTGATCCGGCCGACTACTCGGTCACCGTGCCCGCCGCGACATTCGACGCAACCGACATGGCGGCGCGGCAGAAGGAACTCGCCGCCTTCGAACTGGCGCTGTCGGCCCGGGTGCTGCGTTATGTCGAGGACGCCACGCGCGGCCGCATCGATCCCAATCGCATCTCCGGCTACCACGATTTCGCGCCAAAGCCGCTCGACCTGGATCAGGCGCTCGACCGGCTGTCGCACACCCAAGACGTGGCGGTGCTGATCGAATCCTACCATCCGCGGAACGCGGAATATCAGGAGTTGCGGGTGGAACTCGAAACCCTGCGCGGCCAGGCGGAAAACGACATCGTCGTCGACCCGAAACTTCTGCTCAAGCCGGGTCAGTCCAGTCCCGAACTGCCAAAGATCATCGCCTTGATCGAACGCACGGCGACAGCCGATTTCGCCACCAAATATGCGGTCGCGCTGGCGATCAACCGCAACGCCGAAACATATTCCGAGGAACTCGTCCCGCTTGTGAAGGAGGCCCAGCAGGCTGCCGGCCTCAAGGGCGACGGGGTGATCGGGCCACGCACGGTCCAGGCGCTGGCCGGCGTGTCGAAGGCGGATCGGATCGTCAAGGTCGAGGTCGCGCTCGAGCAGTTGCGCTGGCTGCCGTCCGATCTCGGGGCGCGACGGGTGTTCATCAACCAGCCGGCCTACACTGCCGCATATTTCGAGAACGGCGCCGAAAAACTGTCGATGCGCACGGTCATCGGCAAGAAGTCCAACCAGACCAGCTTTTTCCAGGATGTGATCGAGCAGGTCGACTACAACCCTTACTGGGGCGTGCCGCAGTCGATCATCGTCAACGAGATGCTGCCGCGATTGCGCCGCGATCCGGGCTACCTCGACAGGGCCGGCTACGAGGTGACCGATTCGAAGGGACGCAAGATTTCGTCCTCGTCGATCGACTGGGGCGCGTATGGCGGCAAGGTGCCCTACAGCGTGCGCCAGACGCCGAGCGAGGCCAATGCGCTGGGCGAACTGAAGATTCTGTTCCCCAACAAGCACGCCATCTACATGCACGATACGCCGCAAAAAGCGCTGTTCAAGCGCGACATGCGGGCGTTCAGCCACGGTTGCGTGCGGCTGGCCGAGCCGCGCGAGATGGCCGCCGCGCTGCTTGGCAAGGACGTGTCCTATGTCGCGCGCAAGCTGGCTGCCGGCCATTCCTCGGAAAAGATCCCCGGCAACATTCCGGTCTATGTCGCCTATTTCACCGCCTGGCCGGACAAGACCGGCGCGGTCCAGTTCTACGACGACGTCTATGATCGCGACGCCCGGGTGATGGACGCGATCGAGACAACCGAAGCGGTGCGCGCGCCTGCGTCGTAATGGCGAACAGGGACGGTTGACGGCGACGCCGTCGTCGCACTATATCGCCGGCAGCCGGGGGCGACCCCAGGCGGGCGATTAGCTCAGCGGGAGAGCACACCCTTCACACGGGTGGGGTCGTAGGTTCAATCCCTACATCGCCCACCATTTCCTTTTCAGCTTGTAGCGGATTGTGGCCAACGCTGGCGTTATCGCGTCGGCGAAAGCAGCCTTTCGGCAAGCGACACCGTCAACTCGTCGAAATGCGAGATCACATTGCTCGGCTCGAACGCGCGCACATGCCGGTCGGTGTAGCCGAAATCGACCGCGACGACCGGAATGCCGCCGGCCTTGGCCGCATCGATGTCGGTGCGCGAATCGCCGATCATCACGATGTGGGCGACGTCGCCGCCGGCCAGACGCGCGGTCTCGACGATGTGGCGCGGATCGGGTTTGCGGAACGCGAACGTGTCCTGGCCGCAGATCGCGCCGAATCGCGTCGCCAGCCCCAGCCCGTCGATCAGCCGTTTGGCTGACTTTTCCAGCTTGTTGGTGCAGATGGCCAACAGGTAGCCGGCATCCTCGAACCGGTCGAGCGCTGCGACGGCGCCGGGGAAGGGGAGCGACTGGCCGGGCATGTTGTCGATGTAGTGACGCATGAACAGGTCAAACAGCCGATCGAGCTCCCCGGCCGGCAAATCGACGTTCTGCGTCGCAAACGCTCGCTCGATCATCGCCCGCGCGCCCATCCCCAGTTGCGGCCGCAGCGCCGCCGGGTCGGCCGGCTGCAAGCCTCCCGCCTTGATCGAGAAGTTCAGCGCCGCCAGAAGGTCCGGCGCGGTGTCGACAAGCGTGCCGTCGAGGTCGAAGACGATGATCGATTTGCCCATGCGCTGCACTTAGCGACCCGGCGGCGCGCATGCAACGCGGCTTGCTTCGCCCGTCAACCGTGCTAGACCGCAGGCGAAGGGAAGGGCAGATGGACGCAAAAGCCTTGAAAATCGAATCCGCGCGCGCGGCCCTGGCCCATGTCGAGGACGGCATGCGGCTGGGAATCGGCACCGGCTCGACGGCGGAGGAATTCGTCAAGCTGCTTGCCGAGCAGGTTGCGGCGGGACTGAACGTGATCGGCGTGCCGACCTCTGAGCGCACCGCGGCGCTGTGCGTCGAACTGGGCGTGCCGCTGTCGACGCTGGACGAGACGCCGGAACTGGATCTGACCATCGACGGCGCCGACGAGATCGATCCCGACCTCAGCCTCGTCAAGGGCGGCGGCGGCGCGCTGCTGCGCGAGAAGATCGTCGCGTCAGCGTCCGATCGCATGATCGTGATCGCCGACGAGACCAAGCTGGTCGACATGCTGGGCCGTTTTCCGCTGCCCATCGAGGTCAACAGGTTCGGGCTGAAAGCGACGGAACTGGAGATCGCCGCTGGCGCCTATCTGCTCGGCCTCGACGGCCCGCTGAAATTGAGGATGACGCGCGACGGCCCGTTTGTTACAGACGGCGGCCATCTGATCATCGATGCATCTTTTGGCCGCATTCCCGACGCAATAGCGCTGTCTGACGTGCTGCACGCCATTCCTGGCGTTGTCGAACATGGTCTATTTTTGGGTCTGGCGGATTTGGCGATTGTCGCAGGTCCACGTGGGATTCGTGAGCTGACCGCAGCTCTCTGAACAAGGAGTTTGACTGAACATGGTTCTCTTCAACCATAATCGTTTCTTCGGGTCGATTGTCGCGGCGGCGGTTGTCCTGTCGGGCATCGGCTTTGCGTCCGCGCAGGAGATCAGCGCGTCGCATCTCAAGGCTGCGCGCGCGGCGATCGCCTCGACCCATGCGACGGACCCGATGGATTCGATCCTGCCGCAGGCCAATCAGATGCTCAAGATCGAGCTGATCCAGAAGAATCCCGATCGCGAGCCGGAGATCGTTCAGGTCGTCGACGACGAGACCCTTGCGCTCGCATCGCGCCGCGGCGATCTCGAGAACGAAGTCGCGACCGTGTTCGCCAAGATATTCACCGAGCAGGAACTGAACGAAATCGCCGCGTTCCACAATTCGCCGGCCGGCAAGAAGTTCATTTCGGAAACCCCGATCATCGGGCGCGAGGTCGAAAAGGCCGTCAATATCTGGCAGGTCGGTATCGCCCGCGACCTGTCGGAGTCGGTTGCCAAGAAACTTGCGGCCGACGCGCCGCCGCCGGCCCCGGCGCCGATCCCGCCCCAGACGGCGGAACCGGCGAAGGAAGCGCCGAAGCAGTAACCGCATCGTGTAGAGTTCAGAAAAGCCCGGCCCTTGCGCCGGGCTTTTCATTTCGGCCGCGACCATCTACCTGCAAGGGTACACCGGAGAATGGCGGCATGGCGAAATTTGACTACGACCTGTTTGTGATCGGCGGCGGCTCCGGCGGCGTGCGCGCGGCCAGGGCGTCGGCGTCGCTCGGCAAACGCGTCGGCATCGCAGAGGAATACCGGTTCGGCGGCACTTGTGTCATTCGCGGCTGTGTACCGAAAAAACTGTTCGTCTACGCCTCGCAGTTTCCGGAGCATTTCGAGGATGCCGCAGGTTACGGCTGGACGGTTGGCGAAACCTCGTTCGACTGGCCGACCCTGATCGCCAACAAGGACAGGGAGATCGCCCGGCTCGAAGCCGTCTACCGTTCGGGCGTCGACAAGGCCGGCGGCGAGATTTTCGACAGCCGCGCCGTGCTTGAAGGTCCCAATCAGGTGAGGATCGTCTCGGAGGACCGGGTGGTGACGGCCGAGACCATTCTGATCGCCACTGGCGGACGGCCCAACCCGCATCCCGCAATGCCCGGCCACGAGCTTTGCATCGTCTCCGACAACGCCTTTCACCTGACGCAATTGCCGAAATCGATCGTCATCGGCGGCGGCGGCTATATCGCTGTCGAGTTCGCCAACATCTTTCACGGGCTCGGCGTCGAGACGACGCTGGTCTATCGCGGCAGGGAAATACTCGGCCGTTTCGACGGCGACCTGCGCCGCATGCTGCACGAGACGATGGAAGCAAAAGGCATCCGCATCGTGCTCGAAACCAATTTTGGCAGCGTCGTGCGTCGTCCCGACGGCCAGTTGACGGCGACCCTGACGAGCGGCGGCGAGCTTGTCGCCGACCAGATCATGCTGGCGATCGGGCGGCTTCCCAACACCGAGCGCCTCGGCCTCGACAATGCGGGCGTCAAGACCGGACCGCGCGGCGACATCATCGTCGACGATTATTCGCGCACCAATGTGCCCGGCATCTACGCGATCGGCGATGTCACCGATCGGGTGCAGCTGACGCCGGTCGCGATCCATGAGGCGATGTGCCTTGTCGACACGCTCTATCGCGGCAAGCCGACAAAGCCAGATCTCGACAAGATCGCCACGGCTGTGTTCTCGCAGCCGGAGATCGGCACGGTCGGCCTCAGCGAGGAGGATGCCGCGAAAAAGTTCGCCGAGGTCGAAATCTATCGCGCCGCCTTCCGGCCGATGCGCAACATCCTGCCGGGCCGCCGCGAAAAAATGCTGACCAAACTGGTGGTCGACGCCGGGAGCCGCGTCGTCGTCGGAGCCCATATTCTTGGCCCCGACGCCGGCGAGATGGCGCAACTGCTGGGCATCGTCATCAAGGGCGGACTGACCAAGGACGTCGTCGATGCGACCATGGCGGTGCACCCGACCGCGGCCGAGGAATTCGTGACGATGTACCAGCCGAGCTACAGGATCGTCGACGGCAAGCGTGTCGACTGATCAATCGGGTTGGCCGAGCCGGGCAGGGGTTCCATGCAGCAGCCAGCCGATCAGATCGGGCCATAGCGTTGTCGCGAAGCGGGAACGGAAATAGCCGAGATGGCCGATCGGAGCGCCGGCGTCCTGCGGGCTCACATGGCGAATTTCGACCGGCGCGTTGGCGTAGTGGCGCACCAGCCCCTTGATCGCGCGCGGCGTGCCCCAGGCGTCGTCCGTCATGCCCAGCGCCAGGATCGGCGTCGTCACCTCGGCGAAGCGGCTGGTTTCGGGAACCATCGGATCGCCGAAAAAATAGTCCGGACGCGAGCACCAGCGCGCCCAGTCGCGAAAAACGGTCGACGGGATCGGATCGCCGATCCCCAGGCTCTTGGGGATGTCGCGGAACAGATATGACGTCGGCACGCCGACGCCGAGCATCTTCCAGCGCGCGCCGCGATCGTCCAGGCCGCCGAAATAGCCGGACAGGGTGGCGACCATCCCATACCTGGCGAACCGGCCGGAAATGCCGCACAAGCCCAGCGCCTGGCCACCGAAAGACTGGCCAAGGCCGACCATCTCGTGGCCCGGCTGAACCATGTCGAGCGCCCGCGCCGCGGCCGGCAGGTCGAGCACCGCCCAGTCCTTCATGCCGATGCGCTTGCGCCAGCCCGTTGGGCGCACCGAACCGCCCGACCCGCGATAATCGTAGATCAGCGCCGCCCGCGCACCGGCTTGAACCGCCGCCGCGGCGAACGATGCATAGAAACCGCGCGGTACCGCGGTCGCGGACGAGATCAGCAGCAGCGGGCCGTTTCCGGCGCCGTCGAACAGGGTGCCGGCGAGCGGAAAGCCGTCCTCGGTCGCAATGACGATCTCGCGCTTTACGGGCGCGTCGGCCCCCGCTGCAGCACCAAGCGCGCGCGACGCATGTACGTTCATCTTGATCTTCCCGTGTCCGCTTCCGCGCGTGGCGACATGGCGCCAGTGGCAAGGTTGTTTAGTAGTTGAACAATAAATTTGACGCGAACGTCAAAGTCAATTGGTATCTGATGGCGGCCCCAAGCCTCGGCGAGACGATGAAAGATAATCGTGGGTAGTCATCAAACCAAAAGAAACAACTCCAAATTTATTGAGGCTACCCTGAGGTTGTTGGACCTTTGGTGCAGGGTTCATCGGGACAGGGCATGTCGTCTCCGCGCCAGCCAACACAACGAGACCGTGAGGTCGGCCAGCAGATTTCGAGGCTGCGCAAGGCCGCGGGCCTGACCCAGGAAGGACTCGCCGGACGGCTGGGCGTCTCGCAGCAACAGGTTGGCAAATATGAGCGCGGCGAGAACCGCCTGTCCCACACGCGCGTGGAGGAAATCCACCGCCTGCTCACGGATGCGGGCGGCGACGTCGGTTTCGCCGAGCCCCCGGCTGTGTTTCGGACAACCCTGTCGGACGCTATGAAGGGGGAGATCAGCCAGTCGATCACCCGGATCGAAGACGAGTTGCGCAGGCTGAAACAATTGCTGGCCGTCGGTTAGGGCAATTCCCGCTGACATTGGATCACTTGGCCGGGTCGGCGCTCAACCTGTTGCGCCAGCCGTCTTGCATCGCGGTCAATCCCGGTCTACGCCCGCACGTCGCCAAACGACGGGCAAAGAGTCTTCCCATGCTTGATATCAAATGGATCCGCGAAAACCCGCAGGAACTGATCGTTGCGCTTGAAAAGCGCGGCCAATCGCCTGACGCGGCGCGTTCGACCGTCGACGATCTGATCGCCCGGGACGAAGCGCGGCGCGCCCATGTGCAGGAACTGCAGGTCCGCCAGGAGCGCCGCAACGCCGCATCCAAGGAGATCGGCAAGGCGATGGCTTCGGGCGACGCCGCGACTGCCGAGGCGCTGAAGGCGGAAGTGGCGTCGATCAAGGAATTCATCCAAAATGGCGAAAAGACCGAGCGCGATCTCGGCAAGGCGCTGAGCGATGCGCTGGCGGTTGTGCCCAACGCGCCGCTGCCCGACGTTCCCGTCGGCAAGGACGAGCACGACAATGTCATGGTGCGCGACTGGGGCGGCGACCTGATCGCCGCGCGCGCGGCGGGCATGGGCAACAAGCCGAAGGAGCATTTCGAGCTCGGCGAGGCGCTTGGCATGATGGATTTCGAGCGGGCGGCGAAACTGTCCGGGTCGCGCTTCACCGTGCTCAAGGGCAAACTCGCCCGGCTGGAACGGGCGCTCGGCCAGTTCATGCTCGACCTGCACACGCAAGAGCACGGCTATGAGGAAGTCATTCCGCCGCTGATCGTGCGCGACGAGGCGTTGTTCGGCACCGGTCAACTGCCGAAATTCGAGGAGGACCTGTTCTTCACTCCGCACACCACGGGCCGGCTCGGGCTAATCCCGACATCGGAAGTGCCGCTCACCAATCTGGTGCGCGAGGAAATCCTCGACCAGAAGACGCTGCCGCGCCGCTACACCGCGCTGACGCCGTGCTTCCGGTCGGAAGCCGGGTCGGCCGGTCGCGACACGCGCGGCATGCTGCGCCAGCACCAGTTCTACAAGGTCGAACTGGTGTCGATCACCGATGCGGATGCTTCCATCGCCGAACATGAGCGCATGACGGCCAGCGCCGAAACCGTGCTGAAGCTGCTCAAATTGCCGTTCCGCACGATGATGCTGTGCACCGGCGACATGGGTTTCGGGTCGCGCAAGACCTACGACATCGAGGTTTGGCTGCCGGGCCAGAACGCCTATCGCGAAATCTCGTCCTGCTCGGTGTGCGGCGATTTCCAGGCCAGGCGCATGGATGCGCGCTACCGGCCAGAAGGCGAGAAGCAGACCAGGTTCGTCCATACGCTGAACGGGTCGGGCGTGGCGGTCGGCCGCGCCTTGATCGCTGTCATGGAAAACTATCAGAATGCGGACGGATCGATCACGGTCCCCGACGTTCTGCGGCCCTATCTGGGCGGGCTTGAATTGATTGATCGGAATTGATGATGCGGATTCTTTTGACAAACGACGACGGCATTCACGCCGAGGGGCTGGCGGTGCTGGAGCGCATCGCCCGCACACTGTCGGACGATGTGTGGGTCGTTGCGCCCGAGGCCGACCAGTCTGGCTTTGCGCACTCCCTGTCGATTTCCGAGCCGCTGCGCATGCGCAAGGTCGGCGAGCGGCATTATTCGGTGCGCGGAACGCCGACCGACTGCGTCATCATGGGGGTCAAGAACATCCTGTCCGACCCACCCGACCTGATCCTCTCAGGAGTGAACTCGGGCGCCAACATCGCCGACGACGTGACCTATTCCGGCACGGTCGCCGGCGCGATGGAAGGCGCCTTGATCGGCATCCGCTCGATCGCCATCAGCCAATCCTATCATTTCTTTGACGACGCCCGCGTCGTGCCCTGGCATACCGTCGAGGAACTGGCGCCGGCGCTTCTCGAAAAACTGATCGCGACCGACCTGCCGCGCGGCGTGTTCCTCAACGTCAATTTTCCCAATTGCGAACCGGGCGACGTCAAGGGCGTCGAGGTGACGGCCCAGGGCAAATATGTCCACGGCCTTTGGATTGACGAACGCAAGGACGGCCGCAACTTTCCATATTACTGGATGCGTTTCTCCAAGCAGCAGGAGCCGCCGGTTCCCGGCACCGACATTCACGCGCTGGCCCATGATCGTGTCTCGATTACTCCGCTTCAGCTCGACCTGACCGCGCATGAAGTGCGAGACTATCTTTCGTCGGTGGTTGGATGACTACCGGCGGCAGCGATCGAGAGGCGTTTGCCGCATTCCTTCTGCGCATGCGCGCAAGGGGGATTGCAAACAAGGAACTGATCGCTGCGATCGAGGCGACGCCGCGCCGTCTGTTCATCCCCGGGCAGCACCAGTCCCTGGCCTGGTCGGCAAGGATGCTGCCGATCGAATGCGGCGAGACCATCGAGGGCGTCGACATGCAGGCCGCGATCATCGCAGCGCTGGATCTGGACGCGGCGCATCGCGTACTGGAGGTCGGCACCGGCACCGGCTTTACCGCGGCCGTGATCGGCCGCAAGGCCGCCCGCGTCCTCACCCTTGAGCGCTACCGGACGCTGGCCGCCAACGCCCGGCAGCGCATCGAGGCGCTTGGCCTGCTCAATGTATCGGTGCGCCATGCCGACGGTTCGGGCGGCATGGCCAGCGAAGGCCCTTTCGACCGCATTGTCGCGTGGGCGGCTTTCGACAGTCTTCCAAGGACCTTTGTCGACCAGATTTCGAGCGGCGGGGTGCTGATTGCGCCGATCGGTCCGGCTGAAGGCGAACAGGTCTGGGCGAAGCTGACAAAGGTCGGCAGCCGCTTTGAACGCGTCGACATCGGCACTGTGCGCCTGCAGCCTCTGGCGTCTGGTCCGGCCGCCGCGATCTGAACAAATTTGCTAAAGTCTGCCGGACTTTAAGGGACCGGTAAGATTAACGCGCTTTAATCTCGCAATGTTCGTTTGAGTGCGTGCGGGTAATGGGTATGCGAGTTCGTTCCTTGAAAGGCAGTCAGCGCGCCTTGCTGCGCGGCGCGACCCTTGTTCTGGTGGGCAGCATGGCTGCGGGCTGCAGCTCGGGCGTGTCGCGCTTCACCGACGGCATGTTCACCGGCGCCACCGACAATCAGCGCCAGATGATCCGCAAGGACAATCAGCCATTTCCCGGGGACGTCGCGCGTCCGTCGGCCGCAAGCGGCGCTTACAATTCGTCGCCGGCTCGCGCCGCGGTTGAGCCCGCACCGGTGTCGCAGCCGGTCAAGCGCACGGCGCTGGCCCCGGTCGACGCTCCGCCCAAACATCTGCCGTCGCCCGCCCGGCCCGAGCCTCGGGTCGCCAAGGCCGAGCCGGTCAAGCCTGCGCTTGACCGCACGTCGACCGGAACGATCAAGCCGCCCCCGGTGAAGACCGAGACGTCCGCGCCGAAGCCGGCGTCGGCGCCGCCGTCGGCGACGTCGGATGGCTGGGTCGCCGAAGGCGGCCGCCTGGTGACGCTCAAGGACGGCGAATCGCTTGGAACCATTTCCGATCGCTACGGCGTGCCGGTGAAGGCGATCGTCAACGTCAACGGCTTTGCCGACGCCAATTCTGTGCGGGTCGGCCAGCGCGTCATCGTGCCGGTCTATGTCTATGCCCGCGACAAGTCTGAGAAGCCGAAACCGGTTGCCGCCAAGCCCGCCGAAAAGACGCCCGCGCCCAAGCAGGAGCCAGCGGAAAGCGTCGCCGTGCTGCCAAAACAGCCGCGTCTGAAGGAAAAGCAGCCGCAGGCTGAAGACCAGCGCAACGATGCAAAGGTGGCGAGCTCCGATCGCGGCGTCTACACCGTCGCGTCGGGCGATTCTCTCTATGCGATCGCCAGGAAGAACGGCGTCACGACCGAGGCGCTGCGCCAGGCCAACGGACTGGACAAATCCGCGACGCTGAAGATCGGCCAGAAGTTGCGCATCCCGTCCGGTTCTGTCGCTGCCGCTCCGAAGGTCGACCCGACCAGCACCGGTTCGACGCCTCCCGCCAAGCAGACCCAGACCGCGGCGGTCGAGAAGCCGGCCGCCAAGGCGAAGGAGCCTGCCGAGAGCAAGCCGCTGGCCGTCTACACGCCGCCCAAGCGGGATGGCAAGGAAATCAAAGCCGCCGCCGCTTCCTCGTCCGAGGAGGCGCCTGACACCACGGGCATCGGCAAAATGCGCTGGCCGGTGCGCGGCCGGGTCATTTCGAGCTACAGCAGCAACGGCGAAGGCATCGACATCGCGGTGCCGGAGGGAACGACGGTCAAGGCGGCCGAAAACGGCGTTGTCATCTTTGCCGGCGACGGCCTCAAGGATTTTGGCAAGACCGTTCTCGTGCGCCACGCCGACGGCAAGGTCACCGTCTACGGCCACACCAGCGAGATCATGGTCAATCGCGGCGATACCATCCGCCGCGGCCAGGAAATCGCCCGGTCGGGCATGACCGGCAACGCCGACACGCCGAAACTGCATTTTGAAGTCCGGGAAAACTCGAACCCGGTCGATCCGCAGAAATACCTCGAATGACCAGTTAGCCAGGAAGAGCATAAGCGCCAGAGTATTCCAGTCCTCGGCGCCAACTGACTGCCCCATTTCGAACCTGCGCCGCGTCCTGGCCGCAGGTCCGCAATGGGGCAAATTTTTTAGCCCTCGAGCCTCTGGCCGAGCCGGCCGGCCAGGTCCTGGATGAACTGCCAGGCGACGCGGCCCGAACGACTGCCGCGCGTCGCCGCCCATTCCAGCGCTTCGGCGCGCAGTTGCGCCTCGTCGATGCGAAGCCCGAAATGGCTCGCGTAACCGTCGATCATCTCGAGATATTCGTCCTGGCTGCATTTATGGAAGCCGAGCCACAGGCCGAACCGGTCCGACAGCGAAACTTTTTCCTCCACCGCCTCCGACGGATTGATCGCGGTCGACCGTTCGTTCTCGATCATGTCGCGCGGCAGCAGATGTCGGCGGTTGGAGGTGGCGTAGAGGATGACATCGTCGGGACGTCCCTCGACGCCGCCGTCAAGCGCCGCCTTCAACGACTTGTAGGACGTATCGTCATTGTCGAAGGACAGATCGTCGCAAAACAGCACGAAACGGCTGGGCGAGGCTTTCAGCAGCGTCATCAATTTCGGCAGCGAGGCGATGTCTTCGCGGTGGATCTCGATCAGCTTCAGCGGCTTGCCGGCGGCGTTGGCCAGCGCGTGGGCGGCCTTCACCAGCGACGATTTGCCCATGCCGCGCGCGCCCCACAGCAGCACATTATTGGCCGGCAGGCCGTCGGCGAAACGCATCGTGTTGTCGACGAGGATGTCGCGCACGCGGTCGACGCCCTTGATCAGCGAGATGTCGACCCGGCTGACTTTCGCCACCGGCTGCGCCTGGCAGGATTCGGCGTCCCACACAAAACAGTCGGCGGCGTCGAAGTTTGAAACCGGCGCCGGCGTCGTCGACAGGCGGGTGACCGCATCGATCAGCCGGTCGAGCTTTTGGTTGAGCGATTCGAGTGTCTGGTCCGTCATGCAGGTCGCCGATGTCACAAAATTGAGCCGGTTGCGGCCTTAACACGCGCATTGTGGCGACGAAAGCGTCGGCTGGCGCATGCGGCGCAGTTGGCATTGCGGAGCCGAGCGACTATATAGCCCCCACATTCGCCGGCCCGCAGGCCGGCCTTTTCACTGTTGGCGGGAGATATTTGATGTTCGTTACACCGGCTTATGCCCAGACTGGAGGCGCCGGCGGCGCAGACATGCTGATCAGCATCCTGCCGTTCCTGCTGATCTTCGTGATCATGTATTTCCTGATCATCCGGCCGCAGCGCTCCCAGATGAAGTCGCGCGAGGAAATGCTGAAGAATATTTCCCGCGGCGACACCGTCGTCACCGGCGGCGGCCTCGTCGGCAAGGTCACCAGGGTGATCGAGGACAAGGGCGAACTGGAAGTCGACCTTGGCGGCATGAAGGTGACGGCCGTCCGCGCCATGGTCGCCGAAGTGCGCAACAAGGGCGAGACGGTCGCCAACCAGAACACCAAGAAGTGACGCCGCGTCGGGTGACGCGTCTGCGCCGCCCGACAAGGACGAAACGGCGCAAGCGAGTTAGCCAATGCTGCATTTTACCCGCTGGAAGACCATCTCGATCTGGCTGACCGTCCTGTTGGGCGTGATCTTCGCCGCGCCGAACATGTTTTCGCAGCAGATGCTCGACGCGTTGCCGTCCTGGGCGCCGAAGAAGTCGATGACGCTCGGCCTCGACCTGCAGGGCGGGTCGCACATTCTGCTGCAGATCGATCACAAGAGCCTGATCGCCGACCGGCTGGAAACGTTGCGCAACGACATCCGCACCGGCCTCAGGGACGCAAGGGTCGGCTATACAGGCCTGTCAGGCGCCGGCAATTCCGTGCAGGTGCGCATCCGCGACGCCGCCGACGCCGACAAAGCCAAGGCCGCACTCGAAAATCTGACTTTGCCGGTCACAGCCGGGTTCCTGACCGGAGGTTCGGTCACCGAAGTCGAGATGACCGAACCGGAGCCCGGCCTGCTGCGCTTCACGCTGACCGACGCCGGCATCAACTACCGCCTGAGCAGCGCGCTGTCGCAGTCGATCGAGGTCGTGGGCCGGCGCGTCAACGAACTCGGCACCACCGAGCCGATCATCCAGCGCCAGGGCAATGACCGCATCCTGGTGCAGGTGCCGGGCCTGCAGGACCCGGACCGCCTCAAGGACATTCTCGGCCAGACCGCCAAGCTGACGTTCCAGATGGTCGACACGTCCGTGCCCGTCACCGAGGCGATCGAGGGCCGCCCGCCGGTCGGCACGGTGGTGATGTATTCCACCGACGACCCGCCGCGGCCTTATCTGATCGAAACCCGCGTCATCGTCTCCGGCGAAAACCTCGTCGACGCGCAGGCTTCATTCGACCATCGCACCAACGAGCCGGTCGTGTCGTTCCGGTTCGACGGGCAGGGCGCCAGTCGCTTCGGCCAGGCGACACAGCAAAATGTCGGCAGGCTGTTTGCGATCATTCTCGACAATCAGGTGATTTCCGCGCCGCAGATCCGCGAGCCGATCCTTGGCGGCTCCGGCCAGATCTCCGGCAATTTCACCGTCCAGGGCGCAAACGACCTTGCGGTGCTGCTGCGCGCCGGCGCGCTTCCGGCGACGCTGACCATCATCGAGGAACGCACCGTCGGGCCGAGCCTCGGCGCCGACTCGATCGCGGCGGGCAAGATGGCGTCGGCCATCGGCGCCAGCCTTGTCATCCTCTCCATGCTGCTCGTCTACGGCAAGCTCGGCGTCATCGCCAACATTGCGCTCGCGGCCAACGTGGCGCTGATCATCGCGGTGCTGTCGCTGCTTGGCGCGACGCTGACCTTGCCCGGCATCGCCGGCATCGTGCTGACCATGGGCATGGCGGTCGACTCCAACGTCATCATCTTCGAGCGCGTCCGAGAGGAGCGGGCGCAGGGGCGATCGATGGTGCAGTCCTTCGACGCCGGTTTCGGCAAGGCGCTGGCGACCGTGGTCGACGCCAATGTCACCACGCTGATGGTCGCCGTCATCCTGTTTTACATGGGCACCGGACCGGTGCGCGGTTTCGCCGTGACGCTGGGCATCGGCATCATCACGACGGTGTTCACCGCCTTCACCCTGACCCGCTGGCTGGTGGCCTTCTGGCACCGCCGCTGGCGTCCTACCGAGTTCCCCAAGGGACTGGTGCACTACCTGCCGCTCAACCCCACCATTCCGTTCATGCAATACCGCAACTGGGGTTTCCTGCTCTCGGGCGCCTTGTCGGTTGCGATCATCGGCATGATGTTCGTCAAGGATTTCAACTACGGCATCGACTTCAAGGGCGGGTCGATGATCGAAATCCAGGCCAAGAACGGCCACGCCAATCCCGGCGACGTGCGCAACCGTCTGAACGATCTCAACCTGGGCGAAGTCCAGGTCCAGGAGATCGGCGCCGACGGGTCGCTGATGGTGCGCCTCGGCGCGCAGGAAAGCGGCGACAATGCCGAGCAGTCGGTGGTCAACCTGGTGCGCGGCGAATTGCAGGACGATTACCAGTTCCGCCGCGTCGAGGTTGTCGGCCCGACCGTCTCGAGCGAACTCGCCACCACCGGGGCGATCGGCATTGCGCTGTCGATGCTTGGCCTGTTGATCTATGTGTGGTTCCGCTTCGAATGGCAGTTCGGCGTCGGCGCGGTCATCTCCACCATCCACGACGTCATCGTCATCGTCGGCGTCTACGTGTTCCTCGGGCTCGAATTCAACCTGTCGAGCATCGCGGCGATCCTCACCGTCGTCGGCTACTCGATCAACGATACGGTCGTCATCTATGACCGCATTCGCGAAATGTTGCGACGATACAAGAAGATGCCGCTCGAGGACGTGATCAACATCGCCTTGAACCAGACACTGTCGCGAACCTTCCTGACCGGTCTCACCGTGCTGCTGGCGCTGTTTGCGCTGTATTTCTTCGGCGGCGAGGTGATCTCGTCCTTCGTCTTCGCGATCATCGTCGGCGTCTTTGTCGGCACCTATTCGTCGCTGTTCATCGCCGGCCCGATGTTGATCCTGTTCAAGCTGCGTCCCGATCTTTTCGACAAGCAAGAGGACCGTAAGCTGGAATCGACCGGCAAGGCGCCGGCCAAGGCCTGACGCGATGAGCAGGGGCATAGTGGTCCGGGAGGCGCATTTCCCGGGCCGTGCGCCGATCGATGCTTACGGAAACGGCGGCTTCCGCTTTGCCGACATGTCGCATCGCGGCTCTATCCAGTGCCTGCCGTCCGGCATCCACGGCTGGCAGCCTGCCGATCCGCACAATATCGGCGCGGCCGATCTCTCCCGCGTGCTCGACGAAGCCGCCGACATCGAGGTTCTGCTGGTCGGCACGGGCCCTGAGTTGAAGCGGTTGCCGGCCGAATTGCGCGAGCAGTTGCGCGCCGCCGGCGTCAAGGTCGACTCGATGTCGACGGGCGCGGCGCTGCGCACCTACAATGTGCTGCTGGCCGAAAACCGCCAGGTCGCTGCCTGTCTCGTGGCTGTCGACTGATCCCGCCGATGCGACACACGACCCTGATCGACGATGTGCGGCGGCTCGACCACGACCGCTTCCTGTCCTTGCTCTATGCGCCGCAGGACAGGCGCGATGCGCTGGCCGCGCTCTATGCCTTCAATGCCGAACTCGCCACAATCCGCGACCGGGCGCGCGAGGCGCTGCCTGGCGAGGTGCGCATCCAGTGGTGGCGCGATCTGCTGGCCTCCGGCAATGAAGACGCAGCCGGCGGGCATCCGCTGGCGACGTCCCTGTTGCGCGCCATCCGTCAGCACCGGCTGCCGCTCTCCGCATTCGACAACATGCTCGATGCGCGTGTCTTCGACCTCTATGACGACGCCATGCCCTCGCGCGGCGACCTTGAAGGTTATCTCGGCGAAACCGCGTCGGCGCTGATCCATCTGTGCTGCCTGGTGCTTGACCCGGAGAAAGCGATGCAGGCGGCGGATCTCTCCGGTCATGCCGGCTGCGCCCAGGGGATCGCCGGGCTGTTGCGCCTGCTGCCGCTGCACAAGGCGCGCGGCCAGTGCTACGTGCCCGCCGAAATCCTCGCCGCAGCTGGAACCAGCCGTGACGGCCTTTTCAAGGACAAGGCCGCGGCAGGCAGGGTGGTGGCGCAGATGATCGCCCTTGGCCGCGAGCACTGGAAGGCGTTTGCATCCAATGCGGAGTCGCTGCCGCCGCTGCTGCGGCCGGCGTTCCTGCCGGCCGGCCTCGCGCCCGGCTATCTGGACGCAGTGCAGCGCAGCGGCGGCGAGGCGATCGAGCATCCAGCCGACATGTCGCCGCTGCGCAAGCAGGCGACGGTGTTTTATCGCGCGACACGCGGATGGTGACCGGACCGACGCGAATTCTTTGACGTAAACGTCAATTGTGCTAGATGAATTGGGCTGGCGCGCCGCCCGAGGAATTTTTGGCATGAGCCTTCCCATTCTTGTCACACTGGTCGTCGTCGGCATCACCGCCGCCGTGCTGGCCGTGCATCTGACCGGCGGGTCGAAACTGTCGATCATTCGCGATGCCGCGCATGCGCGCGACCTGTTCGCCGCCGATTTTCCCGACGAGCACACCGGCGAGGCGACGCTGACCAGCGACCGTCATTCCGCCTTCATGACCTTGCCGGGCGGCCGCACCGCCATCGTCCAGAGTTTTGGCGACGGCTTTTTTACCCGCATCGTCACCGCAGCCGACATCGCCTCGATCAGTCTGCGCGATCCCGCGATCGTCTCGATCCGGTTCCGGGATTTTACCTGGACGGGCGGACATTTTCATTTCGACCGTCCCGAAACCGCGCGCACGGTCGGCGCGCTGCTCGGTGGCGGCAAGGCGAGGGCGTGACATGCACGACTATCATTTCCCGAAAGTCACCGAACTGGCGATCCCGTTCTTCGTCGCCGCCATCCTGCTCGAACTGTGGATGGTGCGCACCCGGCGCGCGCAAGGTTCGTTCGAGACCCGCGACACGCTGACCAGCCTGATGATGGGCACCGGCAACGTCGTCGCCGGCCTGCTGCTCGGCGCGGTCTCCTACGCCATTCTGATGTGGTTCTGGCAATTCCGCCTGGTCGATCTCGGCGCGTCGTGGTGGGTGCTGCTGATCGCCTTCCTGATCGACGACATGCGCTATTATTTCTACCACCGTATCGCCCACCGCGTGCGCTGGGTGTGGGCCGAACACGTCAACCATCATTCCAGCCAGCACTACAATCTGTCGACGGCGCTGCGCCAGAGCTGGACCGGCCTGTTCACCGGCATGCTGGTGCTGCAGATCCCGCTGGTGCTGCTCGGCTTCCATCCGGCCGTGATCCTGTTCGTCTTCGGCTTCAATCTGGTGTGGCAGTTCTGGATCCACACCGAGGCCATCGACAAGATGCCGCGCTGGTTCGAATTCATCTTCAACACGCCGTCGCATCATCGCGTCCACCACGCCACCAATGCGCGCTATCTCGACGCCAATTACGCCGGCACGCTGATCATCTGGGACCGGATGTTCGGCACATTCGTGCCCGAGGAACAGGCCGACAAGCCGCGCTACGGCATCGTCAAGAATCTCGGCACCTTCAATCCGCTTCGGGTGGCGTTCCACGAATATGTCGGCATCTGGAAGGACGTCACCCAGCCGGGCCTCAGTTTTGGCCAGCGGCTCCGCTATGTATTCATGCCGCCGGGCTGGAGCCATGACGGCTCGCGCGACACCACCGAAAGCCTCAAGGCGGGATATGTGCGGCGCAATCCCGGCGAAGCCGGCAAGCCGGGGCTGCCCGCGGCTGAACCTTCGTCTGGCGGCGTTGCCCCGGCCGAATAGGTCAGCCGGGGATTTTTGACGGCCGCAGGTCCGCGAAGGCAGCGTCGCGTTTCGCCATTTTCGACTGGATCGCCTCCATCAGGTCGCCGGAGCGCAACATGCCGCCGTTCCAGGTGGCGATGTAGTCGAGACCGTCGGCGACGCTATGGTCGCGCGCATAGGTCAGGTTGCGCTTGATGCCGGCGATCGCCAGCGGCGAGCGCGCCGCGATCTGTCCGGCCAGGTCCAGCGCCGCGTCGCGCAGCGTCTGGGCGTCGGCATGCAGCGACGACGTCAGCCCGATCCGTCTCGCTTCCTCGGCGTCGAAACGCCGGCCGGTAAAGGCCAGTTCGGCGGCGACCGACGGCGCGATCAGTTTCGGCAGCCGCTGCAGCGTGCCGACATCGGCCGCCATGCCGATATTGATTTCCTCGATGGCGAAATAGGCGTCGGCGCTGGCGAGGCGAATGTCGCAGGCGGTGATCATGTCGATGCCGCCGCCGATGCACGCGCCGTGGATCGCCGCGATCACCGGGAATCTGGCGCGCTCGATCGCCGAAAAACTGTCCTGCAGCTTGAGGATCACCTCGCGGAACGCATAGGCGGCGCGGCCGGGCTCATCTTTGAAAAGTGCCGCCAGATTGCCGAAGGTCGACAGGTCCATGCCGCTGGTGAAGTGTTTGCCGGCGCCCGTCACCACCGCGGCGCGGACCGACTGGTCGGCCGAAAGCTCGCCGAGCAGCCGCGGCAGGTCGACCCAGAAATCCGGCGACATGGCGTTGGCCCTGTCGGGCTTGTTCATGACGATTTCGGCCACCGCGCCGTGGCGGCGAACCTCGAAGAAGGAGGAGGCGAGGGTGGTCATGATCCTACTCCGCAGCTTGAACCGCAGGCTCGACCCCCAGCCAGGCCCGGCAGTCGGCGAGCGCGCGGCGCGTCATCGCCTTCTTCTTCGCCACCGACTTGTCCTTGCCGCGGAACCGGCCCTCGAAATCGTCGGGTTTCAGCTTTGTCCCCGGCGCCAGCGGCGGGAACAGGCCGAAATTGACGTTCATCGGCTGGAACGAACGCTTGCCCGGCTCGTCGTCGGAGGTGATGTGGCCGCCGGTGATGTGGCCGAGCAGCGCCCCGAACGCGGTCGTTGGCGGCGGCGGCGAGGGTGAGCGGCCAAGCGCCTGCGCGGCCGCGAAACGGCCGGCCAACAGGCCGATCGCGGCCGACTCGACATAACCCTCGCAGCCGGTGATCTGGCCGGCAAAGCGCAGGCCGGGCCGCGACTTCAGTTGCAGGTCGGGCCCCAGCAATGTCGGGGAATTGATGTAGGTGTTGCGGTGCAGCCCGCCCAGCCGGGCGAACTCAGCGTTCTCCAGCCCCGGAATGGTGCGGAAGATGCGCACCTGCTCGCCATGCTTCAGCTTGGTCTGGAAGCCGACCATGTTGTAGAGCGTGCCCAGCGCATTGTCTTGCCTGAGCTGCACCACCGCATAGGGCTTGACTGTCGGATTGTGCGCGTTGGTCAGGCCCATCGGCTTCATCGGCCCGTGCCGCAGCGTTTCGACGCCGCGCTCCGCCATCACCTCGACCGGCAGGCAGCCGTCGAAATAGGGCGTGCCTTCCCACTGCTTGAACTCGGTCTTGGCGCCGGCGTTCAACGCCTCGACAAAGGCCAGATACTGCTCCTTGTCCATCGGCAGGTTGACATAATCCTTGCCGGTGCCGCCGGGACCAACCTTGTCGTAGCGCGACTGGAACCACGCGACGTTCATGTCGATCGTGTCGAAATGGACAATCGGCGCGATCGCGTCGAAAAACGCCAGCGCATCCGCGCCGGTTTCGCTGGCAATGGCGCTGGCGAGCGTCGCGGCAGTCAGCGGGCCGGTGGCGATAATCGTCTGTTTCCAGTCGCTTGGCGGCAGGCCTTGAATCACTTCGCGACGGATCTCGATCAGCGGATGGGCCTCTAACCTCGCTGTCACCGCGTCCGAAAATCCGTCGCGGTCGACCGCCAGCGCCCCGCCGGCCGGCACCTGGTTTGCGTCGCCGCACGCCATGATCAGCGAGCCGGCCAGCCGCATCTCGGCGTGCAGCAGCCCCACCGCATTGGTCTCGGCGTCGTCGGAACGGAATGAATTGGAGCAGACCAGTTCGGCCAGCCCGTCGGTCTTGTGCGCGTCGGTGCCCTGGACGCCGCGCATTTCGTGCAGGACGACGCGCACCCCAGCGGACGCCGCCTGCCAGGCCGCTTCGGAGCCGGCGAGACCGCCGCCGACGATGTGAATTGGTTCGCTTGACATGTGTCTCACATAAAGAAATTGGGGTTTGCCGGCAACGCCAAACGCCGCCATTGCAGGAGTAACGCCGGGACGCTACTAGATGGGCATCGACGGTCTTCGGCAGCGCATCATGAATCGACGTTTGGGATTTTTTGCGGCCATCTCGATGGCTGTCGCCGGTTGCACAAGTTCCTCGTCCAACAATGCGGCGGTGCTCGCCGGCAGCGGCGTGACGCAACTGGTCGTTTGCCACGGTTTCGATTGCCGCAATCGCACCACACTGGCGCTCGGCGGCGCGGACGCCAGGAAATTCGCCTCGATCATGTCGGGCTCGTCGTCGGCGGCGGCCGAACGGACCGCCATCGGACGCGCCATCGCCTATTTCGAGCAGCGGTCGACCCAGGCCGTCGGCGTCAAGGACGAGCCCAAGTCGGACATCTCCCAGTCAGGCCGCCGGGGCCAGATGGATTGCATCGACGAATCGACCAATTCGCGCACGCTGCTGCGCTATCTCGAATCGCGCGGACTGCTGAAATTCCACAAGGTTCTCGGCAATGTGTCGCGCGGCTTCTTCGCCGACGGCCGCTACCCGCATTCGACCGCGGTGGTTCAGGATGCGAGCGGCGAGAAATGGGCCGTCGACAGCTGGTACGAGCCGGCCGGCGGGACGCCTGACATCATGTTGTTGTCGCAATGGCTGAAGCGCGGCGTCATGGGCGTGCGCTGACGGCGACGTCGGTCCGCGATTCGCGTCAACCGAGCCCTGAAACGCGAAACACCCGCCGGGGGAGGAGATCCGGCGGGTGTCGCTTGTAACAAGCCGCGTTCGGGAGGAGGTGAACAGCGGCTCTATCTCGATTGGCCTGGGAGGAGGTAGGCCGGTCGAGAATTCATGCTACGTCAGACTGCCTTGCGGGCGACGTAGGGAATTTCGCTGCGATTGATGCCCAGGTCGGACAGTTCGCGGTTCGACAGGCGGTTCAGCTCGGAGACGGTCTCGCGGTAGCGGCGCCAGTTGCGGTAGTTGCGGATGATGTTCATTATCGGTCTCGTTTCGTCTTTGCTTCTGAATTCGTCAATTCTTGTATGAGCTGAAGATAGGTCGGGCCGTTCCCGCTTTGAAGAGGTAATGTTGCATGACAGCATTGCAGATTGTGCATTGCAACATTAACGAGACCTTAATGTGCGGCGACGGCTTGACCACCGTCGAGAAATCGCCGTTTTGTTGACAAGGCTTGACGTCGGCGGGAGCCGGGAGGAAGCAGGTGGCCTATCTCGATAAACTTGGCGCTGACGTCGCCAGATGGCAGGGCAAGGGGTTGCTGAGCGCCGAGCAGGCGTCGATCCTCGTCGCCGAAGCGCGCGACAATCATCGCTCCGGCATCGGCATCGGCTCGGTGCTGGCGATTCTTGCCGGCCTGTTGCTGGCCGCGGCGATCCTCATCTTCATCGCGGCGAACTGGGAGGCGATCCCGCGGCTCTGGCGGGTCGCGGCGCTGTTTGCGCTGCTCGCGGCGAGCTATCTCGGCGGCGCGCTTCTCAAGCTCAACGGGCAGGACGGCTTTGCCGAATCCGCCTGGCTGGTGGGCGCCGCGACCTTCGGCGGCGCGATCGCGCTGATCGGCCAGATGTACCACATGAGCGGCGACGAGACCCAGGCGATCCTGGTCTGGTGCCTCGGCGCGGCGGTTGCCGCGGCGGCGCTCCGCTCGCCGGCGCTGACCATCGCCGCGGTGGTGCTGGCGATGCTGTGGGGCGTGTGGCCGGCCTACAGTATTTTCCGGTTCGACGCGCCGCTCGGCTATTTGCCGCTCGCCGCAGCGCTGTGGGCCATCGCCATGTGGACCCGGTCGATCTCGGCGCGATACCTGATCCTGCTGTCGCTGATCCCCTATGCGATCCTGCTCTACTTGCAGCACGACAATATCGTTCTCCTTATTGCGCTGACCCTTGTCTCGGCAGGCTTGTTCGCCGCGGTGATCCTTGCCGGCGACATGGTGGAACAACTGATCGGGCTCGGCGGCGGATTGGCGTCGGTCGCGCTGATCGGCGTCTTTTCGGGACTGGTGGCGCTGCAGGCCGTGTTCGCCGACACGGGTCATTTTCTCTGGCTGTCGATC
The DNA here is from genome assembly GCA_002336975.1 of Phyllobacteriaceae bacterium UBA1940. Lineage (GTDB taxonomy): Bacteria > Pseudomonadota > Alphaproteobacteria > Rhizobiales > Rhizobiaceae > Mesorhizobium_A. The sequence continues at coordinate 63,581 of DDFA01000048.1, forward strand.
GTCGCGCTGGCGGCGTCGATTGCGGCGCTTGCCTACGGCGGCCGGCTTGGCCGCGGCGTCAGGTGGCTGGCCTACGCCGCCTTCGCCGTCGAAATCGCGCTGATCTATCTGCAGACCGTCGGTTCGATGCTTGGCACCGCCGGGTTCTTCCTTGTCGCCGCGCTTGGCCTGGGCCTGCTGGCGTTCTTCATCATCCGCATCGAGCGGCGAATGGCCGTATCGGCGCAGGGAGGTTCGTGATGCGTCGCCCGTCCGTTCTGATCATCGCCGCCGCGGTCGTCGCCGCCTTGCAGATCGGTTTCCTCGCCTGGACGATTTCGACCCGCGCGTCTGTCCTGCGCGACGGCCGCGAAGTGGTGCTCAAGGTCGAGCCGATTGACCCGCGCGACCTGCTGCGCGGCGACTATGTCACCCTTGGCTATGAAATGTCGCGGCTCCGCGCGGCGCTGTTCCAGCCGCCGCCCGCCGCCGACGCGGACTCTTCGCCAAGATCGGTGTGGGTTGCGCTGCGCAAAGGCGACGACAATCTGTTCCATCCCGTGAAGGCGGCGTTCGACCGCTCCGCGCTGACCGGACTGGCGGCTGACGACGTGGTCGTTCGCGGCGAGACGAGCAATTGGCCGGGCGTCGGCGGCGACGTCTTCGTCCAGTACGGGCTGGAACGCTTCTATCTGCCCGAAGGCGCGGGGAAACAGATCGAGCAGGACATGCGGCAGCGGTCGTTCTTTGTCGTCGCCGCGGTCGCCGCCGACGGCGCGGCCCAGATCAAGGCGTTCAGGGACGGCGAAACCACGCTGTTCGAGGAGCCCTATTACTGAGAATCGTGCGTGCCGCCGACCGTCTCCGCCTGTGGACAACATGTGGATAGGCGGGGCCGAATTCGCCCGCCACTCGGCAATTTTCCTTTGATCGCCACATTCGTGGTGATATAGGGGCGTCGCTTCGGCGACCGGACGGGTCGCCTGAGCGGGTGTGGTGGAATTGGTAGACACGCAGGATTTAGGTTCCTGTGACGCAAGTCGTGGGGGTTCAAGTCCCTTCACCCGCACCAACAGCCAGACAAGGCAAGTTTCCGTCAGTCGAAATGGCCGCGTGCCGTTCGAGCACAGGCATTCGAGAAGAACAAGGGATTGACGATGCAGGTTACCGAGACGCTGAACAGCGGATTGAAGCGTGAGCTCAAGGTCGTTGTGCCGGCCAGCGACATGGAACAGCGCCTGGCGGGCCGCTTGAACGACGCGCGCGGCAAGGCGCGCATCAACGGCTTCCGCCCCGGCAAGGTGCCGGTTGCGCATCTGCGCAAGGTCTACGGCAAGTCGTTCATGGCCGAGGTCGTCAACGAGATCCTCAACAATTCGAGCCGCGACATCCTCGCCGAGCGTGGCGAAAAGGCCGCCATGCAGCCCGAAGTCGTGATGACCGAGGACGAGAAGGAAGCCGAACAGATCCTCGCCGGCAAGAAGGACTTCGAGTTCGTCCTGAATTACGAGGTCATTCCCGCCATCGAGGTCCAAGATTTCACCGGCATCAAGGTGAAGCGCCAGGTGCTCGACCTGCCGGAAGACGAGGTTCAGGCGCAGATGGAGCGCGTCGCCGAGTCGGCCCGCAGCTACGAGCCCAGGAAGGGCAAGTCGGAAGAGGGCGACCGCGTCACCATCGACTTCGTCGGCAAGCTCGACGGCGTTGCCTTCGACGGCGGCGCCGGCGAGGACCAGAATCTGGTGCTCGGCTCCAAGACCTTCATTCCCGGCTTCGAGGAACAGATCGTTGGTCTGAAGGCCGGCGACGAGAAGGTGATCTCCGTCACCTTCCCGGAAAACTATCAGGCGGCGCATCTGGCCGGCAAGGAAGCCACCTTCGACATCACCGTCAAGGAAGTGGCCAAGCCCGGCAAGCTCGAGATCAACGACGAGGTCGCCAAGAACCTCGGTCTGGAATCGGCGGAAAAACTGCGCGAGATCGTCCAGAGCCAGCTCGAGAGCCAGTATGGCGCCTTGACCCGCCAGAAGGTGAAGCGCGAGTTGCTTGACGCGCTCGACGCCCAGTATTCCTTCGAGGCGCCGTCGAAGCTGGTCGAGGCCGAGTTCGGCAATATCTGGAACCAGGTCAACGCCGACCTCGCCCAGGCCGGAAAAACCTTCGCTGACGAGGACACCACCGAGGACGAGGCGCGCGCCGAATATCAGCGCCTGGCGGAACGCCGGGTGCGTCTTGGCCTCGTGCTCGCCGAGATCGGCGAACAGGCAAAGATCCAGATCACCGACGACGAGATGCAGCGGGCGCTGTTCGAATTCGTCCGCCGCTATCCCGGTCAGGAGCAGGAGGTCTATGACTTCTACCGCCAGAACCCGACTGCGCTCGCCAATCTGCGCGCGCCGCTGTTCGAGGAGAAGGTGGTCGATCATTTGCTGAGCCAGGTCAACGTCACCGACGTGAAAGTGTCGAAGGACGAACTGCTCGCTGACGACGAGGACGACGCGGCGGAGAAGAAGCCGGCCAAGAAGGCCGCCAAGGCGAAGAAGGCCGACGATGGCGACGCGGCTGAAAAGCCAGCCAAGAAGAAGGCGGCGAAGAAGTCCGACGCCGAATAATCTCCCGGTTCCGGGATCGACAAAGGCCGCCTCCGGGCGGCCTTTGCTTTTTGGGCGTAAGGTGAGGGATCAGGCGAGAGCGAAAAACATGACCGAAGCCGACATCGCAGCCGAAATCGTCGCCCGCGGCGCGGCGGCGGGCCGGTTCATCGTCGCGGTCGCCGGACCGCCCGGCGCTGGAAAATCGACCCTGTCGGCGCGGCTGGTGGAACTGCTGCCGGCAGGCGAGGCCGCGCTGCTTCAGGCCGACGGTTTCCACTACGACAACGGCCTGCTCGACCGGCTTGGCCGCCGCGCGCGCAAGGGCGCGCCCGACACGTTCGACTGCCGCGGGCTGGAAGTGACGCTGAACCGGCTGCGCGCCCGCGAGGATCGCGTCGTCGTCCCGATTTTTGACCGCCAACTGGACGTTGCCCGCGCCGGTGCGGCGCAAATCGACAGTTCGGTCCGCTATGTCGTGGTCGAGGGCAACTATCTGCTGGTCGATCAGGCGCCCTGGAACAACCTGGCGCAGCTGTTTGACCTGACGATGATGATACGGACCCCGAGTGCGGAGCTTGAGCGGCGGCTGGTCGAGCGATGGCTGTGCCACGGCCACGGCCGCGAGCAGGCGGTGGCGCGGGCGCAATCCAACGATCTGCCCAATGCGGATTATGTCGTCAGGCACAGCCTTGCGGCCCACTTGAACATTGTCCAGTAGGCTGCGAGGGGCTTTTTTGGTGGATTGATCGAGGCCGCGTTTAGGGCGGTCCGGTCTGGTGACGCCAGAAGCTGTTGGATGCGGGCTGATCGCCGCAAACAGCCGCCAGACCAATCCATGCCGCCACGACTGCCGCTGTCGTCCGCGCCAATTCACCGGCGGCGGCGCGCGGGCCGGCCCGGCGACGCAGTGAGCGCCGCGAGGCAAGCATCAGCAGCGCCAGCGACAAGGCCAGTTGCCTGAGCGATGCCGCGAGACGAAGAATGTGGCCGGCGTGGCCGTCGCGCCCGCCGGGCGTCTGCAACGACTGCGGCCCGCCGGGCAGGGCCGGCAATAGGTCGCAATCGTCGAGGTCGAGATCGAAAATGAACGCCTTTGCGGCCAGTTCGGCATGGCCGATCGCCAACAACAGGCGACTGTCGAGCGGCAGGCCAGCGGCGGCCAGGCGTTCGACCAGCCCGGCGAGCGACAACAACAGCGCCACGATGCGCTGTAATGCGTCCCACCTGTTTTCGTCTGCCTCGTCCCAGTCCATCGAAAAAGCCCCGTTGTTCCGGCGCTGCGATTTTGGGGGACGCGGACGGGGTGGGGGATAATTTTTCTTTCAGATCAGCTTCAGCCCCTTCAGCGAGGCGTGGCCGTCGCGGCCGATGATGATGTGGTCGTGCACCGAAATGCCCAGCGCCCTGGCCCCGTCGACAATGGTTCTGGTCATGTCGATGTCGGCCCGCGACGGCGTCGGGTCGCCGGACGGGTGATTGTGCACCAGGATAATGGCGCTGGCCGACAGTTCCAGCGCCCGGCGCACCACTTCGCGCGGATAGACCGGGGTGTGGTCGACCGTGCCCTGCTGCTGCACCTCGTCGGCGATCAGCCCGTTCTTCTTGTCGAGGAACAGGATGCGGAACTGCTCGCGCTGCTCGAACGCCATCGCGGCGCGGCAGTAGTCGAGCACCTGCAGCCAGGACGACAGCACCTTGCGCCCCTTGATCGCGCCCTTGGTCATGCGCTGGGCGGCGGCGGCGACGAGTTTCAGGTCGAACGCGATCGACTTGCCGACGCCGGCGGTCTCGGCCAGACGCTCCGCCGGCGCGCCCAGCACCTGCGCCAGCGAGCCGAAACGGTCGATCAGCGCCTTGGCCAGCGGCTTAGTGTCGGCGCGCGGGATCGAGCGGAACAGGAGCAGCTCCAGCAATTCATAGTCGGCCAGCGCCTCGTTGCCCGACGCGCGCAGCCGCTCGCGCAGACGTTCCCGATGGCCGTGGAAATGCGCGGCAGCGGGCTTTTTCGGCGACCGCGCCAAGGGTTGCGCCGGCTGCTCGGCAAACAATCCGCGTTCGTCGGTGTCTTCGTCAGCCATCCCGCCTCCGGGATGGAGCTTAGAGCGTGATTGCGTCGGGTTGCAACTCCGCCTTGGCGGGCGTCAGGCGGGCAGCCCCGGCCGGTCAAGGCCGGCGGGCGACAGCGTGAAAATCTCGCAGCCGGCATCTGTGACGCCAACCGTGTGCTCATATTGCGCCGACAGCGAGCGGTCGCGGGTCACGGCGGTCCAGCCGTCGGCCAGAACCTTGACGTGCGGCCGGCCGAGATTAATCATCGGTTCGACGGTGAAGATCATGCCGGGGCGCATCTCGACGCCTTCGCCGGGCGTGCCGTAGTGCAGGATGTTGGGCGCGTCGTGGAACAGCAGCCCGACGCCGTGGCCGCAGAAATCGCGCACCACCGAGCAGCGTTCGGCCTCGGCATAGGTCTGGATCGCGGCGCCGATGACGCCGGTGCGCAGGCCGGGCCTGATCGCCGCAATGCCGCGCATCATCGATTCATACGTCACTTCCATCAACCGTTCGGCTGCGCGCTTGATCCGTCCGACCGGATACATCCGAGACGAATCGCCATGCCAGCCGTCGAGGATGTAGGTGACGTCGACATTGACGATGTCGCCGTCGCGCAGCGGCTTGGCGTCCGGAATGCCGTGGCAGACCACGTGGTTGATCGAGGTGCAGGTGGATTTGGTGTAGCCGCGATAGTTCAGCGTCGCCGGCAGCGCACCGTGGTCCATGCCGAATTCGAACACGAACCGGTCGATCCGGTCGGTGGGCACGCCCGGCTCGATCAGCGACGTCACCTCGTCGAGGCAGCGCGCCGTCAACTGGCACGCCTTGCGCATGCCCTCGAACGCCTCGGCGTCGTAGAGGCGGATCTGCCCCGTATTCTTGCCCGGCGCGGGCGTTGCTTCGACGTAAGTGACCATCATGACAATCCTGTTGCCTGTCATGTGCCACCGCGGCGGCGCAGTTTCAAGTTTGTCGCGCAACCGCGCCGGTGGCGGCGGCCCGCTGCCGGGACGGTTGTCGCGCGCGGCTTATTTCGCCGATTTTTTGGCCGGCTTCGCCTTTGACGCTGCTGTTTTCGCCGCCGCCTTGGGCTTGGCGGCCGGTTTCGGTCTGGCGGCGGGCTTTGCCCTGGCGGCCGCGTCTTCGGCGTCGATCTCGCCTTCGGCTTCGATCCAGTGGCGCGGTCCATGCCCGTCGGGGCGGCCCTCGCGCAGCCAGATCTCGTGCGCCCGTTGCCGGACCCGTTCTTCCCGATCACTGCTCATGGCTGATCTCCGATTCCATGCAAGGACGAGTATGGAGACAAATCGGCCAAACTCCATCGAAATGATGCAGCGATCCGGTCGGCGAAACAGGGAAGGTGGTACGCCCTAGGGGAATCGAACCCCTCTCTGCACCGTGAAAGGGTGCCGTCCTAACCGATAGACGAAGGGCGCGTAGCCGGGGGCCTCTATAGTCAGCTTCGCGGCGCTGGGCAACCCCGGTCGGGCACAGTTTTTTATCCTTTTACAATTGCATGAAGGCCATCGCCGCATGAGGCGCGCGAACCTTGCCCTCATGGATGAAATAAACGAACACGTCGCGCGGCTTTTGCGCCGCCCGGCGGGCGGGATCGGCATAGGGCAGGTCGTCCGGCTGGCCGCCCGACGCCCAGACGCCGGCGCGCCCGCGCCAGGCGGCCAGGTCCGATCCGGAATAGCCGGTGGCGATGTCGTCCTGGCCCTTTTGCAGCCGCGCATAGATGAAGTCGCCGGTGACGTCGGCGAATTCGGGATAGTCGTGATGGTGGGCGTAGCAGATGGCGCAGCCATTGCGTTCGGCCATGGCGACGAATTCCGGCACGGCGAAACTGGGGTGCCTGACCTCCAGCGCGTGGCGCAGCGCTATCCCGTGCAATTGCCGCGGCAGCAGCTTCAGAAACGCCTCGAAATCGTCCGGCTCGAATTTCTTGGTGTTGGCGAACTGCCACACGATCGGCCCGAGCTTGGGCCCGAGCTCCTCGAGCCCCTGGGCGAAGAACTTCGCCATCGATTCGCCGGCGTCGGCCAGCACCTTGCGGTTGGTGACGAAGCGGTTGCCCTTGATAGAGAAGACAAAGCCGTCCGGCGTCTCGGCGTTCCACTTGGCGTAGGTTTCCGGCTTGAAGCCGGAATAATAGGTGCCGTTGACCTCGATGGTCGGCACCTGCCGCGAGGCGTATTCCAGCTGCCTCTTCTTCGACAGGTCGCCGGGATAAAACGTCCCTTCCCACGGCTCAAAGGTCCATCCGCCCATGCCGGCGCGGATTGCTGCATTGCTGGTCATCTGATTGTCCCGATGCGTCTCGAACGGCGATTATCGGCGCTGCGGCCGTCGTCGCGCAACCCGAAAACCGGCGTGGCTCATCGCTGCTGACATATTCAGATCATCGACACATGGCCGCCGGAATGGCGTTCGAGCCGGCCGGCGAGGTCGAGTTCCAGCAGGATCATGAACACCTGCGCCGGGTGCAGCCCGGTGTGGCGGATGATCTCGTCGACGCCGGTGGGCGTCGGCCCCAGCGCCTCGATGACCTTGTCGCGGTCGCTGTCGCGCGGCGGCTCGCTGGCGGAAAAATCCGGCGGTTCGTCCAGCCGGTCGCGCGATCTTGGAGGCTCGCCGACCTGCGGCGCGATCGCCGCCAGAATATCGGCGGTCTCGGTCACCAGGATCGCGCCGTCCTTCAACAGCCCGTTGGTTCCCGCCGCGCGCGGGTCGAGCGGCGAGCCGGGCACGGCGAACACCAGCCGGCCGAGTTCGCCGGCCATGCGGGCGCTGATCAGCGAGCCGGAGCGCAGCGCCGCCTCCACCACCACCAGCCCCAGCGACAGCCCGGCGACGATGCGGTTGCGGCGCGGAAAATCGCGGGCGCGCGGCTCCCAGCCGAACGGCATTTCCGACACCGCCGCGCCGGCGCCGTCGACGATGCGCTCCAACAGGCCGAGGTTTTCGGGCGGGTAGGGGCGGTCGAGGCCGCCCGCCAGCACCGCCACCGTGCCGGTCGCCAGCGCGCCCTCATGGGCGGCCGCGTCAATGCCGCGGGCGAGGCCAGAAATCACGCAATAGCCGCCGGCGCCAAGTTCCGAGGCCAGCATCCGCGCCATCCGCACGCCGGCAAGCGAGGCGTTGCGCGCGCCCACGATCGCCACCCCCGGCATGGCGAATGTGCCGGCGTCGCCGATCACCGCAAGCATCGGCGGCGGGTTGTCGCTGCGGCGCAGCGTTTGCGGATAGTCCGGCTCGCCGAGCGCCACGAACCGGGCGCCGGCGCGCGCCGCGGCGTCAAGCTCGTCTTCGATCGCCGCGACCGACGGCACGTTCGGCAGCCGGACGCCGCCCCCCTGGCGCACCAGTTCGGGCAGCATCTCGATGGCGGTCTCGGCGGTTCCGAAACGGTTGATCAGGTCGCGAAAGGTCGCCGGGCCGATCGTCTCGGTGCGGATCAGCCGCAGCCAGGCCAGTCTCTGCTTGTCGCTGAGGCGCGGACCCGCCAACCGATCGCCTCCCGTTCAGGGGCGGAAAAACCGCCACAGCGCCAATGCCGACGCCAGCGCCAGGATCGGGTAGATCAGCACAAGGTCGACCCGGATGTTGCACTCGCCGACGCACCAGCGCAGCTGCATCATATATTCATAGCCGCCATAGGCGGCCCAGCAGATCGCCGCCAGCAGCATCGCCCACGCATTGCGCATGCGCCAGCCGACAAGGAAGGCCGCCGCGACGACGAAGCTGGCCCAGGGAAATGCGATCAGGATCGCCATGTCGTCAACCACATCGTCATCCCGACGCCCCGATCTTCGATTCATTGCCGTCGAGCAGCCGCCTTATATTGGCGTGGTGTTTGGCGAAGACGATGATGCTCATCGCCGTAAACAGCCAGGCGAGGGCCATCGGACCCGACCAGAACAGGTAGATCGGCACGGCGACCGCGGCGACCAGGGCGGCCAGCGACGAATATTTCGACAGCCAGGCGACCGCCAGCCACACCACCGCGAACACCAGCGCCGCCTTCCACGCCAGCGCGATCAGCACGCCGAGATAGGTGGCGACGCCCTTGCCGCCCTTGAAGCCGAGCCACACCGGCAGCAGATGGCCGATGAAGGCGGCGAAACCCGCCGCCATCGCCAGGCCCGGCCCCCAGATGCCCGCCACCAGCACCGCGACCGTGCCCTTGAGCATGTCGGCCAGCAGCGTCAGCGCCGCCAGTTTCTTGTTGCCGGTGCGCAGCACATTGGTCGCGCCGATATTGCCGGAGCCGATCTTGCGCACGTCGCCCATGCCGGCGATGCGGGTGATCAGCAGGCCGAAGGGGATCGAACCGAGCAGATAGCCGAAGATGATCGCGGCGACGTAATAAGGCAGGTTGCCCGCCCAATCGACCTGGTCAGCCATGTTTTGCTACCCCCTGGAAAACACTGTGCGGCCGCCCACCACGGTTTGCAAGACCTCGCCCTGCAGCCGCGCGCCCTCGAAACAGCTGTTCTTCGACAGCGAGCGCAGTCGGCTCTCCTGCACAATCCACGGCGCGTCGAGGTCGACGACGATCAGGTCGGCCGGGCCGCCCGGCGACAGCGTGCCGCCCGGCAGGCCGAAAATCCGCGCCGGATTGGCGCTGAGCGTTTCGGTGAGGCGCAGCAGCGACAGGTCGCCATTGTGATAGAGCCTGAGCGCCACCGCCAGCAGCGTCTCCAGCCCGACCGCGCCCGGCGCGGCGTCGGCGAAGGGCAGGCGCTTGGTGTCGACGTCCTGCGGGTCGTGCGAGGAACTGATCAGGTCGATCGCGCCGTCGCGCAGCGCCTCGATCATCTCCTGCCGGTCGTCTTCGGCGCGCAGCGGCGGCGACAGCCGGAAAAAGGTGCGGTATTCGCCGACGTCGTTTTCGTTGAGCGCCAGATTGTGGATGGCGACGCCCGCCGTGACATTGGCGCCGTCGGCCTTGGCGCGGGCGACGGCCGCCGCCGACAGGCCGGTCGAGATTTTCGCGGCGTGATAGCCGCCTCGGGTCAGCCGCGCCAGCAGCAGGTCGCGCTCGAGCGGGATCGCCTCGGCCTCGCGCGGAATGCCTGGCAGGCCGAGCCAGCTGGCGTAAAGCCCCTCGTTCATGACGCCTGCGCCAAGGTCGCGGTCGAGCGTCTCATGCGAGATCACCGCGCCGAAATCGCGCGCATAGGTCAGCGCCCGGCGCATCACCAGCGAATTGGCGATGGTGTGGCGGCCTTCGGTGAACATCACCGCGCCGGCCTCGCGCAGCAGGCCGAACTCGGTCATTTCCGAGCCGTTGAAGCCGCGCGTGATCGCAGCCGAGGGATGGATGCGCACCGTGGCGGTGTCGCGCGCCGCGCGCTGCACGAACTCCACCAGCGCGACGTCGTCGATCACCGGCTTGGCGTCGGGCATCATCACCAGCGAGGTGACGCCGCCGGCGGCCGCCGCCGCGCCGGCCGACGCGATCGTCTCGCGGTGCTCGGCGCCGGGTTCGCCGATGAAGACGCGGGTGTCGATCAGGCCTGGCAGGATCGCCTTGCCGGCGCAGTCGACCACGCTCGCCCCGTCCGGTGCGCCCTGGTTCAGCGCCGAGCGGCCCGAGGCGGCGATGCGGCCGTTCTCGACCACCAGCGCGCCGATCTCGTCGACGCCGCGGCCGGGGTCGACGATCCGCGCATTGGCGAAGACGGTCGCGGTCATGGTTTCGATCCGGCGTTGCGGCGCGGGTCGAGCAGGGCCTGCATCACCGCCATGCGCACGGCGACCCCCATCTCGACCTGCTCCTGGATGACGCTTTGCGGCCCGTCAGCGATTTCGGACGCAATCTCGACGCCGCGGTTCATCGGTCCCGGATGCATCACCAGCGCGCCGTCGCCGGCCAGCGCCAGCTTCTTCGCGTCGAGGCCGAAATAGTGGAAATATTCGCGCACCGACGGCACGAACGCACCGTCCATGCGCTCGCGCTGCAGCCGCAGCATCATCACCACATCGACGTCCTTCAGTCCGTCTTCCATCGTGTGGAACACCTCGACGCCCATCCTGGCGATGCCCGACGGCAGCAGCGTCGACGGCGCCACCGCGCGCACCCGCGCCCCCAGCGCGTTGAGCAGCAGGATGTTGGAGCGCGCCACCCGCGAATGCAGGATGTCGCCGCAGATCGCCACGGTCAGCTTGTGCAGCGGGCCTTTCGCGCGGCGGATGGTCAGCGCGTCGAGCAGCGCCTGGGTGGGATGTTCATGCGCGCCGTCGCCGGCGTTGACCACCGAACAGGCGACTTTTTGCGCCAGCAGCGCCGCCGCGCCGGCCGAGGAATGGCGGATGATCAAAATGTCGGGCCGCATCGCGTTCAGGGTCATCGCGGTGTCGATCAGAGTCTCGCCCTTCTTCACCGACGACGATGCGACCGACATGTTCATCACATCCGCGCCGAGGCGTTTGCCCGCCAGTTCGAACGACGCCTGGGTGCGGGTCGAAGCCTCGAAGAACAGGTTGATCTGGGTGCGGCCGCGCAGGCTGCTGGATTTCTTCTCGCTCTGCCTGGACAGAGCTATCGCCTCGTCGGCCCGGTCGAGCAACATCTCGATGTCGCCGGGCGACAGCCCGTTGATGCCAAGCAGGTGGCGGTGCGGATAGATCGGCGTGTCGGGCGCTGAGGTCATCTCAAGCCGGTGCTATAGAAGCGATGGCCGGGCCCCGCAAGGCGATGCGGACAATCCCCACCCCATTTTATCCGTGCGGTCCCCGCTGTTCGTCTGTAAGACGCATGGTGCAACATCCCCGGCGAATGGCCGGCCGGGCGGGTGGAGGGCGCATTGAATCACGACGTCACAAACCAGACACCGCCGCTCGCCGGCGCGAACGCCTGGCGCAGCGATCCGCTGCTGATGCAGCTTGGCCAGGATTTTTCGGATGCGGCGCGCAAGGACGTCGAGCAGATCGGCAAGTTCGTGCTCAGCGCCGAGGCGCTCGATCTGGCGCGCCTGGCCAACAGCGAGACGCCGCGTCTCAAGACGCATGACCGGCAGGGCAGGCGGGCCGACATTGTCGAGTTCCACCCGGCCTACCATGCTCTGATGCGGCGCTCGATCGCCAACGGCCTGCATTCCTCGATCTGGGAGAATGGCGAGGCGGAAAAGGGCAGGCGCCACCAGGTGCGCGCCGCGCGCTTCTACCTGACCTCGCAGCTCGAATGCGGCCATCTGTGTCCGGTGACGATGACCAGCGCCTCGCTGGCCGCGCTGATGGCCTCGCCAAAACTGTTTCGCGAATGGGCGCCGCGCGTCACCACCCGTAAATACGACCAGTCGAATCGGGCGCCGGTGGAGAAGTCCGGACTGACGCTCGGCATGGGCATGACCGAAAAGCAGGGTGGCACCGATGTGCGCGCCAACACCACGCGGGCCGAGCGCGCCGGTAACCAGTTCTATCGCATCACCGGCCACAAATGGTTCATGTCGGCGCCGATGTCGGACGCGTTCCTGGTGCTGGCGCAGGCGCAGGAAGGCATCTCCTGCTTTCTGGTGCCGCGCATGCTGGGCGACGGGACCGGCAACGGCTTTTCGTTCCAGCGGCTGAAGGACAAGCTCGGCAACCGCTCCAACGCGTCCTCCGAGGTCGAGTTCGAAAACACGCTGGGCGAGCTGGTCGGCGAGGCCGGCGCCGGCGTCAAGACCATCATGGACATGGTGACGCTGACCCGCCTCGACTGCGCGCTGGCGTCGGCCGGCATGATGCGCGCCGCCATGACCGAGGCGGTGCACCATGCGCGGCATCGCCGCGTGTTCGGCGACGCGCTGATCGACCAGCCGCTGATGCAGCGGGTGCTTGCCGACATGGCGCTCGACGTGGCGGCGGCGACGGCGCTGTCGGTCAGGCTGGCGCGCGCCTTCGACGAGGCGGCCGACGATCGCGGCGAGGCGTCGTTCGCCCGCGCCATGACCCCGGTGGTCAAATACTGGGTATCAAAAATCGCCCCGGCGCTGATCTACGAGGCGATGGAGTGCATGGGCGGCAATGGCTACATCGACGACGGCCCGATGGCCCGCTACTATCGCGAGGCCCCGGTCAACGCCATCTGGGAAGGGTCGGGCAATGTGGTGGCGCTCGACGTGCTGCGCGTGTTGAAACGCGGCCCGGCGCTGTTTGACGAGGTGCTTGCCGGCATTGAACGCGATATGGGCGGTGGATCGCGCGGAACCACAGGCGTGCTGCGCGCCGCCATGCATGTCGCGCTCGACGACGAGGGCTCGGCGCGCATCCTGACCGAACAGCTGGCCCTGTCGGCGGCCGCCGCCGAACTGCGCCGCATCGGGGCAGGGCGGGTCGCCGACGCTTTCATCGAAACCCGGCTCGCCGGCCAGTGGCGCACCACTTACGGCATGCTCGACGGGCGCGCCGATGCGCGCGCGATCATCGATACGCTCTATCCGCCGCTGGCGTAGCCGCCGGGCGGCCGGCCGTTAACCTTAACAAATGGTTTCAATTGCGACCTCCGGCGCGGGGGAGCAGTGTCGATCCGTGCAAGAGAGGATTCGATGCGGCTAGTTCTGACCCAGTTATTGGCCGGCCATTGGCTGCTGGCGTTTGCGCTTGTGTCGGCGACAGCGCTGGGCGCGGACGGCGCATTGATCGAGGCGGCGCGCACGACCATGCCGTTCACGGCGCACCAGCCGATGCTCGCCGCATCGCCCTATCAGGCGGTTCTGACCGGCGGCGTCGCCATTGCCGCCGCGATGGTCGCCGCGATGTTCCTGTGGGCGCTGCTGATGCTGTGGCTGGGCGAGGACGAAGACCCGGGCGAGGCGCATTCGATCGTGGTGCTGGCGCATGCCTGCGCCATGATCGCCGTCACCGCGATGATGACGGTCCTGTCGGGGCTGGGCGTCTCTGGCGTCATTTTGGCCGCCAGCGTGATGGTCGCCGCCCTTTCGGCGAGCTATGCGGCGGTTTCTTATGAGTGGCGCGACCAGGCCGACGCGTCGAACCGGCCCGATCTTGGCCAGGCCGCGGCGCGGATGATGGCGCTGGGGGCGGCGCACTCGACCGTCTTGTCAAACATTACCGGGCGCGGAAGGAGCGACTGAAGTGAAGTATCTTCTGTTTGCCTGGCTGACGCCGCTCGGCCTGTTCTGGGGCTGGTTCTTCCTGTCGCTCAACGACATAAATTTCGGCACGATGTTTTTCAGCCGGCAACTGCATGACTTGCTGTTTCAGATCTACGGAAACATTCTCGGCCTCGATCCGGCGACAATTCCGTGGCTGGTCGCCAAGGCCTGCATTCTCGACACGCTGATCCTGATGGCGATCTGGGCGTTCCGGCGCCGCAAGGACATCAAGGCCTGGATCGACGCTCGTCGCGGCCAGAGCGACGCCAGCAACGCTATCGCGCGGATAATCCCCGTAGCCGATCAAGCAAGCCTTGAAGGATAAAGGCGGCGGCGGCTGAATCGATCCGGGTCGCGCGGTTGCGCCGTGAAACGTCCATTTCGATCAGCGCCCTTTCGGCGGCGACCGTCGACAGCCGTTCGTCCCAGAAGATAAGCGGCAAGGACGTCAGCAGTCGAAGATTGCGCGCAAACGCCCGACTTGCCTGAGCCCTCGGTCCTTCACTGCCGTCCATGTTGATCGGCAGGCCGATTGCCAGCGCGTAGACATCCTCGCGCTCCAGCGCCGCCAGCAGCGTCGCCGCGTCCCTGGTGAACTTGCCGCGCATGATCACCGGGCGCGGATGCGCAAACGACAGGCCGAGATCCGACACCGCCAGGCCGATCGTCTTGGTTCCAAGATCGATCGCCGCGATCGGTTTGCGCAGCGGCAGGCCCGCAACCAGTTCGTCCAGTTCGATAATCGCCACGGCTGAGCCTTGTTTCGACTGCCTCCGGCTCTATCCTGAGACGATCAAAGGCTCAAGGAGAGACAATACGATGAAGCTGACCTGGCACGGGCATTCCGCCTTCACCGTTGAGAACGGGCGCGACAGGATCCTGATCGACCCGTTCATTGCCGGAAATCCCGCGGCGACTGAATCGGTCGCGGAGGTGGCGAAGGGCGTGACCCATGTCTTGGTCACCCACGGTCACAACGATCACATCGGCGACGCGGCCGAAATCTGCAAGATGTCCGGCGCCGTGCTGGTCGCCAATTTCGAGATCTGCATGTTCCTTGTCGGCAAGGGCGTCGACGAGCGCAGGATCAATCCCGGAAACTCCGGCGGCACGGTGGATTGCGGCGGTTTCACCGTCACGTTCACCCAGGCGGTGCATTCATCCTCATTTGGCGGCGAAGGAGGGAAAAACACTTATCTCGGCAATCCGAACGGCCTCGTCCTTCATTTCTCCGACGCGCCGACGCTCTATCACATGGGCGACACCGACATCTTTTCCGACATGGCGCTGATCCAGGAACTGCATGAACCGTCGATCGGCATCGTTCCGATTGGCGACCGCTTCACCATGGGCGGCGCCGTCGCCGCGCTCGCCTGCCAGCGGTTTTTCAGGTTCGACACGGTCGTTCCCTGCCATTTCGGCAGTTTTTCGATGATCGAACCAGACGCGAGCAAATTTGTCGACGGCATGGAAGGCTCGAAGACCCGGGTGCTGACGCCGGCCGTCGGCGAGACGCTGACGCTTTGAACCCGGTCGCCGCCGCCGTGCGTGTTGCGCTGCGACACCGCGGCGGCTATAGCCCGGATATTCCCCGGAGCTGAGCATGTCCGTCGATCTTGCAACCGTCAAACGAGTAGCGCGCCTGGCGCGCATCGCCGTCACCGCCGAAGACGCCGAGCGCATGACCGGCGAGCTGAACGCGATTCTCGGCTTCGTCGAGCAATTGTCGGAGGTCGACGTCGCCGGCGTCGAGCCGATGACCTCGGTCATCCCGATGCAGTTGAAGAAACGACAGGACGTCGTCACCGATGGCGGCAAGGCGGCCGACATCGTCGCCAACGCGCCGGTGAGCGAGGAAAACTTCTTCCTCGTGCCAAAAGTCGTCGAGTAACGGCAATGTCGGTGCGGATCGCGATTGAAAGCCCGTTGCAGGAAGCCGTGCGCGACCTGGTCCGGCAGCTCAATGCCTATATGATCCCGCTGACGCCGCGCGAGTTCCAGTTTCAGTTAACCGCCGAGCAGATGGCGGATCCTTCGGTGACGGTCCTTGTCGCCCGCGACGAAACCGGCCGGGCGGTCGGCATGGGCTCACTCAAGATCCACGACCAGAACCTTGGCGAAGTGAAGCGCATGTTCACGCTGCCGGAAATGCGCGGCAAGCGGCTGGGTTCTGCGCTGCTGCAGCGCATCGAAGTCCTTGCCCGTGACAAGGGCGTCGAGCGGCTGGTGCTGGAGACGGGCGAGGCGCCCGGCTTCGAGCCCGCATGGCGCGTCTATGAGCGCGGTGGCTTCAATGTCTGCGGCGCGGTGCTCGATTATCCCGATTCCGGCTTTTCCCGCTTCTACGAAAAGAACCTCGCCTGATGAGTGACCTGACAAGACTGACCATTTCAGACGCCCGCGCCAAGCTGCGCGCGCGGGACATCACCGCCGCCGAACTGACCGACTCCTATCTCGCCGCCATCGACGCGGCAAACGGGCGTTTGAACGCCTATGTCGCGGTGACCCACGACAAGGCGCGCAAGATGGCCGCGGCGTCGGATGCGCGGCTGGCCAAAGGGCAGGGCGGGGCGCTCGAAGGCATTCCGCTCGGCATCAAGGATTTGTTCGGCACCGAAGACGTGCACACCCAGGCTGCCAGCCGCATTCTCGACGGTTTCAAGCCGCGCTACGAATCGACCGTGACCGCCAATCTGTGGGCTGACGGCGCGGTGATGCTGGGCAAGCTCAACATGGACGAGTTCGCCATGGGCTCGTCCAACGAAAGCTCCTGCTACGGCCCGGTGGTCAACCCCTGGCGCGCCGGCGGCTCCAACAAGGATCTGGTGCCCGGCGGTTCGTCGGGCGGTTCGGCGGCGGCAGTCGCCGGCTGGCTGTGCGCAGGCGCGACCGCCACCGACACCGGCGGTTCGATCCGCCAGCCCGCCGCGTTCACCGGCACCGTCGGCATCAAGCCGACCTATGGCCGGGTGTCGCGCTGGGGCGTCGTGGCGTTCGCCTCTTCGCTCGACCAGGCCGGTCCGATCGCGCGCGACGTGCGCGACGCGGCCATCCTGCTGAAGTCGATGGCGTCGGTCGACGCCAAGGATTCGACTTCCGTCGATCGCCCCGTGCCCGATTACGAGGCGTCGCTGGGCCAGTCGCTGAAGGGCATGAAGATCGGCATCCCGCGCGAATACCGCGTCGACGGCATGCCCGACGAAATCGAGGCGCTGTGGAAACAGGGCGTCGAATGGCTGCGCGACGCCGGCGCCGAGATCGTCGACATCTCGCTGCCGCACACCAAATACGCGCTGCCAGCCTATTATATCGTCGCGCCCGCCGAAGCGTCGTCGAACCTGGCGCGCTATGACGGCGTCCGCTACGGTCTGCGCGTTCCCGGGAAAGACATCGTCGACATGTACGAGCAGACCCGCGCCGCCGGTTTCGGCCGCGAGGTCAAGCGCCGCATCATGATCGGCACCTATGTCCTGTCGGCCGGCTATTACGACGCCTATTATGTGCGCGCCCAGCAGGTGCGGACCCTGATCAAGAAGGACTTTGAGGACGTCTACGCCGCCGGCGTCGACGCCATCCTGACGCCGGCGACGCCGTCGGCGGCGTTTGGCCTGGCGGACGAGGAAATGAACGCCGACCCGGTGAAAATGTATCTCAACGACATTTTCACGGTGACGGTGAACATGGCCGGCCTGCCGGGCATCGCCGTTCCGGCGGGCCTGAGCGCATCGGGCCTGCCGCTCGGTCTGCAACTGATCGGCCGGCCCTTCGACGAGGAGACGCTGTTCCGCACCGCTCACGTCATCGAGCGGGCGGCCGGCCGCTTCGAACCGTCGAAATGGTGGTGACGCCGCCGCGTCGTGACCTTCTATCTGTCGAAGCTGTTCTGGCTTCTGGTCAATCCGATCAGCCTGACGCTGATCCTGATCGCGCAGTCGCTGCTGCTCGCCGTCGCCGGGTGGCGGCGGACATCGTTCGCCGCCGGGCTGGCGGCCTTTCTGGTCATGGCGATCTCGGCCTGGACGACCACCGGCGCGGTGCTGGTCGCCGTGCTCGAGGACCGTTTCGAGCGTCCGTCGCCGGCGCCGGTCCATGTCGATGGCGTGATTGTGCTCGGCGGTGCGTTCGAGGCGCGGGTGTCCGGCGGCAGGGGCGGCTATGAAATGAACGAGGCGGGCGACCGCATGGTCGAGGCCGCGGCTCTTGCGCTGGCCTATCCCAACGCCCGCATCCTCGTCTCGGGCGGCAATCTGGATCAATCGGACGGTCTGCCCGGCGACGCGACGCTTGCGCCGCTGTTTTTCCAGCGCATCGGCGTCGATCCGGCGCGGCTGATCCTTGAAGGCGGATCGCGAAACACGGTCGAGAACGTGGCGCAGAGCAAACGCCTGGCCGCGCCCAAGCCGGGCGAGACCTGGCTGCTGGTGACCTCGGCGTTCCACATGCCGCGTTCCGTGGGCTTGTTCCGCAAGGCGGGCTGGCAGGTCGCGCCATGGCCGGCGGACTACCGGTCGGCGGGCGTCGAAGGGTTCGGCTGGTGCGGCGACGACGCCGGCCGCTGTCTGCGCCAGATGAGCATCGCCTTGCGCGAATGGATCGGCCTTGCCGCCTATTGGGCGATGGGCCGCATCGACGATCCGTTTCCGGCGCCCTGACGCATATGTCCTGAAAAAGGTGGAGCCGGCCCCGGGGACAGGGGCCGGCTCCGAAACCCGGTCGTTGGGGACGGGGGTGGGGACTCGACCGGGTTATTCCAGAACTATTTGACGGAGCCGACCGCCGTCGCACGGCTGTCGTTGATCGACACCCAGACGCCCGAATTCTGGTCCGACTGCCGCTTCAGATAGGTGTAGTCGGTCTTCGTCCAGTCGAGCACCCGGCTCTCGAGATTGTCGAGAATGAAGTCGCCGAGCGAGGTGCGCACCGTCAGCACCGCATGGCCGGCGCCATTGCGCTGCCGCACCACGGTGATCAGCAGGCTGCCGGCGGGCATGCCGATCTCCATCAGGCGGCGTCGTTTCTCCAGCACATAGTCTTCGCAGTCGCCTTCGGCGCCGGGGTAGGACCATCGTTCCTCGATGCCCCACATTTCCTGGTCGGTCCGCGGCGCCACCTGTTCGTTGACGTCATTGTTGATCTTGACGATTTTTGACCACAGCGGCCGGGTCAGTTCGACGCTCGACGTCTGCCGGGTCCTCTGGCTGCATTCGACCGGATATTGCTGGCACAACTCGTAATGGCCGATCGGCTGCGTGGTGCGCGGCCCCGCCGTCATGAAAGTCGGTATGGCGCTCGCCTGTTCCGCAAACATCGCCAGCGGCGCCAAGGCCAGTGCCAGTTTGATTGCCCCGTATTTGTGCATGTCCCGTCTCCCCGCTATGGGAAGAAGATGACACGGTCGGATTTATTTGACGCGAAAGTGCGAAGTAGTATTTAAGTAAAACGACACGCAAATAAGTATAGAACAAAACTAAAACTGGCGTAAAATCCAATCTGTATTTGATGAGAATATTCCCGCGCCGATCAATCGATTGTTAGCCATGCGGGACCGCGCGGACGACGGTTGCGACCGTTCGCATCGGGCTAGAGCCTCGTGCCGGTATTCTGGTTCAATCTGCCGGCGACGGTTTGGGACAAGGTCGAGGGTTTTCGCGCAGGTCGGGCTGGTGGCCCGGCCAAGACCAAGCTCGATGGATTTGGCCCAAACCGGCCCGGCCCACCGATCAAACCCCGCTGCTGCGCAGCGGGACAGTTTTGATCGGCAGGAAATACTTGTCTGTCGAATTGCGAATGGCAATTCGACGGGCAGGGTTTGTGTTTGGCGGACGCCCACTGCGTCGGGCGGCTTGCGCGATGCGCCACATCGAGGCTGCGCCGCCCTCCTGCTGGTTCGTCTCACCAAACAACAAACAGATTGGACCAGAATATCGGCACGAGGCTCTAGATGACAGCGCAGGATTGTTCGGAGTTGGCCGACGATCAGCCGGCCGAAATCCCTGGAACGTCAGCGCGCGGCGGCTTCTCGCGCGCCTGTCGAAGGGCGGCAAAAAAATGCCGGGCGAGGGCCCGGCATTCTGGTTTGCTGGAATGGCTTCAGGTCCTGTGGGCAGGCCCTACTGTTTGCGCGACGCGCTGAACTCGGCCTCGAGCGTTTCCGGCCGCTGGATGACGGCGAACTCGATGGCGATGCCGTCCTCGAAGTGGCGCACGACCTGGCCGCGCATGGTGCCGAGCGTCACATGGGTGCCGAGCGCCGGCTTGACGTCGAGTTCGATGGCTGCGCCCGACAGCGACAGGTCGATGATGCGGCACTGATAGTTGCGGCCGTCGGCCAGGCGGACGGTACTCAGCGGATTGCGCGGCGCGACGCGTTCGTGGCGGCGGTCTTCGGGCAGATCCAGTTCATGCTTGTTGGCCAGCCATGTCAACTGCGCCGCCAGCTTGTCGCGCTTGCGGTCGGACGCCACGATCGTCATGGCGAAGCCGTCGGAGGTTGCGCGGGTGACCACGCCCTCGACGCGGCCGATATGATCTAGATAGGCGATGACGCGCTCGCCTGCTTCACCGCGCCGGTCGGCCCGTACCGCAACGCTGCCCGGCGACATATCGACCACCATGCAGGGATGCTCGGTGCGGTCCTCAAGCATGAATCGCCCGTAGATCTTGACCCGCACACGCTGGAATTCGCGGCGTTCGGGCCGGGCAGGCGAAAAATTCTGTGAAACTGCCGTCATGGTTGTCAGTTCGGTCGGTTCCCGGCAAGCCGTTGTTGCAAGCTATCTCGCTGCGACTTTACGCCCACGACAGTTAATAAGCTGTAAGCCGCGGGTGACATCTTTTCAGCATTGTCGATTTGCCGGCGGCGTCCGGTCTGGCGATCAGCCGTCCTTGCCGCCGTCGATGACGAGAAGGTGCCGGATGCGCCGCGCCGGCCTTGCTGGATCCGGTCCCGCGATCACGTCTCGATCGTGGACGTCGAGCGGCGGAACCACCACTTCGGGGCGGTTCTTCAGGAACATCGGCTCGCGGTCGGCGTCGATCACCCGCAACGAGGCGATCCGGACTTCCGCGACCGGATCGCTGCCGATCCAGAACGGCTTTTCCTGCGGGATCGACGAGCCGAGCGCGCGCGGACTGTCGCTGCCGCCATCGAGTGGCAGCAGCAGCCATTCGAGCGACATGCTGCGGCCCGACTTGCTGAGCGCCTCCGCATTGATGACGACGACCGATTTCTGCTGCAGCACGCTGTGCGCCAGCCGCGCCACGACGCGCTCGTCTTTTGTCGCCCACAGCGAACTGAACGAAAATCCTTTCAACTCGCGTCCGAACACGGCGCAGAACCGG
Source organism: Phyllobacteriaceae bacterium UBA1940 (assembly GCA_002336975.1). Classification (GTDB taxonomy): domain Bacteria; phylum Pseudomonadota; class Alphaproteobacteria; order Rhizobiales; family Rhizobiaceae; genus Mesorhizobium_A. The sequence continues at coordinate 84,654 of DDFA01000048.1, forward strand.
GTGCCGGCGAGCCGGAATATGGCGCTGCCGCGCGCGTCGAGCTCGAGGATGAAGGTGTCGGCCAGCAGCGTCTTGATATCGGCCGGCTCGATTTCCGTGCGGCGCGGCGCGCTGCGTCCCTCGCGCAGTCTGTCCCAATACTGGAACAGTTCGATCGATCCTTTTGCTCTCATGCCCTCTGCTCTGTTCGGCTCGGTTTCAGTGTGCCATCCGGAAACAGGTTCGACTCGTCCAGTGACCTTCATGCAGGACGTTGCAGGTTGCGTGCCAGAGTGAGGGCGGGACAGTTCACAAGGCCGGGCCGTTAAGGTTAACAATTGCTTTACGTTGTGCGCGCCGCCGTCTTCTGCCATAAGCCATCCATCGACGAAGCCGTTGGCTTTGCAGCACTTTCGGCGAAAGCCGGAGCAACAACTTTCGGGCGGGTGGGGACTCGACCGGCCGTCCAGGGGAAACCCCTGGGCGGCATTTTTCTTTACCATTTGCATTCGGCCCGGTAGTCGATCAGGGTCCGGTGCGCGGCGGTTCGCGCCGCCGGCGCAAATGGTTGCGGGACTGCATGACAAACCACGAGAATGCCCAGGACGGCGAGCCGGATCTGGCCGCGCCGGCGCCGGTTCGACGCGAACCGCTGTTCAATCTCCCGGCCGTGGTCAGCGCGATCATCGCGCTGTGCGTAGCGATCCACCTGATCCGCCTCTACGTCCTGAGCGACGCGCAAAATCTCGCCGTCATCGTCAACGGCGCATTTTTCCCGCTCCGCTATTCGGGCCAGTACGCACTCGATGTCTGGGCGTTCACCAGCCCGTTCACTTCGTCGCTGCTGCACGGCGGCTGGATGCATCTGATCATCAACATGATCTGGCTGGCCGCCTTCGGCTCGCCGCTGGCCAATCGGCTCGGTCCGGCGCGCTTTGTGTTGTTCTGGTGTTTCGCCGTCGCGGTGTCGCTGCTGTTTCACTATCTGTCGAGGCCCGGCGACGCGGTCCCGGTCATCGGCGCGTCGGGCGCGATTTCGGGCATGATGGGCGCGGCGGCGCGTTTCGGCTTCCGCACCGACCGCCATGGCCGCGCGCCGAACTTTGTCGGCCGACGGCTGACTCTGGCCGAAACCTTGTCCAACCGCCAGGTTCTGGTGTTTCTCGGCGTCTGGCTGGCGATCAATTTTGCCGCCGGGGCGGGCCTGGACGTGTCAGGCGCCGAAGGCTCGATCGCCTGGGAGGCCCATATCGGCGGGATGGTGGCAGGACTGCTCGGAATAGGCCTGTTCGATCCCGGCGACAGGACGTCCGGCGAGCGCTGACCGCATATCGGCGAAGGTTGCTCCAACCTCTCTTGCAATAGCCCGATTTCAGACGCACCATTCGTTTGCGAGTGGCGGTGCGCGCGAGCGCGGGGCAGATGCATCACAGGAGAAACCGATGACGATAAGGTCAATTCTCGACAGCAAGGGCCGTGACGTGGTGACGATGAGTTCCACGGAAAATCTTGCCAGCGCGATCAGGACCCTTGGTCAGCATCGGATCGGCGCGGTCGTCATCAGCGACGGCGGCGGGCGCATCGGCGGCATCCTGTCGGAGCGCGACGTGGTGCGCGCCCTCGCCAACAAGGGCGCTGCGGCGCTCGACATGCCGATCTCGGCGGTGATGACGACCAAGGTCCAGACCTGCAGCGAAAGCGCCACCGTTCACGGCGTCATGGAGCAGATGACAGCCGGCCGTTTCCGCCATCTTCCCGTCGAGGAAAAGGGCGTGCTGGTCGGCCTGATCTCGATCGGCGACGTGGTCAAGCGGCGCATCCAGGAAGTCGAGCGCGAGGCCGAGGACATCAAGGCCTATATTGCGACTGTATGACCGTCGACGCCGCGCCGCGCTTGCCTGCCGGGCGCGTTTGCAATAGCGAAGGGCAACGCCCGCGCGGGCGTCGCTTCACCATTGCAGGCCGTCCATGTCCATTGTCGATACACGCACTCCCGATCCGAAACGACTGATTCCAGGCGCGACCGGCGACTGGGAAATCATCATTGGCCTCGAGGTTCACGCCCAGGTCCTGTCGGAATCAAAACTGTTTTCCGGCGCCGCCACCACATTCGGCGCCGCGCCCAACGCCAATGTCAGCCTGGTCGACGCCGCCATGCCCGGAATGCTGCCGGTCATCAACGAGGAATGCGTGCGCCAGGCGATCCGCTCAGGCCTCGGTCTCAAGGCCGGGATCAACCTGCGTTCGGTGTTCGACCGCAAGAACTATTTTTACCCGGACCTGCCGCAGGGCTACCAGATTTCCCAGTACAAGCAGCCGATCGTTGGCGAGGGCGAGGTCGTCATTTCGGTCGGCCCCGACCGCGAAGGCCGGTTCGAGGACATTCCGGTCGGCATCGAGCGGCTGCATCTGGAGCAGGACGCCGGAAAATCGCTGCACGACCAGCACGCCACCATGTCCTATGTCGACCTGAACCGGTCGGGCGTGGCGCTGATGGAAATCGTCTCCAAGCCGGACATGCGTTCCGCCGACGAAGCCAAGGCCTATGTGACAAAACTACGCTCGATCCTGCGTTATCTCGGCACCTGCGACGGCAACATGGACGAGGGTTCTTTGCGCGCCGACGTCAACGTCTCGGTGCGCAAGCCCGGCGGCGCGTTCGGCACGCGTTGCGAGATCAAGAACGTCAACTCGATCCGTTTCATCGGTCAGGCGATCGACTACGAGGCCCGCCGCCAGATCGGCATTCTCGAAGACGGCGGCAAGATCGATCAGGAAACCCGCCTGTTTGATCCCAACAAGGGCGAGACCCGCTCGATGCGCTCCAAGGAAGAAGCGCACGACTACCGCTATTTCCCCGATCCGGACCTGCTGCCGCTGGAATTCGACCAGGCCTATGTCGACGATCTGGCCCGCGATCTTCCGGAACTGCCCGACCCCAAGCGCGACCGGCTGGTCTCGTCGCTCGGCCTGTCGGTCTACGATGCGTCGATCCTGGTGTCGGAAAAGTCGATTGCCGACTATTTCGAGCAGGTGGCTGCCGGCCGCGACGGCAAGACCGCCGCCAACTGGGTCATCAACGATCTGCTCGGCCTGTTGAACAAGAACGGCAAAACCATTGAGGAATCGCCCGTTTCCCCCTCCCAGCTCGGCGAGGTTATCGATCTCATCAAGGAAGGCGTGATTTCCGGCAAGATCGCAAAGGACCTGTTCGAGATTGTCTGGACCGAAGGCGGCGCGCCGCGCCAGATCGTCGAGGCGCGCGGCATGAAACAGGTGACCGACACCGGCGCGATCGAAAAGGCGGTCGACGAGATCATTGCCGCCAATCCCGACAAGGTCGAGCAGGCGAGGGCCAAGCCGACCATGGCCGGCTGGTTTGTCGGCCAGGTGATGAAGGCGACCGGCGGCAAGGCCAATCCGCAGGCCGTCAACGATCTGGTCAAGGCGAAACTGGGGCTCGAATAGCCGTGCCGGCGCGGGCTCTCCCCGGCATGGCCTGCGTGGAGCGGCCGATTTGAGCGGCCGGGCGGACCTGACGCCGGCGCGCATACGCCACATGACCGCCGCCGACGTCGACGCGGTCGCGGCGTTGATCCACCGATCCTGGGTGGCGACCTACGCGCCACTGATGGGCGCCGACCGCGCGGCGGCCGAATCGGCCGTCCGGCACCGTCCGGAACAGATCGCCGACAGTCTTGTGCGCTCGCATTCCGAGAGTTTTGTCGCCGAAGCCGCCAACGGCTCAATCGTCGGCTATGCGCACGCCATCGTCGTCAAGGGCGCGCTGTGGCTCGACCGGCTGCATGTCGTCCCGGCCCGTCAGGGAACCGGGCTGGCGGCCAATCTGATGCACGCGGTGATGGTCAACTATCTCGGCGAGCCGGCGATTTCGCTGGAGGTGATCAAGGGCAATGACCGCGCCATGCGCTTCTACGAGCGCGAGGGCTTTGTCGTCACCGGCGAAACCGCTGCCTGCGGCGGCATTGGCGGCGTCGCCTCGTTGATCATGCGAAAACCTTTGCCGCGCGCCTGAGGCCGGCTATTCGATGACGATTTCCGCGCCGCTGGGGTCGTAGACGACGCCGGCGCTGCAATCCTGGATCAGCGATTTGTCCTGGTGTTCGCAGCGCAGCCGGCCGGCGGCGATCGCCGCCTCCTTCGACGGCCAGCCGCAAGAGAATTCCGACCAGTGGATGCCTTCCTTGTGCATGATCCCGATGGCGACGCTCCAGCCGGCGGGAAAACACCAGGCGACCCGCGCGCATTCCTGCGGCAGCGCCCCGCTCTCGGCGCATTTGGCCCGGGCGCAGGCGAACGCCTTGTCGGGCGATCCGCCGGCGCACACGCCCATGCCCTGTTCGGGTGCGTAGGCAAATGCAATGCCGCCATCATTGTCGGCGGCGATGGCCGGCGGCATGGCCGCCAGCGATAACGCAAGGCCGGCGGCGAGCAACAATTGGCGGCGCATGGCGGCTCCTCCGGAAAAAGGCGGCGATTTTGTCCACGGTGACACAAATCGCGCCGCTTGCAAGGCCCTGCGGCGCGGCGGACTATTGCCAAGGCGGGCGGGCGGCGGCATAACGCCCACGACACCCAAAGAGGGCCGAAATGGCTGGATTCTTCACGCAGTTCTTCACCTGGTGGAACGGGCAGACGCTGAACACCAGGTTCAACACCTGGCGTCACGGCGCGAAAGTCGGCGAGGACGAGTTCGGCAATGTCTACTACACCGGCGGCGTCGATTCCGAGGGCCGCCAGCGCCGCTGGGTGATCTACAAGGGATATTCGGAAGCCTCCGACATTCCGCCGGGCTGGCATGGCTGGATCCATCACCGGGTCGACACGCCGCCGTCAAAGGAAACCTATGCGCCGCGCGACTGGCAGTTGCCGCACCAGCCGAACCTGACCGGCACCTATCAGGCCTATCGTCCCAAGGGGTCTATCCTCGGCAATGAGGAGCGTCCGCGCGTTACCGGAGACTATGACGCCTGGACGCCCGGCGGCTGAGCGCCGGGGCGCGTCCGGCGCCGCCATTTATCGCCATAATTCGTGGTTAACTGGTTCTTGTCGGTTTGGCCGGCAGACTTGGCCGCTCGAGATTCGCCCGGAATTTTCCAACGAGTTGATGCGCAACATGAAAAATACCATCCTGCTTGCGGCGTCGCTTTTGGTGACCCCCGCCTATGCGCTGGCCCAGGACGCCAAGCCGGAACTGGTTCCGCCCAGCCCCGACGAGAAGCCGATCGTCAATGAAGGGCCGACCCGGCTGTCGAACCCTGTGGCGGAGTTCACCGGCATCGACAAGATCACCGGCCGCATCATCACCTTCGACGTCTATATCAACGAGACGGTGCAGTTCGGCGCGCTGCAGGTGACGCCGCGCGTCTGCTATTCGCGGCCCGACAGCAAGCAGCCCAAGACCGACAGTTTTGTCGAGGTCGACGAGATCACGCTCGACCGGAAGATTCGGCGCATCTTCACCGGCTACATGTTCGCAGAGAGCCCCGGCCTGAACGCCGTCGAGCACCCGGTCTATGACGTGTGGCTGAAAAGCTGCAAGCAGAAGTCCGAGGTTCCGCCGCCCGAGGCCGCGACCAACTAGGGCTTGGCGTCAAAACCGCGCCGGCTCGCCGGCCATCGCGTCTTCCAGCAGGCTTTCATATTTGCGCCGCGGCACGTCGATCGCGCCGAACCGCTTGAGGTGGTCGGTGGTGAACTGGGTGTCGAGCAGCACAAAACCGTGCGCGCGCAGCCGCTCGACCAGATGCGCCAGGCACACTTTTGACGCGTCGGTCTGGCGCGAAAACATGCTTTCGCCGAAAAACGCCCGTCCAAGCGACACGCCGTAGAGCCCGCCCGCCAGTTTGCCGTCGCGATAGGCCTCGACGGTGTGGCAATGGCCGAGATCGAACAGCCGGCCATAGGCGTCGCGGATCGGGCCGTTGATCCAGGTCGAGGGCCTGACCTCGCGCTCCTCGGCGCAGGCGTCGATCACCGCGAAGAAGTCGCGGTCGAACGCGATCTCGAACGGCGCGCGCCGGATCGTTTTCGCCAGGCTTTTGGGAATGTGGAAGCCGTCGAGCGGGATGACGCCGCGGCTTTCGGGCCTGACCCAGAATACTTCCGGGTCGTCGGCGCTGTCGGCCATCGGAAACACGCCGGTCGAATAAGCCTTGAGCAGCAGTTCCGGCGGGATGCGTTGACCCGGCGCGAACGGGCGAGCCATCGCGCCGCTCAGTCCGGCTGCGCGGCGAGGTATTTTTCCAGCCAGTGGATGTCGTAGTCGCCGTTGGCGATGTCGGGATTGCCGACCAGGTCGCGAAACAGCGGCAGGGTCGTCTTGATCCCGTCGACGACGAATTCGTCCAGCGCGCGACGCAGCCGCATCATGCACTCGACGCGGTTGCGGCCGTGCACGATCAGCTTGCCGATCAGGCTGTCGTAATAGGGCGGGATCTTGTAGCCGGTGTAGACGCCCGAATCGACGCGGATGCCGAGGCCGCCCGGCGTGTGGAAATGGGTGATCGTGCCGGGCGAGGGGGCGAATGTGCGCGGGTCCTCGGCGTTGATGCGGCATTCGATGGCGTGGCCGTGGAACCGCACCTGGTCCTGGGTCACCGACAGCCCGCCGCCCGAGGCGACGCGGATCTGCTCGTGCACCAGGTCGATGCCGGTGATCGCCTCGGTCACCGGATGCTCGACCTGCAGCCGGGTGTTCATCTCGATGAAATAGAACTCGCCGTTCTCGTAGAGGAATTCGATCGTGCCGGCGCCCGAATAGCCGAGATCGGCGATCGCCCTGGAGCAGACCTCGCCGATCTGGGCGCGTTCCGACGCGTTCAGCGCCGGCGAATTGGCTTCTTCCCACACCTTCTGGTGACGCCGCTGCAGCGAGCAGTCGCGCTCGCCCAGATGGATCGCCCGGCCCATTCCGTCGCCAAACACCTGCACCTCGATATGGCGCGGTTTTTCCAGGTATTTTTCGATGTAGACCGCGTCGTCGCCAAACGCCGCGCCGGCTTCCGAGCGCGCCGTCTGCAACGCCACCACCAGGTCGTCTTCGTTGCGGGCGACCTTCATGCCGCGCCCGCCGC
>DDFA01000067.1 GCA_002336975.1 Phyllobacteriaceae bacterium UBA1940
GGCTGGCGCATATGGTGGCCGAGGCCGCGACATCGGGGCAGGCGCTGGCCGCCGCCGACCTCGCGGTGCTTTTGACCGAGCGCGGCCTGGGCGGCGCAAGCGCCGACCTCGACCGGCGGCTGGACAATCTCCGCCGCGACCGCTCGCCACGGGCCGAACAGGCGAGGGGACTGGCGAAACGGCTGGCGGCGGCGGCAAGGCAGGATCATCGACGACGCTCTTCCCTTGCCCCTTCTGACAAGAGAGAGGGGGAGACCGGGACGTCGGCGTCCGCCGGTCCGCTTTTGCTGCATGCCTGGCCCGACCGGGTGGCGAAGCAGCGCGGCGCGGCGGGCCGCTATGTGCTCGCCAATGGCCGCGGCGCGATGCTCGGCGAGACCGATCCGCTGGCGAAGGCGGAGTTTCTCGTCGTCGCCGACCTGCAGGGCAAGGCGCAGAACGCCCGCATCGTCGCCGCCGCAGAAATCGCCGAGGACGATATTCGCGCCGCGCTTGCGGACCGGCTGGAACGCCGGGCCGAAAGCGTCTTCGATCCGGCGCGCGGCTCGGTGCGGGTGCGCGAAAGCCTGCAACTGGGCGCGATCCAGCTGTCGGAACGGATGTTGCCGCCGCCGACCGGCGATGCGGCCGACAAGGCGGTGCTCGACGCGGTGCGCGCCCATGGCCTTGCGGTGCTGCCCTGGGACAAGGGCGCAGAGATATTGCGCAAGCGGCTGGGCTGGCTGCACCGCGGCCTCGGCGACCCCTGGCCCGACATGTCGGACGAGGCGCTGATCGCCGCGCTCGACGACTGGCTCGCCCCCTTCCTGCACGGCGAGGCGTCGATGCAGCGGCTGCGCTCCGGCCTGCTGGCCGATGCGTTGATGTCGCTGGTTCCGTTCGATTTGCAGCGCAAGGTCAACGATCTCGCGCCGACCCATTTCCCTGCGCCGACCGGCAACAATCTGCCGATCCGCTACGACGGCGACGAGCCGGTGCTGGCGATCAGGGTGCAGGAGCTGTTCGGCCTCGACCGGCATCCGTCGATCGCCTCGGGCTCGGTGCTGCTGACGCTGGAGCTTCTGTCGCCGGCGCACCGGCCGATCCAGACGACGCGCGACCTTCCGGGCTTCTGGCGCGGCTCGTGGGCCGACGTCCGCTCGGACATGCGCGGCCGCTATCCAAGGCATGTCTGGCCGGAAGACCCGCGCCAGGCCCAGGCCACGGCGCGCGCCAAGCCGCGCGGAACCTGACGCTGCCCACTTGGCGCGGCAAGCGGCTCGGCGCATAAGGGCTCGATCATGCAGGAACTTCGCCAGCCCGACCCTTATCTCAGCCGCCAGCTCAGGCTGAACACGCTGATCCGGCTGCGCTGGCTGGCGGTCGTCGGCCAGACGGCGGCGGTGCTCGGCGTGGCCTACTGGCTGGAATTCCCGATGCCGGTCAGCCTGTGCTTCGCGCTGATCGCCTGCTCGGCCTGGCTGAACCTGCTGCTGGCGCTGCGCTTTCCCTCCGCCCATCGGCTCGACGCCACGGCGGCGTCGGGCGTACTGCTGTTCGACACGCTGCAGCTGTCGGGCCTGTTGTTCATGACCGGCGGCATGACCAATCCGTTCGCGGTGCTGATGACGGTTCCGGCGGTCATCTCAGCAACCGCGCTGCCGCTGCGGCTGACGCTGTTTCTGGGCACGGTGGCGGTGGCGGCGGCGACACTGCTGGTGTTCTTTCACCTGCCGCTGCCCTGGTTTCCCGACACCGAACTGCCGATCCCCTTCATCTATGTCGCCGGGCTCTGGCTGGCGGTGGTTTCGACCATCGTCTTCACCGCCGTTTATGCCTGGCGGGTCGCGGAAGAAGCGCGCCAGCTTGCCAACGCGCTGTCGGCGACCGAACTCGTGCTGCAGCGCGAACAGCATCTGTCGGCGCTCGACGGGCTGGCGGCGGCCGCTGCCCATGAACTTGGAACGCCGCTGGCCACCATCGCGCTGGTCGCCAGGGAGATGGAGCGCTCGATCGGGACCGATTCGAAATTCTACGACGACGTGACGCTGCTGCGCACCCAGAGCGAACGCTGCCGCGAAATCCTCAAACGCCTGACCAGCCTGTCGTCGGCGAGCGAGGAATATCTGGCGCGCATGCCGCTCTCGTCGCTGATCGAGGAGGTGGTCGCGCCGCATCGCGACTTCGGCATTTCGATCGTGCTGGAGCGGATGGAGGTCGCCGGGCCCGAACCGGTGTCGCGGCGAAACCCCGGTGTGATGTACGGGCTTGGCAATCTGGTCGAAAACGCCGTCGACTTCGCCCGCGAACAGGTGGTGATCCGCTGGGGCTGGAACGCATCCGGGGTGACGTTGCAGCTTGTCGACGACGGGCCGGGCTTCAAGGCAGATATTCTCGACCGCGTCGGCGAGCCGTATATGACGACCCGTCCGAGCGGCCAGGCCGGCGGCCAGGCGACCGAACAGCACGGCGGCGGCCTGGGGCTCGGCGTGTTCATCGCCAAGACGCTGCTGGAGCGCTCCGGGGCCACCGTCGAGTTCTCGAACTCGCCAGAACAGGGGCTTGGCGCGGTGGTCAACGTCAGGTGGCGGCGTGAAGCGTTCGTAGCGCCGGCGGGGCCGAATGCCGGACCGCCTGTGTGATGGGGCAAAGTGGAGAGACAGGCCCGAGCCGGCCCGCAGGCCGCGCCGGTCGCAAGCTTTTTGCCGAATGCGACAAATAGACTTATATAGCTGACAAAACCGAACGAGAATTCAGGGACAAATCCAACTCATGCCTGACGCCGCCCAGCCAGTCGCCATTCCGGAAGGTGACGCCTCGCTCCTGCTAGTGGATGACGACAAACCGTTTCTGACGCGCCTGGCGCGCGCCATGGAGGGTCGCGGCTTCGCCGTCGAGACAGCCGACAGCGTCGAGGAAGCGGTCGCCAAGGCCAAGGCCCGGCCGCCGGCCTACGCCGTGGTCGATATGCGGCTGGGCGACGGCAACGGGCTCGACGTGGTGGCCGCCATCCGCGAACGGCGCGCCGACACGCGCACCGTGATCCTCACCGGCTATGGCAACATCGCAACCGCGGTGACCGCGGTGAAGCTTGGCGCCATCGACTATCTGTCGAAACCCGCCGACGCCGACGACATCGTCGCGGCGCTGACCCGGACCGGCTCGGAGCCGATCGCACCGCCGGAAAATCCGATGTCGGCCGACCGGGTGCGCTGGGAACATATCCAGCGCGTCTACGAAATGTGCGACCGCAACGTCTCGGAAACCGCGCGGAGGCTGAACATGCACCGCCGCACGCTGCAACGCATTTTGGCCAAGCGCGCGCCGAGGTAAGTGAAGTCGGTCGTCGGTCGAAAAGACCGGTGGGCTGAACGGTGCGTTCACATTTCTCTTGAAATCCCGGATCGACGGGATTCCGTCCGACGTCCAACTACCCCGCTTCACCCTCGACCACGCCGATCTCGATGCCGGCGAGTTCGGCCGCCATCAACCGCGCCGCGCCGGTGCGGGCCATGCGCAGCGTCAGCGCCTTGCGGGTCGGCGCCGCCAGCCGGTGTTCGGGCGCGTCGCGCAGGATTTCGGCGCCGTAACCGTCCGAGACGATGAAGCCGGCGTCGTCGGGAAATATCTCCGCCGGCACTTCCGGATGGGTGGCGAACAGGAACCGGTCGCAGAACTGCCGGTATTCCGGCCATTTGCGGTCGACGCGAAAATCCTCGATCGATGATTTGACCTCGACGATCCAGATGTCGCCGTTCCTCATCAGGGCGACGAGATCGGCGCGGCGGCCGCTCGCCAGCGACAGTTCCGGCAGCAGCGTTGCGCCCATTTCGCCGAAAAGCCGCTGGCAGCCGCGCCTGACCAGCATGGCGCGCTCGGACTGGCGGCCGTCGATCAGCGGGTTGGCAAGCTTGTGAGGAGAGACGAGCGGCATCGTCCTATTTTAGCCTTTTCCCAACGATCACTTCCAAAGGAGGAATTCCGTATGACGAGAAGAGGTTGACCATCACAACCACAAATTCCCCAACTTCAGTAATCTTCAGGTCATGAAAGTGGGACGAATTGTTGGATTTCAATCCGTAGACACCGCCAACAAAATCGAAAACATTCTCGCCTCCATCACTTAGGAGAGCCCTGATTTCGCTTCCATCAAATCCGTCTGTTGAAAGCTCAGCGACTGCGTACGAATATCCGATTCTCGCAACGAGCATGAAAAGCGCAGGAGGGATTTGCAAGCGGAGAGATACGGGTTCATCTGGAACTGAGCGCCCATCCAGTCTTGTAAAAACAACACGGATTTTTTCCCGACTTTCCGGCGGATAGTGGGCAGCTAAAAGCCTGGCGGGTTCCAAATCTAGCCAAGCGAAAATCGCTGGAAACTCTTCTTCCAGCGGGTTTTCGGCAAGCGGTGGAGGCGCGTAAATCAGATTCGCGCTGTCACCGGACCAGACCGGCGGGAGCCTAATCTCCTTCTGATCGTTTCCTCGCCTGCGTCGCTTCAGCCGTAAGAACTTTCGAATGACTCGTAGTGAATCACTGTTCAATGCCTTGTTTTCGTATCGATGGTTTGTCTTGTCGCGGCATTCTGCACACGCGGCATCGTGAATGATCCATGTTCCGTTGAGAGCTAACGGCACTATGTGCTCGATCGTTCGGGCTGTGTCTTTTCGCAAGCAATATATGCACTTACCAGGACTGGGATAAGCGTCCCTAACTGCCATCTCAAGGGAGCGATGCATATCGTTCTCTCACCAGTGCGGCGGCCGTGTGACCGGCGTTTCCGGCGCGGTGGCCTCCTCGACCCCGGTCAGGCGCAATTGCATCGCCTCCATCCGCCTGCTCATCTCCTCGATGGTTTTCCACGCCTTGGCGATCTCGGCGGACATTTCAGCAATCGTATGCTCATGTTCTGCGGCGAGGATTTCGAGTTTCATCAGGCGCGAGTCGATATTTGCGGGCATAGTTGTCATCCGGTTCGGCAGTCGAAATTGACAATCGCCAACTCTTTTGTCGAGACTGCAACATATCGCCCGGTCGCCTGCTTGGCAGCGCCTTCTGCGCCGTGTAGGAATTTTGACCAAATGATAAAAATGTCCGACGGGAACCGGACGCAGAGCGGGGAATGCGGATGGCTGAAAAAGCTATCGAGCTGATCGGCATCAACAAGAGTTTCGGGGCCGTCAGGGCCAACCGGGACATTCAGCTGAGCGTCGAGCGCGGGACGATCCATGGCGTAATCGGCGAGAACGGGGCCGGAAAGTCGACGCTGATGTCGATTCTCTACGGTTTCTATCAGGCCGATTCGGGCGAAATCCGCATCGGCGGCAAGCCGGTGTCGATCAAGACGCCCAACGAGGCGATCGCCCACGGCATCGGCATGGTGCACCAGCATTTCATGCTGGTCGAGAATTTCACCGTGCTCGAAAACATCATTCTCGGGGCCGAAGGCTCGGCGCTGCTGAACAGCGGCATTGCGCGGGCGCGCGGCGAACTGCACCGGCTTGAGCAGGAATACGGCCTGGAGGTCGATCCCGACGCGGTGATCGAGGATCTGGCCGTCGGCCTGCAGCAGCGCGTCGAAATCCTCAAGGCGTTCTATCGCGGCGCTGAAATCCTGATCCTCGACGAGCCCACCGGCGTGCTGACGCCGGCCGAGGCCGACCATCTGTTCCGTATCCTTCGCAGGCTGAAGGACGAGGGCAAGACGGTGATCCTGATCACTCACAAGCTGCGCGAGATCATGGCGGTCACCGACAATGTCTCGGTGATGCGCCAGGGCACGATGGTGGCGACCCGCAAGACGTCGGAGACCACGGTGGAGGAACTGGCCGAACTGATGGTCGGGCGCCGCGTGCTGCTGCATGTCGAGAAGGGCGAGGCAAGGCCCGGAGAGGTCAAGCTGTCGGTGCGCGACCTGACCGTCACCGACCAGCGCAAGGTCGATGTGGTGAAAAACGTCTCCTTCGAAGTGCGCGCCGGCGAGATCGTCGGCATCGCCGGCGTCGCCGGCAACGGCCAGTCGGAACTGATCGAGACGATCGCCGGCCTGCGCAAGGCCACCAGGGGCGAACTGACGCTGAACGGCCGCAAGGTCGAGATTATCGGCGTGCGCCAGGGCGACCTGCGCGACCAGGGCCTGGCCCATGTGCCGGAAGACCGGCATCACATGGGGCTGGTTCTCCAGTTCGAGGAATATGAGAACGCCATCCTCGGCTATCACGACGATGCCGAGTTCCAGAAGGGGCTGCTGATGGACCTCGACAAGGTCAGGCATGCAGCGTCATCGATGATCGAGAAATATGACATCCGTCCGCCCAACCCGCGTCTCAAGACCGCGAACTTTTCCGGCGGCAACCAGCAGAAGATCGTGCTGGCGCGCGAGATCGAGCAAGACCCGTCGGTGCTGGTGGTCGGCCAGCCGACGCGCGGCGTCGACGTCGGCGCGATCGAATTCATCCACCGGCGGCTGATCGAGATGCGCGACGCCGGCAAGGCGGTGCTGCTGGTGTCGGTCGAGCTCGACGAGATCAGGTCGCTGTCGGACCGCATCCTGGTGATGTTCGACGGGCGTATTGTCGGCGAGCGCGGCCCCGACGCCAGCGAAGGCGAACTCGGCCTGCTGATGGCCGGCGTCGTGCAGAAGGAAGCGGCAGAATGAGCACTCCCTACGCCAAGCTTCCGCTGTGGGCCGATTATGGCCTGATCCCGCTGATCAATCTCGCCGTCGCCTTCCTGGTCGCCGGGCTGGTGGTGCTGCTGGTCGGCGAAAGCCCGATCGAGGCGGTGCAATTGATGCTCAAGGGCGCGTTCGGTTCGGGCCGCGGCATCGGCTACACGCTCTATTACGCCACCAATTTCATCTTCACCGGGCTCGCGGTGGCGGTCGCCTTCCATGGCGGCCTGTTCAACATCGGCGGCGAAGGCCAGGCGTCCGTCGCCGGCGTCGGCGTCGCGATCGTCTGCCTGACCTTCGATTCGATCCTGCCGTGGTGGATCACCTATCCGCTGGCGATCGTCGCCGCCGCGATCTTCGGCGCCGCCTGGGTGCTGATCCCGGCCTGGCTGCAGGCCTATCGCGGCTCCCACATCGTCATCACCACGATCATGTTCAACTTCATCGCCGCCAGCCTGATGGTCTATCTGCTGGTGAACGTGTTCAAGGCGCCGGGCCAGATGGCGCCTGAAAGCCGGCCGTTCCTGGAAGGGGCGAACATTCCCAGCCTCGAGCCGCTGCTCGGCGCGCTCGGCATATCGGCGCGCCGCACGCCGCTCAACATCACCTTCTTCCTGGCGCTGCTCGCTTCGTTCGGCGTCTGGCTGCTGATCTGGCGCACAAAACTCGGCTATGAAATCCGCACCATGGGTTTCAGCCCCAAGGCGGCGCTCTACGCCGGCATCGGCGAAAAGCGCACCATCATCATCACGCTTTTGATCTCGGCCGCGCTTGCCGGGCTGATGTCGCTCAATCCGATCATGGGCGCGCAGGACCGCATCCAGCTGAACTTCGTCGGAGGCGCCGGCTTTGTCGGCATCGCCGTGGCGCTGATGGGCCGTTCGCATCCCATAGGCATCATCTTTGCCGCGGTCCTGTTCGGCATGCTCTATCAGGGCGGCGCCGAGATCGCCTTCGAGATGCCCAACATTACCCGCGAGATGATCGTCGTCATCATGGGTCTGGTGATCTTTTTCGCCGGCGCGCTGGAGCACATGTTCCGGCCCTTCGTGCAGACCGTCTTTGCCTCGCTGAGACCCCGAAGCGTCGGGCTTGACGCAAAGCCGGCGGGAGAAGCCTGACATGTTCGACGTTCTCATCGCACTGCTGGATTCAACCGTCCGCCTGTCGGTGGCACTGCTGCTGGCCTGCCTCGCCGGCCTTTACTCGGAACGGTCCGGCGTCTTCGACATCGGCCTTGAAGGCAAGATGCTGGCCGGCGCCTTCGCCGCGGCGTCCGCCGCCGCCGTCACCGGCTCCGCCTGGATCGGCGTGCTCGCCGCGATCCTCGCCGCGGTGTTCTTCGCGCTGGTGCACGGCTTCGCCTCGATCACCAATCGCGGCAACCAGATCGTCTCGGGCGTCGCGATCAACTTCATCGTCGCCGGCGCAACCGTGCTGCTCGGCCAGGCCTGGTTCAAGGAGGGCGGCCGCACGCCGCAACTGTCCGGCAATGCGCGGTTCGACGACATCATCCTGCCGTTTGCCGACACCGTGCGCGGCGTGCCGATCATCGGGCCGATCTACGCGGACCTGATTTCGGGCCATTCGATCCTCGTCTACATCGCCTTCGCCATGGTGCCGCTGACCTGGTGGGTGCTGTTTCGCACCCGTTTCGGCCTGCGCCTGCGCGCCGTCGGCGAAAACCCGGCAGCCGTCGACACGGCCGGCATTTCCGTGACCTGGCTGCGCTACCGCGCCGTCATCTGCTGCGGCGTGCTGACCGGCCTCGCCGGCGCCTACCTGTCGCTGGCGCAAAGCCCCGGCTTCGTGAAGGACATGACCGCGGGCCGCGGCTTCGTCGCGCTCGCGGCGCTGATCTTCGCCAAGTGGAAGCCGGTGCCGGCGATGTTCGCCTGCCTGCTGTTCGGCTTCCTCGACGCCTTCGCCATCCGCTTCCAGGGCTATTCGTTCCCGGTCATCGGCCAGGTGCCGACCCAGCTGATGCAGGCGCTGCCCTACATCCTCACCGTCATCCTGCTCGCCGGTTTCATCGGCAAGGCGATCCCGCCCAAGGCCGGCGGCGTCGCCTATGTCAAGGAGCGGTAGGCATGTCGCACGATCTCTTCCTGGCGGCGCGGCGGGCGATGACCAGAGCCTATGCGCCCTATTCGAAATTCCCCGTCGGCGCGGCGCTGCGCACGACGGACGGACAGGTGTTCGCCGGCGCCAATATCGAGGTTGCGTCCTATCCGGAAGGCTGGTGCGCCGAGACCACCATGCTCGGCCACTACATCATGGCCGGCGGCGGCGAGATCGCCGAGATCGCGGTGGTTGCCGAGCGCATGGACCGCATCACCCCGTGCGGCGGCTGCCGCCAGCGGCTCGCCGAGTTTTCCAGGCCGGAGACAAAACTCTATCTCTGCGACCAGGCCGGCGTGGTCGAGACCGTGACCATGGGCGACATGCTGCCCTTTGGCTTTGCCGGAGAGATGTTGAAATGACCGACGCGACAGGCATCCTGGTCGAGCGCCTCGAGGGACGTACGCCGCAGGTCGCGCTGGTGCTGGGGTCGGGTCTCGGCGGGCTGGTCGACGAGGTGTCGGACCCGGTGCGCATACCCTATGGCGACCTGCCGGGTTTTCCCCACTCCGGCGTCACCGGCCATGCCGGCCAGCTGGTCGCCGGCACGCTGGCCGGCACGCCGGTGATCATCATGGCCGGCCGCGCCCATTATTACGAGCACGGCAACGCGGCCGCGATGCGCCCGGCGCTGGAGGTGCTGAAGGGCATCGGCGTCACCACGCTGATGCTGACCAACGCCGCGGGATCGCTCGAGCCCGACATGGAGCCCGGCTCGGTGATGATGATCACCGACCACATCAATTTTTCCGGTTCCAATCCGCTGTTCGGCGAACAGAGCGACGGGCGCTTCGTCGGCCTGACCCAGGCCTATGACGCTGACATGCGCACCGCGCTCGAACGCGCCGCGCACAAGACCGGCACGCCGCTGCACCGGGGCGTCTACATGTGGTTCTCCGGCCCGTCGTTCGAAACGCCGGCGGAAATCCGCATGGCCCGCATCGTCGGCGCCAATGCGGTCGGCATGTCGACGGTGCCCGAAGTCATCCTGGCGCGGTTTCTCGGGCTTCGCGTCGCCGCCTGCTCGGTGATCACCAATCTCGCCGCCGGCATGACCGGCGGGGAACTGTCGCATCAGGAAACCAAGGACATGGCGCCGCTTGGCGGCGCGCGGCTCGCCGCCATCTTGCGCGAAGCCGTCGGAGAGTTTTGAATCGTCACCGCGACCCGGGACTGTTCGTCCCGCAGGGAGTATGTTCATGAACGCCAAGACCGCGCACGCCGTGGCGACCGGCACCGAGGTTGTGCATCTGCCAAATCACCGTCCGCGCAATGACGGCGGACCGCTGCGGCCCGAATGGTTCGAGACGGCGGACGTCAACCTGTCCGCAGCCGAACGCCGCGCGTCGACCCTGACGACCCGCCGCACTGTCAAGAAGGCCTGGCAGGCGGCGTGGCTGGTGCGGGCGATCGAATGCATCGACCTGACAACGCTGGCCGGCGACGATACGCCCGGCCGCGTCAAGCGTTTGTGCGCCAAGGCGCGCAATCCGCTGCGCGCCGATCTGAAGGAGGCGCTGGGGCTCGGCGGACGGCGGCTGACCACCGGCGCCGTCTGCGTCTACCCGACCATGGTCCCGGTCGCGGTGAAGGCGCTCGCCGGCTCGGGCGTTCCGGTGGCGTCGGTCGCCACCGGCTTTCCGACCGGCCTGACGCCCTTGAAGCAGCGGCTTGAGGAAATCCGCTACGCCGTCGGCGAAGGCGCGGCCGAGATCGACATCGTCATCACCCGCGCGCATGTGCTCAACGGCGAATGGAATGCGCTTTATGACGAGGTGAAGCAGATGCGCGAAGCCTGCGGCGAGGCGCATCTGAAGGCCATTTTGGCGACCGGCGAGCTGAAGACGCTGAGCAATGTCTACAAGGCGTCCATGGTTGCGATGCAGGCGGGGTCGGACTTCATCAAGACCTCGACGGGCACCGAAGCCGTCAACGCCACCTTGCCGGTGTCGCTGGTGATGGTGCGCGCCATCCGCGACTATCTCGAACGCACCGGGCTCTATGTCGGCTTCAAGCCGGCGGGCGGCATCCGCGCGTCGAGGGACGCGCTCGCCTGGCTGATCCTGATGAAGGAGGAGCTTGGCGACGAATGGCTGAAGCCCGACCTGTTCCGGCTCGGCGCCTCGGCGCTGCTGGCCGACATCGAGCGGCAGCTCGAGCACTATGTCACCGGGCGCTATTCGTCCAACGACCGTCACGGGATGGCGTAGGTTGATGTCTCGTTCAATCGTCACCGACCCCCCTCTGGCCGGCAGGCCAGAGGGGGGTCGTCCCACATTCCGCGCCTGCACCCGCTCCGCATGGAGGCCCCAATGAACCAGATCACCGACATCCTGCGCTCGATGGATTACGGCCCGGCGCCCGAGGACGACGCCTTTGCCCGCGACTGGCTGAAGCGCCACAAGGGCCGGTTCGGCCACTTCATCGCCGGCAAGTTCACGCCGGCGGCGGGCGAGACCTTCGCCGTGCCCAATCCGGCCAATGGCGAAAAGCTCGCCGACGTCGCGATCGCCGGCAAGAAGGAAGTCGACGCGGCGGTCAAGGCGGCGACGACCGCCTATGCTTCCTGGTCGAAACTGTCGGGCAACCAGCGCGCCCGCCATCTCTACGCCATCGCCCGCGCGGTGCAGAAGCATGCGCGGCTTTTGGCGGTGCTGGAGACGATGGACAATGGCAAGCCGATTCGCGAGACCCGCGACATCGACATTCCCCTGGTCGCCCGTCACTTCTACCATCACGCCGGCTGGGCCGAACTGCGCGACACGGTGTTTCCGGGCCATGCGCCGGCCGGCGTTTGCGGCCAGATCATTCCGTGGAATTTTCCGCTGCTGATGCTGGCCTGGAAGATCGGTCCGGCGCTGGCGGCCGGCTGCACCGTGGTTTTGAAGCCCGCCGAACACACGCCGCTGACCGCCATGGCGTTCGCCGAGATCTGCAAGGAGGCGGGCCTGCCCGCCGGCGTCGTCAACATCGTCAATGGCGGCGGCGAGACCGGCGCGCTGATCGCCGGCCATCCGGGCATCGACAAGCTGGCGTTCACCGGCTCGACCGAGGTCGGCCGGATCCTGCGCCGGATGACGGCGGGCTCGGGCAAGAAACTGTCGCTGGAGCTTGGCGGCAAGTCGCCCTTCATCGTCTTTGCCGACGCCGATCTCGACGCCGCGGTCGAAGGCGTCGTCGACGCGATCTGGTTCAACCAGGGCGAGGTCTGCTGCGCCGGCTCGCGCGCCATCGTGCAGGAGGGCGTCGCCGAGAAATTCTACGACAAGCTGAGAGCGCGGATGGAAAAACTGCGCGTCGGCGACCCGCTCGACAAGTCGACCGATGTCGGCGCGGTGGTCGCGCCGGTGCAGATCGCCCAGATTTCGGCGCGGGTGAAGGCAGGCATCGCCGAAGGCGCCACCGCGTTCCAGCCGACCTGGGCGGAGGATCTGATCGCCGGGCAAGGCTGCTTCTACCCGCCGACGCTGTTCACCGACGTCGCGCCGGCGTCCAACCTGGCGCAGGAGGAGATTTTCGGGCCCGTGCTGGTGTCGATGACCTTCCGCACCCCGGGCGAGGCGCTGCAACTGGCCAACAACAGCCGCTATGGTCTCGCCGCCTCGATCTGGTCGCAGAACCTCGACACCGCGTTTGACGCGGCGCGCAAGGTCAAGGCCGGCGTGGTTTGGATCAACTCGACCAATCTGTTCGACGCCGCCATTCCGTTCGGCGGCTACAAGGAGTCTGGCTTTGGCCGCGAGGGCGGCCGCGAGGGCATGCTCGAATATCTGACTCCGGCCTGGCTGAAATCCGCCAAGACCGCCGCTGTCGCCAAGCCGATTCCGTCGCCGCTGCCGCTCGACGACGATGAAGAGCGCGCGCCGTCGGGCATCGACCGCACCGCAAAGCTCTATATCGGCGGCAAGCAGGCGCGGCCCGATTCCGGCTATTCCTACCCGGTGCATGACGCCGGCGGAAAATTCGTCGCCGACGCGCCGTTCGGCAACCGCAAGGACATCCGCAACG
>DDFA01000017.1 GCA_002336975.1 Phyllobacteriaceae bacterium UBA1940
GTGCGCATGTTGTGCAGCCGGTCGGCCAGCTTGACCAGCAGCACGCGCACGTCATCGGAAATGGCGAGCAGCAGCTTGCGCAGGTTTTCCGCCTGCTTGGCCTTCTTGGAAACGAGGTCGAGCTTCTTGATCTTCGTCAGGCCCTCGACCAGCGCGCCGATATCCTCGCCGAACAGCTCGTCGATCTCCGCGCGCGTGGCGCTCGTGTCCTCGATCGTGTCGTGCAGCAGCGCGACGGCGACGGTCGATTCGTCGAGGCGCATGTCGGTGAGGATCGCGGCGACTTCCAGCGGATGCGAGATATAGGGGTCGCCGCTCGCCCGCTTCTGCATGCCATGCTTCTGCATCGCATAGACATAGGCCTTGTTCAGCAGGGCCTCGTTGACATCCGGCTTGTATTTCTGAACCCGTTCGACGAGTTCATATTGACGCATCATCCTCGGTCGGCTTTCTCCCCGCTCCCGCAGGGCAAAAAAAAGTGCGCCCCAGCTTAAGAGGGGCGCACCGGCATTCGCAACAGCAAAGGTTTCGGTAAGTTACCGAAATCAGTAATCGTCGCTCTTTTCCGGCGGTACGAGGCCTTCGATGCCGGCCAGCAGCTCTTCTTCCGACATGCGGTCGAAGGCGATGGTTTCCGGCTGGTCCTCGTCCTCGTCGGCGGCAACGACCGTGGCGTCGTCGGCGATCAGGCTTGCCGGATCGGGCTCGGGCTCGTCCACTTCCACATGCTTCTGCAGCGAGTGGATCAGGTCTTCCTTGAGGTCGTCGGGCGAAAGGGTTTCGTCGGCGATCTCGCGCAGGGCAACGACGGGGTTCTTGTCGTTGTCGCGGTCGATGGTGATGGCGGCGCCCTGCGAGATGAGGCGGGCGCGATGGCTTGCAAGAAGAACCAGCTCGAAGCGGTTGTCTACCTTGTCAATGCAATCTTCAACGGTGACACGGGCCATTGCCTGTCCTTTGTGATCGAGAATTTCAGGAGTTTGCATGGCCGATACAGGCAATGGAAGGAAAATTCAAGTTTTTCCTTGCCGCCGCCCCATGGCCCGGGTGTCATGACAGCCGGGCAAAACCTCTGATTGAGAACTCCCGTTACGGCAGGTGAAACGCCGAAATATCCGACAAATCGGGTAAGGCGCGGGAACTACTTCCCATTTCGGAACCCATTGAATTTACTGAAACGATGCCGGCCGGAAAATTCGTTTGCGCAACCTAGATTTGCTTGGAAAGCATGGCTCCCTGTCCTAAATGAATAGTATATGAAAAAGAATTAATTCAACCGGATAGTGCATCCGGAGCGCCGTCGGCCGGTCAAACCAACCCGTTTCACATCAACTCCTATTTAAAGGATTGCGCCATGTTCGACCCCCGCGAGAAAATCGCTCTCTTCATCGACGGCGCGAACCTCTATGCAGCCTCCAGGACGCTCGGCTTCGACATCGACTACCGCAAGCTGCTCAAGGCCTTCCAGAAGCGCGGCTATCTGCTGCGCGCCTACTATTATACCGCCCTCATCGAGGACCAGGAATATTCCTCCATCCGCCCGCTGATCGACTGGCTGGACTACAACGGCTACAAGGTCGTCACCAAGCCGGCCAAGGAATTCACCGACTCGCTCGGCCGCCGCAAGATCAAGGGCAACATGGATATCGAGCTGGCCATCGACGCGATGGAACAGTCCGAGACCGTCGACCATCTCGTCATATTCTCCGGCGACGGCGACTTCACGACGCTGGTCGAGGCGCTGCAGCGCCGGGGCCGCAAGGTTTCCGTCGTCTCCACCATGCAGACCCAGCCGCCGATGATCGCCGACGACCTGCGCCGCCAGGCCGACTACTTCATCGACCTCGGCACGCTGAAGGCCGAAATCGGCCGCGATCCTTCCGAGCGCCCGCAACGGTCCGTCGAGCCGGTAGAGCCCGTCGCGGACTGAGGCGGCTTCCCCGCTGGAATGTGAGCAGGCTAATCGACTTCGGCCGCAAGTCGCGGTACGGCTTTCCCGGACACATCATTTCATGGATGTTCGAACATGGCCGTCTTGCAAACGCCGCATCTGACGCTCCGCCCCTGCCGCCCGAGCGACCGCGCCGACTTCATCTCCCTCG
The DNA here is from genome assembly GCA_002336975.1 of Phyllobacteriaceae bacterium UBA1940. Classification (GTDB taxonomy): domain Bacteria; phylum Pseudomonadota; class Alphaproteobacteria; order Rhizobiales; family Rhizobiaceae; genus Mesorhizobium_A. Next base: position 2,103 of record DDFA01000017.1, read on the forward strand.
AGCTCGACCCGCAAGTCATGCGCTTCCTCAACGGCGGTCGCGCCTTCGATCCGGAAATCCCCGATCCGAACAGCACGTTCCTCATGCCAAGGGGAACGGAACCCTATGTCTGGACGGCGCGGCGCACGCGCGACGACACTTTCGCCGGGTGGTTCTGCCTGTGGCCGGAGAGCGAGACCCTTGCCGAACTCGGATATCGCCTGCCCCACGCGGAGTGGGGACAGGGACTGGCGTCCGAAGGCGCGTTCGCTCTTGTCGACTGGGGCTTTCGAAGCGGCGGCTATGACAGGATCGTCGCAACCACCATGGCGGTGAATCTCGCATCGCGCCGCGTGATGGAAAAGCTCGGCATGCGCCACACGCGCACGCAGCATGTCGACTGGCCCGATCCCATTGCGGGCAGCGAGCATGGCGAAGTCTGGTACGAAGTGACCCGCCCGGAATGGACCGGCGGCTGAAGGAGCCGGATTTTTTCATTTTCTGCTTTGCCAAACGCCCGGAAATCGAGGCTTTTCAACGCTTCGTTAAACATTGAATCAAATCCACTCGCCGTCGATTAACGTTCTGCAAGACTCTCCTGATATCCCGAAAGCCGACAGTAATTTAGCATTGGGACATTTTCGGAATGGTGGACGCAGTATCGCTTTCGGGCAACAGCTACAGGGCAGCATCGAACGCGCTCGAAATGCGCGCGGCCGCCCCGTCCGTCGAAAGCCGCCCCGCCGTCGCGGCGCTCGCCGCGCTTTCCCAGCCGCTGCCGGTCACGCAGGTCGCGACGCCTTCCGATATCGCGGAAGATGCCGGCGATCTCAGCTTCCTCTATTCGCCGAACGGCCTGCCGGGCATCTCGGCCCTCCCCTCCCACGCCGTCGCGCCGACGCAGGCGACCACCGACGAGCGCGTGGCGGCCGAGCGCAATCCGACCGCCCGCCTCGCCATCGAGAGCAACGACCTCAACACGCTGATGTCGTCCTTCCTCACCGCCCGCACCCCGAGCGCCAACCCCGCGCCGTCGCCGGATTTGCCGGCACAGCAGAGCGGCGCCGAGCTTGCCCAGGTCGCTCGCCAGTCGGTGATCGCACAGATCTACAACCAGTTCTGACCGGCTTCGGCCAGTTCCTTTCGCGCCCCGCGGTCCCGATGGCCGCGGGGTTCGTCTTTTTGGCAGGCCCTTCCCGAATTCCTCTTGAGCCGGACCCTGCGTCATGCCGTAAACAGGGTGGCGAAGGAGTTTTCGATGCACGGTCGCACCCAAGACGAAGTCCTGCTCACCGCCCTGGAATGCGCCGGTCGCATCGGCCTGTCGGTGCGCACGCTCCGGCTCTATGAGCAGCATGGCCTGATCTCGCCCCGCCGCACCGCCAAGCAATGGCGGCTCTATGGCAGCGGCGAGATCGCGCGGCTGAACGAAATCCTGGCGTTGAAGACGCTCGGCCTCAGCCTGCGCGACATCGCAAGGCTCCTCAAGGGGCAGGCGACCGATCTGGCGAAGACCCTGGCATTCCAGCGCGACGCCCTTGCGCAAACGCGCAGCCGGGCCACCCGGGGGCTACAGGTCATCGAGGCCCTGCAAGCCAAGATCGACGGTGGCACGACGCCCTCGGTCGACGACCTCATTCACCTCGCAAGGGAAACGAAGATGCCCGAACCGTCCCACGACACCATTGCATGGCGGCGCTATGAACAGATGCGCCCGAGAAGCGAAGTCGCCGTCGACCCGCGCCGTCTGGACGCTCTTGCCGGCGCTTACGAGACCGCCGACGGCACGCTTTCCATCGTTTCCGTAAAGGACGGTCAGCTTTTCTACCGGATCGTCGGGCAATCGGACCTCCAGATCTTTCCGGAAAGCGAAACCGGGTTCTTCATGAAGGTCCTGCCGGTACAGGTGGAGTTCAGACCGGATGCAGCGGGGGCGATCACCGGCCTCGTGCATCATCAGAACGGTTTCGAGGATGCGGCCGAAAGGGTCGATCTGGCAGAGGCCCTCGCTATCGAGGACATCGTGCGGCAGCGCATCCGCGAGCAGAAGCCGATGGTGGGAAGCGAAGCGCTTCTGCGCCGGCTTGTCGACGAATTCCAGCGCGGCGCGCCCGATCTCGATCGCATGGCGCCGCCGCTTGCAAGCCTCGCCACCGAGCAGGCCGAAACGATCGAGAGCGATCTGAAGCAGGCCGGCGACCTGAAGGCCGCGTCCTTCAAGGGCGTTGCGGAAGGCCTCGACATCTACGAGGTGGACTTCGCCAACATGAAGATGGAATGGGGCTTCGCCTGCACCCATCGCGGAAAGATCAGCCATCTTTACCTGCGCCCCAGCCTCTGAGGGCAAGCAGGCCGAGGGGCGCAGATGCGCCCCTTCTCCGCTTAGCCGCGTTCGCGCAGCAGGCGGCCCTTCTGGCGGTTCCAGTCGCGTTCCTTCTCGGTCTCACGCTTGTCGTGCAGCTTCTTGCCCTTGGCGAGCGCGAGTTCGAGCTTGGCCCGGCCGACATCGTTGAAATAGACCTTCAACGGAACGAGCGTCATGCCCTCACGATTAATCGCCACGCGCAGGCGATGGATCTCGCGCTTGGAGAGCAGGAGTTTGCGGCGGCGGCGGGTCTCGTGGTTGAAGCGGTTCGCCTGCAGGTATTCCGGCAGGTAGGAATTGATCAGCCAGATTTCGCCGTCTTCATCGGACGCGTAGGATTCCGCGATATTCGCCTTGCCTTCCCGCAACGACTTGACCTCGGTGCCGGTCAGAACCAGACCGGCCTCGTAGGTATCTATGATCTCGTAGTTGAAGCGGGCCTTGCGGTTCTCCGCCACAATCTTCTTGATCGTCGTCGGACGTGCCTTTGTCGCCATGTCAGTTCAGCAGGCCGGCGTGGCGAAGCGCCGCGTCGAGCGCTGCCTCCGTGGCCGGCTCCAGCGAGGACAGGAGCGGCGAGCGGACGGTGCGGTTGAGTCCGCGGATGCGGTTCAGCGCGTATTTCGCGCCGCATACGCCCGGCTCCATGAAGATCGCCTTGTGCAGCGGCATCAGCTTGTCCTGGTATTCCAGGGCCTTGGCGTAATCGCCGGCAAGCGTGGCGTTCTGGAATTCGGCGCAGAGGCGCGGGGCGACATTGGCGGTGACCGAAATGCAGCCGGTGCCGCCATGGGCGTTGAAGCCGAGCGCCGTCGCATCCTCGCCCGAAAGCTGGACGAAGCCCTTGCCGCAGGCGATGCGCTGCTCGGAAACGCGCTCGATCTTGCCCGTCGCATCCTTGACACCCATGATCGAGGGATGCGCCTTGTGCAGCGCGCCCATCGTCTCCGGCGTCATGTCGACAACGGAACGGCCGGGGATGTTGTAGATGACGATCGGCAGCTTCACAGCCTCGGCAATCGCCGCAAAATGCGCGAAAAGCCCCTTCTGCGTCGGCTTGTTGTAATAGGGCGTCACGACGAGGATCGCGTCTGCGCCGGCCTTCTCGGCGTGCTGGGCAAGGTCGATCGCTTCCTTCGTGTTGTTGGAGCCGGCGCCGGCGATAACCGGAACGCGGCCGGCGGCAACCTCGATGCACAGCTCCACCACCCGTTTGTGCTCGTCATGCGACAACGTCGGCGATTCGCCGGTGGTGCCGACCGGAACGAGGCCGTGGCTGCCTTCGCCGATCTGCCACTCCACATGCGCGGCGAAGGCTTCTTCGTCGACAGCGCCGGCATTCGTGAAGGGGGTGACGAGAGCGGGAATGGATCCCTTGAACATCGAGAACTCCTGAGACCGAAGCTGCCCTGCGGCTTACATGCTTTGGCCGTATTCCATGGTTAAAAAAGCTGCCGCACAATAATCATGAGACTGTCATGCGGCAAGCGGCGCGGCAGGCGTTTTTCATGCATGATCAAGGCGGAAATGGCGCAGGCGAGCGAATATTCGCCTCGCCCGGGCCGTCGCGTCACAAGCAGTGGCCTTCACGGCTTAGTGAGCGCTGCCGTTAAGGTTTCGTTAAGGCAACAAAGGGTTAATCATTGTCGACGTTCGGGCGGAAAGTGATGGTCAGACGCACCGCCTGCTGGCAGGTATCCGGGATGTAGCATGATCTCGAGAAACAGTTTCGCCCTTTGCGCTCTGCTGCTTGCCGGTGCGTCCGGCCTTGCCCTGCGCTCCTCGCCCGTCGAGGCGGAGAATGTAGCGGTGCCGGCGATAAAGCCGCTCGGCTTTGCCGCAGACATGCCCTCGAAGGACATCGTCACCAACGCCATCCCGCGTGCGGACGACATGCAGCCGGTGAATGCCGACCTGCGCGCCGGCCTCGACGCCCTCTCCAACCGTGACGCGGCCGCGGCCATTATCGCGCGCGACCGCCTGCCCGCCGACAGCCTCGACCGCCATATCCTGACCTGGGCCATCGCCGTTTCCGGCCAGCGGGGTGTGCCCTCCTGGGAAATCGCCGCCGCCCAGCGCGAACTCAAGGGCTGGCCGGGCCTGAAGGCGCTGCGCCGGCATTCCGAACGGGCGCTCGCCCGGGAAAATCCGCCGACGGCCGACGTGCTCGCCGCCTTCGGCACGACGCGGCCGGAAACCGCCGAGGGCGCCATCGTGCTCAGCCGCGCGCTGGTCGCCTCGAACGATTCCGCGCGCGCCACGGAGATCCTGCGGTCCTTCTGGCAGAAGGACACCCTCTCGCCGGATATCGAGAACCAGATTCTCGGCGAATTCGGTACGCTGTTGACGACCGCCGACCACAAGGCGCGCATGGAAATGCTGCTCTACCGCGACCGCGCCGAGCAGGCGCAGCGCTTCGGGGATCTCGGCAAGGCGCAATCGCTCTACCGCGCCTGGGCAGCCGTCATCCGCAAGAACAAGACGGCCGGAGACCTGATCAAGGCCGTGGATGCCGGCTGGCAGAAGGACCCCGCCTATACCTATCTGCGCATCCGCTACCTGCGGAGCAAGGAAGAGTACCGCGCGGCCGGAAAACTCTTCGCCGCCATGCCGGAAGACCCCGCGCGCCTCGGCAATCCCGGCGCGTGGTGGAACGAACAGCGCATCGTCAGCCGCGGCCTTGCCGATCTCGGCGATTCGCGCGATGCCTATCGTGTCGCCGCGCATCACGGCGCGGACGATCCGGCCGACATCGTGGAGGCGGAATTCCATGCCGGCTGGTATGCGCTGCGCGATCTTGGCGAACCGAAGACCGCCGCGAAGCATTTCCAGCGCATCCTGCAGGTTTCCGACCGCCCGCTTTCCGTATCGCGCGCCTGGTACTGGCTGGGCCGCGCCGCCGAAAAGGGCGGCCCCGGCATCGCGAAGGACTATTTCGCCAAGGCGGCCAATTTCCCGGGCACTTTCTATGGCCAGCTTGCCGGCGCGCGGCTTGGCCGCACGACGCTGAACGTCGCCTATCCGACGCCGACGCAGGAGGAGCGCACGCGTTTCCACCAGCGCGAAGCCGTGCAGGCCATCGCCCGCCTGCAGGCCGCCGGCCACGGCTGGCGCGGCGACAGCCTCTACCGCGCGCTTGCCGAAGAACTGACCGGTCCGGGGGAGCTTGCCCTCCTCGCCGCCCAGGCGGAAAAGGACGGTAACCACCAGCTCTCCCTGCAGATCGGCAAGATCGCCTTCGGCCGCGGCATCGATGTCGCGGCGCTCGCCTTCCCCATCGGCGTCATTCCGGACGGCGCCAATATTTCCGGCTCCGGCAAGGCGCTCGCCTATGCCATCGCCCGTCAGGAAAGCGCCTTCAACCCGGCCGCCATCTCGCCCGCCAATGCGCAGGGCCTGCTGCAGCTCATGCCCGGCACGGCGGAGGGCGTGGCGAAACGGTACGGCCTTGCCTATTCGAAAGAGCGGCTGACGACGGACGCCGCCTACAACGCCACGCTCGGCGCGCATTATCTCGGCGAGCAGATCAGCGATTTCGGCGGCTCCTATGTGCTGACCTTCATCGCCTACAATGCCGGCCCGCGCCGCGTGCCGCAGTGGATCGCCCGCTATGGCGACCCGCGCGGCAAGCCGATCGACGAGGTTGTCGACTGGATCGAGCGCATTCCCTTCTCCGAAACCCGGAGCTACGTGCAGCGCGTGATGGAGAACTATCAGGTCTACAAGACCCGGCTCGGCCAGAAGGCCGACATCGTGCACGACCTGAGCGTAGGGCGGTAGGGCTTCGGCCTCCGGCACGAACGGCGATGGGACAGCCGGCCCGACTGGCCCGCGCCCTCCTGCTTGCACCGCCCTCATGCGCTCTCTAATCTGGCCGCAAACCAGATGTGAGCACTTCGCACATGACACATTCGACCAGCCGCTTCTTCCCCGCTCCCGATGGCTTGCTGCTGCACGCACGGGATTATGAGCCGGCCGGCGGCGGACAAAACCGCCTTCCCGTCGTGTGCCTGCCGGGCCTCAGCCGAAACGGTCGGGATTTCGGGCAGTTCGCGCGGCTCCTCGCACAGGATGCCGCATCGCACCGGCGCGTCGTCTGCCTCGACTATCGCGGCCGCGGCCTCTCCGCCCATGACGAGAACCCCGCCAACTACAATGTTCCCGTCGAATGCGGCGATGTCATCGCGGCCTGTGCCGCACTCGGCATTCCCCGCGCCCTTTTCGTCGGCACGTCCCGCGGCGGGCTGATCCTGCATATTCTTGCGGCAATGCAGCCGGACCTGATCGCCGGCGTCGTGCTCAACGATATCGGCCCGGAAATCGAAGCCTCGGGGCTGGTGGAAATCCGCGACTATCTCGCAAAACGCTCCTCGCCCGCCACGTTCGAAGAGGCCGCCGACCTCCTTCAGGCCATCCACGGCCCGACATTTCCGACGCTGACACGCGCCGACTGGCTGGATATGGCCGATGCCATCTATCGAGAAAAGAATGGCCGGGTCATCGCGGACTACGATCCGAGGCTGGCGGATCAACTCCAGGCGATCGATTTCAGCAAGCCGCTGCCGACACTCTGGCCGCAATTCGAGCTGCTCGCGCAAAGCCCCCTGCTCGCGATACGCGGCGAACATTCCCGGCTGTTTTCAAGAGAGACGCTGGAGCGCATGCAGGCGCTTGGCCCGAAGGTGGAGACGGTGGTCGCAAAAGGCCAGGGGCATGCGCCCCTTCTGCATCATCCGGACCTGTTCTCCCGGATCAAGGCATTTCTGGACCGGCTGTAACGGCTGGCCGAATTAAAAACGAACCGCCTCCGAGCGCAGCAGATCCACTGCCTCACGTTCAGAACACGGTTCCTGGAGTCCCAAAACGAAAAACCCGCAGTCTCGAAGAGACTGCGGGTCAATCTTTAGCTCAACTTCAGATTAGAAGTTGCGCTGCAGGCGGAGGAAGCCGCGAGCGAAGTCGTCGGAACCACCAGCGGCATAGTCGACCTTGTTGTAGTCAACCGTGCCGAGGAAGTTCAGGCCAGATACGATTTCGTAGCCAACCGTCAGACCAACGCGCCATGCGTCGTCGTTACCCCAGGTGGTGCCAGAGCTCAGATTGCCGAAGTACTGAGCAGCCGGGGTGATCGTCAGCTTTTCCGTTGCCTTGAAGGCGTAGGAAGCAGCAACCGTCCACTCGGAAGCATTCCAGTAAGCGTTCGGGTCGGAAGCCCAGATGCCAGCGAGCTGGAAGGTGCCCGGGCCGAGGTCGGCCGACAGGATAGCGCGGATAGCGCCTTCTTCTACTGCGTTGTCATAACCGCCGAGAACGTCGAGGTTTACGCCACCGAGCGAGAAGCCAACCGTACCGGCAACGCCGAGGTCGTGGTTACGGCCAGTTGCTGCTACGGGGAAGCCACCAGCCGTGAAGGTCAGGGTGCCATTCGAGCCACCGTCGAGTTCGTCGAGCGAGAGGCCTGCACGCCAAGTGCCACCGTCATAGGTGTAAGCGATCGAGTTGAACTCGGTCACGTTGCCGAGCGAGTCGGTTTCGCCGTTGATGCCGCTATCCCACCAGCTGTAGAACCAACCAGCCTTGAAGCCGCCGAGTTCGATGAAGGCTTCGTCGACATAGAAGTCGCTGGAGTCGCTGTGACCGCCGGCCAGACCTTCGAAGTTGATGTAGCCGCGCAGCGTGCCGAGTTCGGTGTCCGTGCGGGAGTCGAAGTTGACGTCTACGAGCGTGAACGCATCCCAGTCGGAGCTGTTCTTGCTCTTGAGGAGGCCCTGGCCACCCTGAGCGGTGTACTCGTCAGAGCCGAAGCCGACCTGGAAGCGAACGAAGCCGCCGATCTTGAGGCAGGTTTCGGTGCCCGGGATGTAGAAGAAGCCCGTGCCGAACGCGTCGCAAACGCGAACGTATTCCATCGGCTCGGGTTCGGCAGCAACGATGGCGTCGGCGGCCTGTGCGCCGGAAAATGCTACGAGAGCCGCAGCGGAGCCGATGAG